>JAPLOD010000515.1 GCA_026692735.1 Planctomycetota bacterium | reverse complement strand
GCAGGCAAACACGTCTACGTCGAGAAGCCGCTGGCCGAGAACGTCGCGCAGTGCCAGGCCATTGTCGCGGAGCAGCAGAAGAGCGGGAAACACGTTGCTGTCGGCTTCAACCGCCGCTTTGCGCCCGCGTACCGCAAGGCCAGAGAGCTGCTACGGGCCAATGGCGGCGCGCACAATATCTACTACCGCATTGCCGACACCTACTGCTATACGTGGGGCAAGAACTACCCGCCGGGACAGCGCGTGTTCCATGAGTTGTGCCACGTCTTCGATCTGCTGCGCTGGCTGACAGGCTCCGAGGTCGAGACCTTGTACACGGTTGAGGCCCGCCCCGACGACGAGATCATCACGCTCAAGTTCAGATCCGGGCCGGTGGCGACAATCCTGAGCAGTGGCTGGTCCACGTTGGACTGGCCCAAGGAATACCTCGAGGCGATCGCTGCCCGCGGCGGGCTGACGGTGGACAGCTTCGTGGAGCTGCGGACCTATGGCCTGCCCGGCGTGGAGCGATGTTACCGTTTCCGCGGGCACCTTCATCCCCGGACGGAATGGACGCAACGGTACCTCTACGAGGCGCTGGGCATCGAGGCGTTACGCGCGCTGCACGCGATGGCACCGGACCAGTTCGCTCTGGAATGCGGCCAGTACAAGGCCGACGAGGCGACGGCGGAGGACAAGATCTACCAGGAATTCCTCGCCCATCGGCTGACCGGCGTCGGCTACAGCGTGGACAAGGGCTGGCTCCACGCGATGAATCACTTCGGTGAGTGCATCGTCAGCGGCAAGACGCCGGAAACGGCCGGCGCCCGCGACGGCCTGATCGGCGAACTGCTAGCCAATGCCGTCGTTGAAAGCCGGAAGACTAAAGCCCCGGTGCGGATCGGCGAAGCCTGAATGCGGATCTGCGGCTGCGACCACGGTATGGACTCCGCGGCCTGGACGGTCTGGCTGGAACAATCGAAGGACACACTGAGGCCGCGGTGCTCACGCAAGCGGATTGCATGGCATTCCCCAACTTTCCAGGGTACACAGAACCAGCAGGCGTACGGGAAAGGACGGCCGAAGCATGCTGCGGAGTCTGCCACTGGTCTTCGCAATGGTCCTGGGAGCCGGAGCCATGGCCCAAGAGAGCGCGCCGTTGCCCGCGGCGGAAGTGTTCTCCAAGCTGGACCTCGCCAAAGAGGGACTCGAAAAGGTCCGGCAGGCAGCCGAGGAGAAGGATTTCGCGCGGGCCGCGAGCGCATTGCTCGCGTACTACCGCGCGCGCAAGACGGTGAAGCATCCGGTTGACCCGGACAAGCGCGCATCGAGCCGCGGCCATTGCGCATCGGAGCATGACCTGAGGATCGCCCGGGATGCGCTCAAGCATGTCTTCATCTCCCAGCCGTCGTACCCGGCGCGCGACTGCGGGAAGGACATCGAGTGGCGGAAGAACCCGTACCCGGACCAGGAATGGATGTGGCAGCTCCACCGTATGTACTGGTGGGAGCCGATGGGCCGCGCCTGGTGGCATACCGGCGATGAGGCCTTCGCCAGGGAATGGGTGCTTCAATTCCTGGACTGGCGCAAGAAATGCCCGCCCGACTTCCGTCCAGCGTGGCGCACGCTGGAGGCCGGCATCCGGGGCCACGATCTCTGTGCCTGGTACCACTACTTCCGCGACAGCGAGTCGTTCACGCCGGAGTTCCTCATCGAGTTCCTTGCCAGCGCCTACGACCACGCCGTGTACCTGGCTCCGAAGTACAGCGCGGGGTCCAACTGGGGCTTGATGGAATCGGAAGGGCTGGCGTTCATCGCCATCACGTTCCCTGAGTTCAAGGATGCGGCCGTGTGGCGGGAGACGGCCCTGAAACGCCTGGCCGCCGAGCTTGGCAACCAGGTCCTCGAGGACGGCCTCCAGAAGGAACTGTCCTTCAGTTACCACGCCGGGTGCATCGAGTGGTTCAGGCGCACCGCCGATCTGGCGGAGATGAACGGCGTCCCCGTGCCGAAGGAGTACAGGGAGAAGATCGAGAGACTGTACCACATCCTCGCCTACGCCCTGAAGCCGGATGGGACGATTCCCATGTTCGGCGACTGCTGGAACGAGTCGGGGGTCTCGACGGTGCGCGAAGGCGCCGCCTTGTACAAGCGGCCGGACCTGGAATACATCGCCTCGCTCTCCCAGAAAGAACGCCGCGGCGCCGAGCCCGCGCAGACCAGCGTGGCCTTCCCGCACTCCGGCTACTACTTCTTCCGCTCCGCGTGGACGCCTGACGCCATCTGGCTGGCCCTGAAGTGCGGGCCCAACGGTGGCTGGCACTGCCAGCCGGACAACTGCTCCTTTGAGCTGTTCGCCCATGGTTCGTATCTGATGCCGGATTCGGGCTGCTTCATCTACAGCGGCGATGCGGCGAACCGGGAGTGGTTCAACGCGACGGCGCACCACCAATGCCTGACTCTGGACGGCAAGAACAGCGCGTATGCTCCGAGGCTGCTGCTGTGGGAGAGCTCACCGGAGCTCACCGCCCTGACCGTGGAGAACCAGTCCTACAAGGGACTCGCGCACCGGCGGAACGTGTTCTTCATCCGGAGGAAGGTCTTCCTGGTGGTGGACGAGGCCATCGGCGACGCCAAGGGGGAGCGGCGACTCCATTTCCAGTTCGGCCCGCCGGACGCCGCGACGCCTGAGGACGGGACGATTGCGCTGAAAGGGCGGGGGGAGGCAAGGCTGCTGTTCAAGCCCATCCTTGAAGGCTTCCGGGCCGAGAAGGAGACCGGCCAGGTTGCGTTCCAGTACGGCAAGAAGGAACCGCGCTCGGCTTTCGCCTACGACATGAACGGCAAGCCCATCTTCGCCGCGTTCCTCGTTCCCTACATCGGGGAGACGCCGCCGTCCTGCTCGGCATCCCTTTCGGCCGGCGCCGTCGGGAGGGCCTACCAAGCTGGGGACGACGAGATGACACTGCAGGTCACAGTGGAAGGCCAGCGCGGTCTCCTGCGGAGGAATCTGAAGTCCAAGTCCGCCACGCTGGAAGCGGTTCCGGCGAAATGAACGGCATGAACCACGAAGGACACGAAGAAAACAGAAAGGCGGAATGTTGCGGGCCGTTTTAGTTCTGGTCTTCGTGGGCTTCGTGGTCGCACGGTTCCGGCGAAGTAGGTGACGAGAACCGCAACGAGCCGCAGTGGCCTGGGGGCGCTCATGCTGGACTGTCGCACGCACGATTCGGACCGCCGTGGCGCCCCCTGGCTGCGGCTGTGGCACTGCGAGCTAGCTCGCAGTGGCACCAGGCGACGGTGCGCCGCAACGTTCCTCGCCTCCGCCTTGCTCTGCGGTGTGGCGTGCGCCGCCACGCGTGTGGTGGAAGTCCCGCCAACGCTGGACAAATCCCAGGTCCCGCAATGGGACGCGCGCGGCGTGGGCCCACTGCCCTGGCAGGGGATCGCGTGCCTGGATGTGAGCGAGGACGCGCGCTTCGTCGTGGCCGGCACGATCTCGCCCGCGGGCGATCCCAATCTCTGTCTCCTGGATGAAAACGGGAAGGTTGTCGAGCAGCTTCGGGCCGGCCAGCGCTGGGTCGGCGAAGTGACGCTCTCCAATGACGGCCGCTGCATCTCGGCCGTGTGTACCACGCCTGAAGGCACGGCGGGAGACTCTCCGCGCGTCTATGGGTTTCGCCAGGGGAAAGAGCTTGTTCAGTTCGCCGGCAAGTTTTGGTTTCGCGACTTTAGAGCCAGCGCGTTCCTGTTCCATTACGGCGACCACTCGAACCACGTGCCGCGCCTCACCGCCCGGGCGGGAGACCAGTGGGTCGTCGCGGGCGACGACAACATCTGGTGGCTATCGCCAGGCGAAAGCAGTGCGGAGTCCGTCCCCTTGCACCAGGGGATGACCACGACCTTCGCGGCCAGCGACAGCGGCCGGGCCGTGGTCGGCCGGGCTCCCGCCACGGATCAGGGGGCCGCGACGTTCCGCAGCCTCGTTGTGGTGGAGCGGGGCAAGCCGAAGCCGCTGTGGACGCGCCTCGTGAGCACGGACGTGGCTCCGTCTCCTGAGCCGGAGAAGGGCGTGTACGGGCCTCCCGCCCCGCCATACCGCGACGTGAAGTTCCAGGCGCCCCTGGCCGTGGCGATAGACGAGACGGGAGAAAGAGTCGCCGTGGCGGATTACGAGGGCTGGGATCGCCGCTTCCGGCCGGCGGACGGCGGAGCGGAGTTCTCTTTCTCGCGGCGCGTCATGCCCGCGCGTCCGACGATCACCGCGTATGACGCGGATGGCAAGCCGGTTCGACGCCTCGGCCCCGAATCGTTCCGCGAACCGTTCTGGTGTGACCTGAAGCTTGCCGCCGACGGCCGAAAGCTCATCATCGCGCCCCATAACTGGACGTCGCGCGGCCTGGGCGGCCAACCCTTCCTGCCGGCCGACACCAGTGCCCGCGATCTCTATATCCTCGATATCGCCACGGGCGACCTCGACAACGTCCGCTTCCCCGACGCGATCTGTTCCGTGGCGTGTGCTGCCAGTGGCAGGATCGTGGTCGGCTGCTGGGACCGGCGGGTCTATCTCCTCGATGAGAAGGCTCAAACCATCCCGGAAGCGCCGAAGGGAGTCGAGGTCGGCGCCGCGAGCCTCGTCCGCGCTTCAAAGGACGGGGCCCGCGTGGCCGTCGGCAGCACGGCCGGCACCGTGCTCCTACTGGACTCCAAGGGCAAGGAGCTCTGGCGCACCGACCTCAACCAGGCCGCCAAGCGCGCCGAGAAGCCGTGGACGAAGAACCAGAAGGCCGACAAGTTTGGCGCGGGCCTGTGGCGGAGCAACGGCGGCCTGGCGCACAGCGACCTCGGCAGCCAGATCGTCATCGAGGCGCCGCAGGGGCTGCTCCTCGTTGACCCCAACGCGGGCGCGTCCTTCGAGCAGAACTGGGCCAGGATCCAGGGCGCGGGTCTGGACCCGATGCAGGTCAAGTACGTGCTGCTCACGCACGAGCATGGCGACCACGCGCCGGGCGCGTACCTTTGGCGGGTCATCGCCGGCGCCCAAGTGGTCGCGAGCGCGGAGATGGCGTACATCCTGCAGCACCACATCCCCGTCGGGACCGGCTATGGTCTCCATCCGCCGTTTCCCACAGACGTCGTGTTGACGGAAGAACGCGAGCTCGACCTGGCGGGCCTGAAGGTCAAAGCCATCCGCTTGCCCGGCCACACGTACGGCTCCATGGGCTACGTCTTCACGAAGGAGGGCCGCACGTACGTCGCCACTGGCGACCTCATCATGCCCGGCGGCGTGCTGGGCTACTCCGGCAGCCTGGATTTCAGCGCCCGCGACGTGCTGGGCAGCCTCAGGAAACTCGCCGTCCTGAAGCCCGATGAGGTGCTTGGCGGCCACGGCAGCGGGCCTCCCGCCAACTTCGTGGGCAAGGGCATTGAAGCGGGCGAGGCCACGGGCTGGTCGAAGATGCCGCCCGAGAAACCGAATCCGCTCTACGGCTTTGCCCAGACCAACTACCTTGTGGCGGCCTGGCTGCAGCCTGTTCTGTCGGCAGCCTATGCCGACATAGACGGTGACGGACGCCCGGACGTGGCGGTGCTCGTCCCCAAGGGCCAAGGGTCCGCCGTGCGCGTGTACCTGAACAAGGGGGCGAAGTTCGGGGAGGCTCCCGATGCCGAGGTTGACCTGCCGGACATGAGGGGGGGATGGAAGCTGCGCGCCGCGCATCTCGGGCACAACAAGAAGATGGCCGACCTGATTGTCTCGAGCGAGTCCCAGACGATGGCCCTGCTCGCTCAGCAGGAGGGGCTCAAGTTCCGCGTGGTCCCTATCCCGGGGACGACACGCGCGACGCAGTTCCTGACCGCTGATCTCAACGGGGACAACCGCACCGACCTTGTGATCGGTTCCCGGTTCGTCGGCGGCTTCAGCATCGCCACGCAGAACGAAGACGGGACGTTCCGCGTCCGACAGACCAAGGCGCCAACGCAAGGGTACTTCGATCTCGCGCTGGCCGATGTCAACGGCGACAAGCGGGACGACCTGATCGCCTCCAACGGCGACGTTTTCCTGCGACAAGCAGACGGCTCACTGGCCGAGACGCCGGCGTTCCATCTCAAGACGCCCCAGGGCGAGTCAGCGGGTTGGACGTTCATGGCGGCGGCGGACTTCGACAACGACGGCTCGACAGACGTGGCCTTCGTCGTCAACGACAAGGAAGGCGCCACCATATGGCTGTACAGGAACACGAAGAATGCCGAGGAGCCCTTCCCGAAGGAGCCAAGCGCCGCATTCACCGTCCGGGGAGCGGTTGTCTTGCGGGACGGCCCGACTGCCGCCGACTGGAACGGCGACGGCGTGCCCGACCTGGTCCTCTGCGCGCTGGGCAAACGGGGCGCCTGCATCCTGACGGGCTCGCCAGCGGACGGCCTCGCGCCACAGCGGGTGCTCGCCATCCCGCTGGACTATGAGCCTCATTACGACACCAGGCTCGGCGTGGCCGATTTCGACGGAGACGGCCGCCCGGACCTGGCCGGTTTCGGTCCTTCCGCAGTGGGCGCGGTGGGCGTCTACATCTGGCTTCAGCAGGCGGGGAACGCAAAGTGATGGTGTGGGCCCGCCCCGGCCGACAGGAATGTCGGCCCCACCGGCGGGCCGGAAGGTCAACCGATGACGAGCTTCCAGCGGCCGTCTTTCAGCTTCTCGCGATTCCAGCCGACACCGTCGGGGTCCCAGGCTTTGAGGACGTGGGCGAAATAGTCTTGCCAGGTCTTCAGCGCCTTCAGGGCGGCTTCCTTCGCGGGTCCTTCGTGCCAGTCCGGTGAGTAGACCCTGAGCCAGCGGTCTCGCGCCCCAAACCCCAGCCTGAGATACACGCCCAGCTCATCCCGCTCCGCCGGCACATCATTGTAGTGGAGGAGCGCAGGGCGGTACTCAGCCAGCCTCATAGGCGGCGCCACAAGCTGCTCTTGCGGCACAGGCTCAAACACGGCGATCTTTGACTGCAGGGCTTCGCCTACTGTCTTTCGCAGGAGGAGCGCCAGTTCCCGTACGCCGCAGATGACCTCGTTGTAGTGGGCGCGAAGACTCGCCAGCTCCACGGGCGTTTCCGCCGGGTATGGGCAGAACATTGCCAGCCACAGTCCGGACTTGAGCGAGTCAATGACCAGTTGCCGCAGCCCTGGGGACACCGAGGCCGCCGGAGGCGAGGTATACCACATGCACATAAGCGCCGGGCGATCCCGGACCTTGTCCCGCAACTCCTGGAAGTACACCTCGGGCTCGACCTCCGGAGACTCGACAAGCCCCGCGCGCCGTTGCGCCTGGTTGTCCAATATGCGGTTGACGTCGGCAGCGGCCAGGTTGATATGGCCCGCCAATCCCAACCACTCACGCTGCTCAGAGATGGGCAGCGGAAAGGCCGAGATCAGGCGCACGACCGCGTCATAGCGGATCGCTCGGCGGACGCCAGCCTCCAGGCCAATGATCGTCCGGTTGGAGACGTTGGCCTTCGCGGCGAGGTCCGAAATCGTCATGGCCCGCTGGCGTCGGGCGCTCTGGACCAACGCGCCGAGCTTGACCAGGTCGGCCTTCGGCTTCTGAATGCGTTCCGGCAAGGCAGGCTCCTTCTTCTGCATTTGTGAATACTGTAACTTGCTTCCTGTACAATGCTTCCATACACCATTGGAACTCTACCACAATCCCGATGTTTTTCAATGAAGTAATTGGACATTCATGCGTTCAGAGTGTAGTATGTAAGAAGAAAGGAACTACACCGTGAAGTACACTTTCAATGAGTTGCGGAAGGTTGGCCCGGAAAGGGTGGCAGACGGAACAGAGGAGGGAGAACCAATGCCTATTAAACTCAGCTCTAAGGTCGCGAGCTTGACGCGCATGACCGGACTCATGGGCCTGTGCTTGGCACTCGTACTGGCAATCGCGGCGAGCCCGTTGAGCGCCTCGGAAGGCATGGACGAGATCGTCGGCTTGCTCCAGTCTGGCGTTGGTGAGGAAGTGCTGGTGACGTTCGTTGAGCAGTCGCCGATGGCCTACCAGCCGACTGTGGACGAGATCTTCTATCTCAGGGATCTCGGCGCCTCGGACACGCTGATACAGGCGCTCATGACCCACGGAGAATCGCTGCGGCTGGCGGCAGCCAAGGGTGAGGACCTCGTCGTAGGCCCCGCACCGGAACCAGTGCCAGTTGCCGCACCGATCAGCCGCACAGACCCGTTCATCGGGAACGAGGGGGTCAGCGAGGCGGCGTTCGAGGAACTCGACCAGCCGGCAGACGAGGTGGCGCCGATGACAACCGCAGTCGTCACTACTCCGCCTCCGGAAGCCGTGAATGTCTCCTTCTTCTACCAGGCATTGGCTCCCTACGGGACGTGGCGGTGCGTGGACAACGGGTGGGTCTGGCAGCCCACGGCTATCAGCGCGGATCGCACGTGGCGGCCGTATCTCTCTGGCGGCCACTGGGTCTGGACTGACTGGGGCTGGGCGTGGCATTCGGACTACAGTTGGGGTTGGGCGCCGTTCCACTACGGGCGCTGGGCTGCGCATCCTACGTACGGCTGGGTGTGGACGCCTGACACGACATGGGGACCAGCGTGGGTGAACTGGCGGACCAGCAACACGCATTTGGGGTGGGCGCCGTTACCGCCCGCGGCGCGGTACGATGTGGGCGTGGGCTTCCGCTATCACGGCAGCCGTGTGGGCCTGGACTTCAGCTTCGGGTTGGGCGCTCGCGACTACTGTTTCGTGCCCGTGGGCCGTTTCTGCGAGCCGAGGCTGCGGGCCTACGCGCTGCCGGTCGCGCAGGGGACGACGGTGTTCCCCACGACCACACTGGTCACCAACAATTACCTCCACCATGACAACCGCATCATCAACACGGGGCCGTCGGTGGACCGGATCCAGAAGGTGTACGGGCGCCCCATCAACCAGGTCAAGATCGTGGACGCGGACGCGAAGCCCGGGCGGGTACTGCATGGCGAGACGCTGGGGAAGGACAAGATGGCGGTCTACAAACCGGCGGTTGCACCGGCGGCGCCGGTGACACCGGAGGCCATCCTCGCGAAGCAGGAGCTTGCGAAGAAGCAGGGGACCAAACGGACGGTCGCCCTCGCCCAGCAGGCAAGCAGGCAGCAGGCAGCCCTGCAGGCCAAGCGTGATGCGCAGAAGACTGCAGCGGCGGCAAACACGGCAAGGGGCGAGCAGGCGCGGCAGGACGCGCAGGCTGCGGAACAAAAGGCCAAGGCAGCGGCCGGAACCGCCGCGCGCGAACAGGCGCGGAAAGACACGGCTACGCGCCAGGACCAGCTTGAGACGCAGCGCAAGGCGCAAACGGCGGCAGAAGCGGCGAAGGGCGAGCAGACGCGACGCGACGCACAGGCGCGGCAGGACGCGCAGGCTGCGGAACGAAAGGCCGCGGCAGGGGCCGAAACCGCCGCGCGCGAACAGGTGCGGAGAGACGCGGCTGCGCGCCAGGACCAGCTTGGAGCGCAGCGTCAGGCGCAGGCGGCGGCAGGCGGCAGCAGAGCAGCGTGAAGCCGTGCAGACCCAGCGCCAGGCGGACAGAGAAGAACGGGGGCAGGAACGCCCCCAGGCCAGCCCCGCGCGGGGCTCCGCAGCCAGGAACCGGGGGTAAAGCCGGTGGCGCAACCGTACCAACCTGTGAATCCGAGGACACGATCTCACTGCACAATGTCCTCGGGTTTTTCATGCCTTCGCCTCGGCAACTGTGTGAAGTGACCCGGGCGCAGCACGAAGCTATCGCCAGATAGAGACGGGCCAGCAGGCATTGACACACCGCGGGACTTACGTCCAGTTTCAGCCGCGGGAGAGGCTCGGCGCGGGTTATCCATACCATATCGAGGGCGAAGAGAATGCGCGGCCTGCCAAGTCGCTGGATGGCGTTTCTTGTCGCGGTTGCTGTCCAGGCGGCTCCGGCACCGCCGGCGGAAACCGGCACCGCCGGCGGCACCGCGCTGTCCGCCGAAGCCACACCCGACCCCGCGGCGCTCACCGCCTGGAAGGAGTGCGAGAAGTACCGGGACAAAGTCGTCCATCCGGCAACGACCGTCAAGGGCGACGATCTACGCCGCGCTCGCGAGAACATCGCGCGCTGCAAGTGGGCGAAGGATTACGTGGAGGGACTGCGGTCTTCGGCCGATGGGGCTGGGAAGGCGCTCACACGCGAGTATCTGGAGCGCATGATCGAGCCCACCACGCCGGGCACCGCCGGCCCCTGCCCTGCCTGCCGCGACAAGGGCTTCCGCTGGCATCCCAACGGTGATTGGGACTGGTCTCCAGCCAATCCCGACCAGCTCAAGTGCCGGGCCTGCGGCACAGTGTTTCCCAACGACAGGCACCCGGAGAGCGTGGTCGTGGAGGCCCGCTGGGGCAAGGGACAGCGGTTCTGTTTCGCCGGCGGCGACACGTTCAGGTGCTTCGGCTACACGCAGGCCCGGCCAAGCTTCACGGGCATAATCCGCGGCCGGAAAGTAGGCTACGTTACGGGACAGCTCCAGACCCTGGCCACTGCGTATGCGCTGACCGGGGAGGCGCGTTACGCCCGGGCGGCCAAGGCAGTGCTGCTGCGCTTCGCCGAAGTCTTTCCCGAATATCTCGTGCGCGCGGGCTACGGCTACGGCGAGACCGCCGACATGGCCCCCCACGTCGCCGCGCAATTCATCCAACATCTGCCGGTGGACGAACTGGTCTATCCGCCCAACAAGCCGGACCGCAAGATCCACACCGGCTACTGGTCGGCCAGCCGCATCGGCACGTCAGGCATGGATGGCGCCTGGGTGGTCCGCATCGCGGAGAGCTACGACCTGACCTGCACCGCCGAGGATGGTGGCGTTCCGGTCTACTCCCGCGACGAGCGCGTGCGCATCGAGCGC
>JAPLOD010000514.1 GCA_026692735.1 Planctomycetota bacterium | reverse complement strand
AGTCCAGCGCCAGTTCCCGGTTGCGTGCGCGCCTGGTCGCGGCATCCAGGGTCAGGAACGAGAGCTGCCGCGACGCCTGCCGCAGGCGGCCCAGCGGCGCCAGAAAACCCCAGTCTCGCAGCAGGTTGTTGATGAAGACCCGGCCTCTGCTGCCAGTCTGGCCGTGGTCCGAACAGAGCAGCCGCAGCGTCCTGAGATCGCCCGTGGCGCGAAAGCGCTGGCTGCTTGAACTGGAATGCAGGCCGAAGACGCGGTTGATCAACTGGTCCACCCGGCGGAAGAACTTCTTCACCATTTCGTGGCGCAACTCATGCCCGCCGCTTGTCTCGCAGCGGCACCACTTCCACGCCTTATGGAACAGGATATCGGTCGCCTGGAGGTAGGCGATCTGCAGGTGCGTGGGCCGCTCCCGCTGGAAATGCACCGCCAGGCGCTCCAGCAAGTCCACGGCCTGGGTCGCGCGCTCGGTGTTGCGCGCGAACGCGGCGTCGTTCGCATCGTCCTCCCAGTCCTCATCAAAATTGAAGTGCAGGTGCGGCGAGACGCCCAGGACTTCGTCGCGCAGTTCGTCCGGCTCGGTGAAGCGCACCGTGGTGTCCGGCGTCTCGAAGCCGCTGACGACATACCCGCCTCGCAGCGGATAGGGCGGATAGTTGCGCGGGAGGAAGATCGAGCCGCAGGAGATGCCCGCCTCGGTCAGCCGCGTCAGGATGTTCGCGTCCCGGTGCGAGCTGCTGTCGTGGAAGCGGAAGCGGTGCGCCGTGGGGTCGAACTTGACGAAGTCCAGCACGCCGTGCCGGCCGGGGTCCGTGCCGGTCAGGAACGTCGTCCAGGCCGCGGCCGTGTGCGGCGGCAGGGACGATTCCAGGACGCCATAGTGGGCTTTGCGCAGGAAATTCGCCAGCGCCGGCATGGTCTTGTCCGCGGCCAGCGGCAGCAACACATCCCAGGAGACGGAGTCCAGTGCCAAGACGATGACACGGTCAAATGGAGCGGATTGTAGCATCAAGGGGCGAGGGCTCTCTTCCGGCCTGCATCGGCGACCGGCGTTGTCACACTGAGAGGAAGACTTTGACGGCTTCGGCGTTTTCTGCAAGCACAGTTTTGCCGCCGGCGTGTACCATCCGGGTTGCCAGGCACGGGATAGGAACGCCCGCGTGTACCGCGGGCATCTTGCGGCGTCGGCCGAAGAGGGCCTGGAGCTGGCGGCGAAGGAGCGGCCCGACCTCGTGCTGCTGGATATCCGCCTGCCGGGGATCTCGGGGCTTGACGCCCTGCCGCGCTTCCGCGAACAGAACCCCGACCTGCCTGTGCTGATCATGACCGCGCACGGCACGATGGAGACCGCCATCGAAGCGACCAAGCGCGGCGCGTGGAACTATCTCCTGAAGCCGATTCACAACGAAGACGCCCTGCATCACATCCGCGCGGCGCTGGAACACCGCAGCCTGTCGCGCGAGGTCGCGCAGCTCAAGCGCGAACTGGAAGACTGGCGCGGCCTCGAATCGCTGGTCGGCAGGTCGCCCGCCATGCAGGACGTCTACAGGCGGATCGGCGCGGTCGCCACGTCCAGCAGCTCCGTGCTGATCTTTGGCGAATCGGGCACCGGCAAGGAACTGGTCGCCAAAGCCATCCACCGGCATTCCGACCGCGCCGGCGGGCCGTTCATCGCAGTCAACTGCGCGTCCATGCCGGAGCCGCTCCTGGAAAGCGAGCTGTACGGCCACGTCAAAGGCGCGTTCACCGGCGCCATCCGCGACAAGGCCGGCAAGGCCGAGGTCGCCGACGGCGGCACGCTGTTCCTGGACGAGATCGGCGAGATGCCCCTGGCCATCCAGGCGAAGCTGCTGCGCTTCCTGGAGGAGAAGCGCTTTGAGCGCGTGGGGAGCACGGAGCCGGTCGAGGTAGACGTGCGCATCCTGGCCGCCACCAACCTGGACTTGCGCGTGCAGATCAAGAAGCAGCTCTTCCGTGAAGACCTGTACTACCGCCTGAACGTCGTCTCCATCGAACTGCCCCCGCTGCGCAGCCACAAGGACGACATTCCGCTGCTCGTGGCCCGCTTTTTGTCAGCCGGCGCGGGCGAGCCCTCCGGCAAGCGGGCGGAGATCAGCCAGGAGGCGATGAAGCTGCTGGAACGCTACGACTGGCCGGGAAACGTCCGCGAACTCAAGAACGCCATCGAGCATGCCGTGGTGCTGGCTCAGGGCAAGACGATCGCGCCCGAGCACCTTCCCAGCCACATCCTGCAGAGCCTGCGTGGTGAGGCGCCGGCGCAGGGGCAGACGCTCGAGGACCTCATCCGCCAGCGCACGCACCGCGCGCTCGACGTGGCGGAAGGGCAGACCGAGGGCAACGCCTACGCGGAGATCTCTGCTGACCTCGAGAAGGTGGTTATCGAAACGACGCTCAAGCGCACCGGCGGAAATCAGGTGCAGGCCAGCAAGCTGCTGGGCATCCACCGCACGACGCTGCGGAAAAAGATCGAGGATTACGGGCTGTAGCGATTGCGGATTGCGGATGCTGAGGGCTGACGCATAGCGCGCGCAGGCATGGCGTGGTACAATACGACTTGTTCGGTGCGCCGGAATGGAGGCTATGAGGCATGATACTACGAGGGAAGGTTTCCGGGGGCATGGTGGTCTTGGACGACCCTAAGGCGCTGCCCGACGGCACGGAGGTGAAGGTGCAGCCGGTGGCCAAGCGGACAGGGAAGCGGCTGTCACTGGCCGCGAAGCTTCGCCGTTGGGCCGGAAAGTGCAAAGGGCTGCCGAGCGACCTGGCGCTCAACCACGACCATTACCTGCACGGACAACCCAGGCGATGAAGGAAGTCTTTGCGGACACCTTCTACTTCCTGGCCATGTGCAACCCGGACGACGCAGCGCACGCCCGGGCTTTCGAGGCGTATGACGACTCATCTGCTCTGCTGGTCACCACTGCGTGGGTCTTGACGGAACTCGGGGACGCGCTCTGCGACCCCGCGCACCGGCCGCGATTCCTCGGGCTGGTAAGGACGCTGGCGGCTGACCCCGAGGCCCTGATCCTCCCAGCGTCAGACGAACTGTTCCGCTCCGGTATTGAGTTCTTTGGCCAGCGTCCGGACAAGGCGTGGTCCCTGACCGATTGCACCTCCTTCGTGGTGATGGAGCGGCGGGGAATTCGGGAGGCGCTGACTGGCGATCGCCATTTCGAGCAAGCCGGGTTCAAGGCTCTCCTCACGTGACAGACGGCGGCGGCAGCCAGGTGCAGGCCAGCAAGCTGCTGGGCATCCACCGCACGACGCTGCGGAAGAAGATCGAAGACTATGGGCTGTAGGCACGCTCTATCGCCCCGCGATGACCTCGTGCTTCACGCGCAGGAACTGGTTGCCCGTGACGGCCAAGCCGCGGACGTGCTTGCCGCGCACGATACCCGCGTGCGCGCCGGACTTTGAGCTGCCGATCTTGTTGCCCCTGAAGACGAGGTCGTGCGTGTGGCCGAGGACCATGATCGCCGCACGCGCGCGGGGCGTCTCGGCGGCGCCGTTGTCGAGAATCGTGTTGACCTCGAAGACGTTGCGGTGTGCGCCCATCGGTTCGCTCTCGTCGCGGAAAAGCACGCCCGCCTTGCCGTTTCCCGTGATCGCGTTGCCGCGGAACAGGTTGTCGGTGTCTTTGTGGCCGATCGAGATACCGTAGCCCTTGTTGGCGCTGATCTCGTTCTGCTCAAACAGGCCGTGCTTCACCCGCCAGCAGACGAACAGGCCGTCGCCGCCGTTGCCGACGGAACGGTTGCCGCGGACGACGGGCCGCTGCGAGCCGCTCCCCGGATGCAGGCCCAGGCTCGCGTTGTGTTCGCAGGCACAATCCGCGACCGTCACGTCGTCGGAAACCTGAAAGGCTATGCCGTCGCCGCTGCAGTCGCGGACAACGCAGTCGCGGATGGCGACGTTCTGGCATTCGAACAGGTAGATCCCACCGCCGCGGCAGCCGTCGAGCCGCAAGGCTTTGGCGCGGTTGCCGTCAATGGTCAGGCCCTGCACGGCAGCGTCCCTGATCCGCCACCCGCCGATGACGGGGAAGACCAGTCGCGCCCGCGCCTTCAGCGAGACCATGTAATCGAGATACAACGGGGCCGAAATCCGGAAGGTTGCGGGATCGAGCTGCGAGAGGAGCGTCGCCGTGGTGACGCCGAAACCACCGCCCATTCGGTCGTCAAGGATCGCCACGCCGTCGCCCACGCGAAAGCCGCCGGGGTCGGCAAGCGTGATCTGGCGTTCGTTGCAGTCGCCATCCAGCGCCAGCCGCGCTTCCACGCCGTCGCACGCGACCAGGATTGTGCGCCCCGGCACGCCGGAGACCTGCACGTTGTCGCGCAGTGTCAGAGCGTTCCGCATCAGGTAGCGGCCAGGACCGATAGTGACGGTGCCGCCACCCAGGCCCGCGACATACTCCACGGCCGCCTGCAGCGCGCGGTGGTCACTCCCGCGGATGTCTCCGGTCCGGATGCCGACAGTCACTGCCGCGCGTTGCTCTTCAGGCCGACGTGTGCTGGCCATGCTCCCCTCCCCTTCTCTCTCTTGTCGCTGCCGGCGCTGCCGCGGTTCAAGGCCTGGCCACGCGCAACGGATTATCGCGACTGAAAGGAACCGGCTTGGCGCCCTTCGCAGGCAGCCATGAAACGTATGGGTTGCCGGCCGCGCCGGCGCTGGCGAAATCACACAGGACAATGCTCTTGCCGTCAGTTGCGGGAACGCGCAGCAACACCAGCGGCTCAGGTCTCAGGGAGGCGGGCTTCTCCCCGGCGGCCGGACCATTCTTGGGCAGGCTCTCAAGGTCTACGAGCGGCAGCCGCCTTGGATCGTGGCTATCAAAGCGCGGATCGTAGGCCAGCAACAGAGGACCGTGGTAGAGCGACACCTTGCCGGCCGCTTCCCGCTCCCCGACCCACAGCCGCGGGGCCATGTCAAAGGCGAGGTCAATCTTGTCGCCCGCCTTCCATGCCCGCTCCAGCACCAGATACCTTCCCGCCTGAACACCGTTCTGCTCCTCGCCGTTCACCACGACCCGCGTTCGCTGCGACCAGCCGGGAACTCCTCCGCGTCGCAGGTGACGGATACCTGCACCGCGCCGCTGACCGGGTAGTCCGTCTTCTGCTCCAGCGTCACCCCGCGGCCCGACGGGCCGGCCACTGTGAAAACGGCGGGGCCGTAATAGTTCAGCGCGATGCCGTCCTTCGCGGCCATCACAGCCCACTCCGACAGAATCCCCAGGCCCCGCGGCCCGTTGACGGAGCAGCAGTTCAGCTCGGGGCTGCCGGCGCGCGCCTGGAAGACAATCTCATGCGCGGAGGCTTTCCGGTCGCCGTTCATGGGCGTGTTGTAGGTCCACCAGCGCCCGTCGGCGTTTTGCGCGCCAAGGACAGCGTTCCACGTGGACAGCTCCAGTTCATCGGCGGCGCGGCTGTCGCCGGTCATGCGGAGGTAATCCAGGGTCAGCGCCATCCAGGCGATCGTGCAGCAGGTCTCGATCGGCCGTGGATCGTAGGGATTGCCCGTGGCCTGCTCGCCCGACGAGAACCCGCCCGTGTTGTGCCTGTCGCCCTCGACGATGCTCCACCAGATCTGTTCATAGGCGCGGCGGTACTGCTCATCGCCCGTGATGAAGTACAGTTCCGCGATGGCCTGAATGCCGTGCAAGCTTTCCCAGCGCGGCTTTGGCGTCTGGAAGAACGGCTTCCCTGCCAGCGCGCTGCGCATGTAGTCGCCCGACGGCGGCGTCTGCCAGTCCTTCTCAATCTCCCGCGCCAGGGCCAGGTAGCGCGGCTCACCGGTCTCCGCGTAGAGCAGCGCGAAGACATGCAGGCTCGACTCGTTCATCTCCTCCGAGCCGGCCTGCACGACGCGCTTGCCGCCGTCCAGGAACACCCGGCAGAAATGGTCCGCGCAGCGCCGGCACGCCGCCAGCGCGGCCGCATCGCCGGTTTCCTTGTACCACCAGTAAAGACCGAGCATGACGTGGTACTGGCCCCACAGATCCCAGCGCTTCGGCCCCATCATGCCTTCGGCCGTGGGGAACGGTCCCAGGTAGCCGCTCTCGCCCTGCGTGCCGGCAAGCTCCCCGACGAACGCCTGCGTGTGGGCTTTGAGCCGCTCGTCGCGTGTCAGCCGCAGTGCCTGCACGGCCGAGATGAGGTACTTGCCGGCGAACTCGCCCGCCCACGGCACCAGGTCGCGGTGCGGCTCGCGGTCGCGGTCGCGGAACATCTGCAGCATGGCAGGATTGGCCTGCGGGGCCCGCAGCAGCCAGTTGTCCGTGTTGCGGGCGATCCGCTCGCCAACCCAGCCGCGCAGCTCAAGGCGCGGTTTCGCGGGACGGTCAAGGACCGGCGTGGCGCGAGGCGGAACAGCGGCAGACATGGCGGAGCCCAAAGGGAACCCCGCGAGCGTAGCAAACAGCGCGGCGCGTACAAGCCGCGGTGGAAAGCGCGACGGCATGCCCTGCAGTAGACCACACGCACCGCGGATTTCAACCAACCGGACGGAGGCACTGCCAGCAGCGCGGCTGGAGCAATGCGCCGCCTGCTCACGCGTCCTGCCAGACGCCGGGGATCGCCTTCCCGCACGACTCGCACTTGCCGTGCTTGACCCGGAGAGCCGTCACGGAAAACACGTCACGCTCGATGACCGCTTTCTTGCAGCCGGGACAGAACGTGGCTTCGGCGCCTTCGACGCCGCGCACATTGCCGATGTACACGTGGCGCAGGCCGGCGTTGCGGGCGATGTCGCGCGCTTCGAGGAGGATATCGAGCGGCGTCGGCGAGAGGTGGGTCAGCTTGTACATCGGGTGGAAGCGCGAGAAATGCAGCGGGTAGTCCGGCCCGATGTTCTTCACCAGCCAGTCGCACATGCGGCGCATCATGTCGGGCTTGTCGGTGTAGGTCGGCACGACGAGGTTGGTGACCTCGAACCACACGCCGTTCTTCTTGAGCGTCTTCAGCGTATCCAGGATGGGCTGCAGCGCGCCTTCGTTGAGCGTGCGGTAGATGTCGTCGCTGAAGCTCTTCAGGTTCACGTTGGCGGCATCCAGATATTGACACAGGTCCACCAGGGCTTCCTCGTTGATGAAACCGCACGTGATCCAGACATTCCTGATCTTCCTGGCGCGCGCCAGCCTGGCCGTGTCGTACATGTACTCGTAGTACGCTATCGGCTCCGAATACGTGTAGGCGATGGACGCGCACTGGAAGTACTCGGCCGCCGCCACGACGTCTTCCGGGAAGAGGCTGTAGCGCGCATGCCCCGAGTCGCTCAACCGCACCAGGCCTTCCGGCTTAGGACGGATTTCCTCGCCCGTGGCGAGCTTTGTCTCCTCGGGCTTCTTCTGCGAGATGTCCCAATTCTGGCAGTTCAGGCAGCGGAGGACACAGCCCGCCGTGGCCAGGGAAAACGCGCCCGAGCCAGGCAGGAAATGGAAGAGCGGCTTCTTCTCGATCGGGTCAACATGCAGGGCGCACGGATTGCCATAGGCCAGCGTGTAGAGCTTGCCGCCCTTGTTGACGCGGTTGCGGCAGTGGCTGCGGTCGCCGGGTTCGAGCAGGCAGCGGTTCGGGCAGATCTGGCACTGCACATTCCGCCCCAGCGTAACGTAGCGCTTCGCCTCGCGCGCCCAACCGCGCTTCTGCCACAGCTCCCACAGTTCGCCCGTCGGCGCGTCCTGTTTGAAGACGCTGGCCGACTTGCCCGCGGGCGCCGCGGCGGGCGCTGCGCCGCCGGGTTGAGGTACGGCGCCCGGCAGACCAGGGGCTGCGGAAGACGCGCCGCCGGCAACCTTGTTCGCCCGCATGGCGCACAGCGTGCGATAGCATGCCGATGCCAGGGCCGCCGCGCCGGCGAAGCCAACAATCCCCAGGCCAAGCGCTTGCCGCCGTGTGAGGCCCTGGTCGTCCGGGGTGCCGGCGGGGGCAGGCAAAATCACGTCCTGGCTCGGTACTTGATCCATCCCCATCTCCTGAACGCGAAGTACACGCTCACAATGACGTGTATGACAAACGCGTACAGCAGCAGCAGGTCGAACTCGCGGTGAACTATCTGTGCGTTCTCCAGCCCGATGATCCGCTTGCACTCATACCTGTCGCACATCGCGTAACCGGTGACAAGGTACACCAGTATCAGCAGCAGGAGCAGCCACCCGCTCAGCCGGCCGATCTTGATCAGATAGTACATGAACCGTCTTCTCGCCATGGTCAGCTCTGCCGTTGTCCGGGCCGCTCCTTGTTTGTCTACTGTTCGCCGCAGGGGCGGCCGTCAGATGACTGCCGGTGGCGCATTACGCAGCCTTTACCCCGCCCCTATAGAATACTACCACGCCGCCGAGCAAATTCATCACCCCGGTCAAAACGCAGGCGGCCGTCACGCCCAGAAGCGGAATCAGCAGGGCGCTGACCAGCAACGCGCCCAGGCACGCGCCAATGAAATCGGCGGTGTACAAGCTCGAAGCCGTGACTCCCGTGGCGCTCTCATCCCGCCCGGCCAGCGCGAACTGCAGCCCGACAATGGCAGCCAGGACGAACGCCAGGCCCGCAAAAGCGCCCTCGGCCAGCATCAAGGCCATTCCAGTGCCGACGTACGACAGCGCTCGCAGAAGCCACGGCAGAAGCCAGGCGAAAACGGCGATGACGCCCGCCAGAGCGATCACGTTCCGCCGGGCGTGTCCCGGAAGCCGCTTCGCCGCCGCCGCGCCGAGCGCCAGGCCGGCCATGAACGCCGTCACGATCAGGCCCACGCGGTGGTACACCGAGCCAAAGGCGATCTGGAAGCCCATCAGGATCACGACCTCCAGCCCCGACGCCGCAAAGCCCGCGCTGAAGATCGCGAACGGCACAGCGCGAATGCGCCACAGGTACGCGGCCAGCAGCGCGAGCAACACGACCTCGAAGACGCCGACGCTGAACTGAAACTTCCCCAGCCACTGGCGCAACTGCGCATAATACAGCACCGGGTTGAAGTCCTCATTGATTGAGGCCGGCTGCGCGGTGGCCCGCTCCATATCCGCCAGGCGATCCGGCGTCATGATGAACCGCAGATACGACGGCTTGATCAGCTTCGTCTGCACGCCGCTCTCTTCAATCCGCTTGCCGATGTCCTGATGCAGGGCGCCCTGCGACGCCAGGAAGGCGACCTTGTCAGCGGGGATCAGCAGCACGTTGGCGAAGACCTGCTTCAGCGTCGCGTTGATGGTACCGAGCACCTGCGCAAGCTCGGGACTGACGTAATCCGTGTACTCCCCCGCCGCGAAACCCAGCACGCCATCCGGGGCAAGAATGCCGTTCACCGCACTGTAGAATTCGCGCGTGTAGAAGCGGTTGAGCTGCGAGGTGGACGGTTCGGGCAAGTCCACCAGCACCACGTCGTAGCGCTCGCGCGTTTCCCTGACAAAGACTCGCGCGTCGGCCACGATCACGTTGATGCGGCTGTCCTGGAGGTTCTCCGCCGTATACGTCCGCCCGGCCGCGACAATCAGCGGGTCCAACTCGACGTAATCCACGCGTTCCACGCCGTACTTCAGAATCTCTTTCGCCGTCCCGGAGACGCCGCCCGAGAGCAGCAGCACGCGCCTGGCGTTCGGCCGCTGCGCCATGGCGTAATGGACCTTGCCCTCGACTTCCTCAACATTCTGCGTGGAGAAGTACGGGACGCCGTTCTCGTAGAAGTCGAACTGCCCGGCCGCTTCGGTCACCACGATTTTCGCGTAGGGCGAGTATCCCGCGAAGACGACCTGGCCCTGGGAGTATTGCCGCGCCGTGGTGAGCTGCTCCGGGTTCCACGCGGCGAGCACCACGGCCAGGGCCAGCGCCGCGGCGACCGACGCGCTGACGAGCGCCCGCTGCCGGCCGGTCACGCCCAACGCCGCAGCTAAGAACAGGTTCAGGAAAGCCGGGAACGCCAGCGCGCCGAACGGCGAGAAGAACTGCAGCAGCACGAACGTGAACAGAATGCCGCCGGCAATGCTGCCGACGCTGTCCAGGACATACACCGTCCCCACGCCGAGCGGCTCACATTCGGAGCCGCGCGCGTCAGCAAGCGGTGCTCCGGCTCCCTCACGCTCGCGGCTCGGGGAAAGCCGCGCCGTGCAGGCGAGCGTCAGCAGGTAGCCAGAGACCACGCAATACGGGAACAGGAGCGCCAGGCAGCCAAGAGTCGTCTCGACGACTCCCGCTTCCACGCCGCGGACCAGAACGGCATTGCGCAGCATACGCACCAGGAACACCGCGATCAGCGGCCAGAGCGCCAGAATCACCAGGGCTCCCGCCAGCAAACCCGAGGGGGCTTTCAGACGCGTGGCCGTGCGCCCCGCCCAGGAGCCGAGGCCCATGAGCAGCAGCCACACGCCAAGGAGGATACCGAGACCGATCTCGTTTCCGGAGAACGCGCTGAGCAGTTCGCGCATCAGCACCAACTGCGTGACGACGGCGGAGAAGCCGAGCGCAAACACCGCCAGGCGAGGAACAAGCGGCACCATAGCGCCGTCAGTTGTCAGTCGTCAGCGGTCAGTTGTCAATGGTCCGTTGTCACTTGTGGTCACTGGCCACACCACGGCGGCGGAAGCACCCCAGAAGGCGCCCCGATACCCGAAACCCGACACCCGAACCCCGGCCGTTACTTCGCTTCGCCCAACGGCTTGATCTTGACGTTGCGGTACCAGACCGGCGCCCCGTGGTCCTGCAGGCCGAGGTGGCCGACCTTGGCCATGTACTTGTAGGCCGTGGTGAACTTGTTGGGCGAGCCGTCCGGGTTCTTCTTGGCCTCGGTCCACTTATCCAAGTCCGCGTCAATGATCTGCTTATCGTTGAGTGTGATCTTCAGGCTGTTGCCCTTGAAGGTGATGACCATGTGGTTCCATTCGCCCAGCGGCTTCTCGGCGGCGACGCTCGGCGCGAGGCAATCGTACAGCGCGCCCATATCGTGTTTGCTGGGCTTGCGGTCGCCGAAGGAGCCGAGCACCTGTATCTCGAAGGAGCCCTGCAGCCAGTTCTGCTCGCCTTTCGGGGAGCGCAGGAAGACGCCGCTGTTGGTGTCCTTCTGGACCTTGACCTCCAGGTCAATGATGAAATCGCCGAACTTGTCTTTGGTCCAGATATTCCCGCAGCCTTTCTGGTACGTCATGATGCCGTCCTCGACCTTCCACTTGTCGGCGGCCGGCTTCTGGAAGGCGCTAAGATCTTTGCCGTCGAAGAGGTGAATCCAACCTTCGGCGTCGGGCTTCAGACCCGACGGCTCCGGCTCGGCCGCCACCGCGCCAAGCCCCACGAACAACAGCACCACAAACGCCCCATTCAGCCAACGCATCGTCTCGCCTCCTTTGCCCAGGAACCGGCCCGCAACCGCAGCCTTTGTGAATACACCGGTGGATGACGGGAGTGCGTGGAGAAGCCGTCCGCCGAGACGGCACGAATCCGACCGCGCGGCCAGGTGGGCCGCCTCTACTTTTCCTCTTCGAACGCTTCGACGTGATAGATGGAAACCTGCGTGCCGCGCTCGCGCCAGGCGGAGGCCGGCATGCCGGCTTTCTGCGAAAGGTGGCTGAGGAACTCCACCTTATCCGGCAGCTTCTCCCACACTTGCGGGAGGAACGTCGCGCTCCGCCCGCCGACCCTCAGCACGAGGCCATCCTTCTGCGGCTGGAGCTTCTTGAGCAGATCGTCGGGGCCGTCGAAGGCGAGCGGTTCCGGCTTGGTGAGGACGCTGATCTCCATGTGGATCTTCTTCAGCTCATCGGGCCGCACGGGGTTGAAGCGGTAGTCTTCCAGCGCCGCGTGGCGGGCGTTGTTCATGACGGACTTGTAGAGCGGCTCGACAGCGATGATGTGCCCGATGCAGCCGCGCAACTCGCCGGCGATGGTCAGCGTGACGAAGCAGGCGCCCTGCTCGCGGAGCTTGGCCGGCACATCCTTCTCGGCGGCGTCCGGCGCGGGCCGGGCATTGACGACCTCCGTCATGGTCCGCCGCGCCATGTCGAGCATCCACTTGCGCTCGGCGGCGTTGTACTGCGCCTTCTTGGCTTTCTCCTCGCCCGCGGCCGCCGACCCGCCGAAGAACGCGATGGCGGCGTATCCCACGACGTTGCTCTTATCGCTCGTCACGGCATGGTTCACTACATCCCTCTGGAAACGTTCCAGTTCATTCTTATCAAGGAGTTTCGTGAGTTCCTGCGATAGTTGTAGCGCGGTCTCGAACTTCTGGTTCTTCAGGGCGTTAAGCTTTGACAACACCGGATCGGGCACCCCGGCAGCGCGCAAAGAGACCAGCGAATCGTCGCTTAGCTTGAACCACGTCACCGCGCCACTGGTACGGGTATCCAGCAGCTTGGCCTTCCAGCCTTTCGCCTTGGCGATCTCGACCAAGGCAAGGATCGGCGCCTTTCCGCAAGCTTCCTGCTTGGCGAGCGACGCCACGTCGAGGTTGACGATGGCCTTGATGCAGGCGTCATCCAACTGGCGCGCCACATCGTCGGTGTAGAAGTGGCTCAGGTCCGAGCTGGCGACGATCAACGTCTTGTCATCAATGCGGTCGCGCAAGGCCTTGGCGACCTCGGCAGGCTGCACGCGCCCGAACATGATCGGCACGATCGCGAAGTCCTTCAGGACGCGCTGCAGGAAGGGAACCTGGACTTCCAGGGAGTGCTCAAACTCATCGGGCCGGCCAACCTTTTCCCCGGCCTTGCCGCGGCCCCAGCGCGGCGCCTGGATCTCAAAGCGGGGCTTGGAGACGAACGGCCGCACCTCCGCGAGTTGAGCCGCCTCATCCGCGAGAGGCACGACGCCCAGCGGCGTCTTGTAGCCGCCGACCGGCGCGATGTACGCGCCTTCGAAATCCGCGTAGTGGCTGGGGCCGAGGATGAAGACCGTCCGGAAGCTGCGCCCCAGCAATTGCTTGTAGGCGAAGGCCGCGGTCTGGCCGGAGTACATGTACCCGGCGTGCGGACAGACGAGGGCACGCAGGTTGTCCAGGGGCTGGTCAGGGACTTTGGCCAGGAACCCGCTGATCATCTCTGTGAGGGCGGTCTTGTCTTCGGGGTAGAATGCGCCTGCCACGGCTGGTTCCCTCAATTCCTCGTTCTTTGGCTGCTTGACGGTCGGCGGAACCGAATCCCCTGCGGCCCTCTCGGCGGCGGTGACGCCCAAGGGGCCGGAGGACGGTCGCACGCAGAACAGGAGCGCCGCGATCGCAATAATGGCCAGGCCGAGGACACCGCAAACGGCCATTGCGGTCCGGTTCATATGCGCTCTCCTTGGCGAGAACGACTTGCTCCCCATACCATACCACGTCTCGGCGCGAAGGACCAAGAAAAGTGCGCTACAGCGAGAGGATGTACTCAGCGAGCTCCTCAATCTCCTCCTTGCTGAGTTTCGAGGTCTCACCGTGCTTATCGCCCGGGTTGAACTTCGTGAGGACTTCCTGCATGGTCGTGGCGCGGCCATCGTGGAGGTAGGGCGCCGTGCGCCAGACTTCCACCAGCGTGGGAGTGTCGGTGGGCTTGCCTTTGTCCATCCCCGTTGTCGTGCCAAGGTCGTACTGCTTCAGGTTGGTGTACAAGGGCGGCGTATGGCACGTCGCGCACTTCGCCTTTTCAAAGAGCTTCTCGCCCTTCTTGGCCGTCTTGCTCAACTCGCCCTTCACCAGGTAGGGGCTCGGAACGGGCTTGAGGGACTTGAGGTACTCGTCAATCGCCACAGCGTCTTCCTCGGGGCGAACCGCGAACTGGATGAACCTGATTCCCGCGCGAACGGCCATCTCGGCCGTGTCGCGCACGCCCAGGCTCATCGCGGGCGGCGTCGCATGGGCCAGCAGCATGTTCTTGGTGTTCTTGGGATTGCCGATGCCGTCGTTGAGGAGGTCCCAGTTCAGGCCGTCAACGCGGGCGTCCGGATGGCAGCTCGTGCAGCTCTGCCACTTCTGGAAGCACAGCCGCGCATCACTGAAGAACAGTTCGCCCTTGCGGACGACGCTCATCGCGGGCTGCGGGCCGAGGGGCAGGCACTTAGGCTTGGGGATGCTCTCCGGGTTGATGTCCACCACATCGAGGCTGCCCGAGAAATGCTGCGCGACATACGCCTGGGTGCCAATGACGGCCACGGCGCGCGGCCCTTCGCCGGGCAACGGAATCCTGCGGCGCAAGCCAACCAGGAAGCTCAGATCATTGGGCACGTCGGCGGCGGTCGAGGAGGCGCCGGAGACCTTCTGGCCGGCGGCGATCTTCGTCAGCTTATCGAGCAGGCCGGGCCAGTTGATGACGCTGATCTCATGGGTGCCGGAATGCGTTACGCAGATGCTCTTGCCGTCCGCCGTGCAGACGATGCCCCAGGGGTTGGCGGCGCCGAGGTCCACGTCATCGAGCAGGACGGTGTTGAGGCGTTTCTTGGCCGCGATGTCAATGATCGTCATCGCGTTCGTGTTCATCCAGCCCCGCTCCAACTGCGTCGTCGGCACCTGGTAACGGCCAAGGATGTGAGTGACAAACACGTACTTGCCGTCGGGCGACATGCACATGCCCCGCAGGCTGCTCGACCCGTTGGGTAACTCGACCGTCGCCGCCACTTTCTTCTCGGCAGTGTCAATCACGCTGACTGACCCGGCGATGTAGTCGCCGTTCGCCGGTCCGACGGGCAGGAGATTGGCCACGAAGAGGAACTTGCCGTCCAGCGTGATCGCCGCGGCAACCGGTTCGCGCAAGACGGGAACGGTGCCGACGACCGCCTTCGAGGCCAGATCAATGATCGCCACGTTGTTGTTGAAGCGGTTGCAGACATAGAGCGTTTTGCCATCGGGGCTGACGACGGGGCACATAGGCGTGTGCCCGACAGAGATCGAATCGCGTACGCTGCCCTTGGGCACTTCCACGATGTGCACGCGGCCGACCGGGGCGGCACCCGTGACGTACAGGCAGGCGCCATCCGGGGCCAGCGCCAGCCCGCTCGGTTCGTCCGGCACAGAGACGGTCGTGGCGACCTTCCCGCCGGCAACGTCAACGATAGCCACCTGCTTGGCCGCGAACTCCGCCACGTACAGGGTCTTGCCGTCCTTGTCGGCCACGACGGCGCACGGCGAGAGATAGGCTTCGCCCGCCGAAGAGACCGTTGCCGTAACCGCCGACAGCATGAAGGAATACGCCAGAACCACGCGGAAACTGCGCATCGCTGTTATCATGGTTGCCCTGTGGTTGTCCTTTCTGCGTCAGTGAAGGGTCTTCGCTTGCCCCATGCCTCGCCGACCCGAGAAACCAAGTCTCCAGCGCGGAGTCCTGGCGCACTCCAAGATACAGTACACCAGTGTCCCCGAAACAACCCCCGCCTGCCAACAAATTTCGGGGCCAGCCAAGCGCCTGAAACAACGGAGCCGGGCGCGCCCTCCGCCCGACCCCCTCCCCTACCCTCCGCCTGTAAGGCGATTCGCTAGATCGCCCCACGGAAGAGGGAAAGCAACCGCCGCCTGCCACAACACGCTCTTACAGCTTCACCTTCGGATGGCTGAAGCGCAGCGCCTTCATGTCGTGGAACGTGGCGACCTCAGTGACGATGGCTCCTTCCGGGCCAGCGGGCATCGAGTGCTTCTCCTCGGCCTTCCCCAGCATTTTGATCTCGCCGGGCTTGAGGAAGAGCTCTTTGCGTGCCACGGCACACTCCCTGTGGCTCGGCGAAATGCGCTCGAGCACCCCCGGCGTGGGCTCGCCTTCCCCGTAGAGGTACGCCGAACCATGCCGGACCAGCCAGCCTTCGAGCTTGGCGGGGATGTCGTCTACCTTCACATGCCAGTGTTCCGGGATCATCTGACCAGGCAGCAGCCAGATCTCATGGCCCATGTAGTTGTGCTCTTTGTTGTTCATCCAGAAGATGCCGGCCATGCCCACTTCGGTGAAGATGCCGAGACCGAAATCCAGCGTCCAGAAATCGTCGGTGCGCAGGCGCGGAACGATCGGGTACTCGAACCATTTCATCATCTTGTAGTAGGCTTCCTTGGCGGCCTTCGCATCGAACGTGCCGGCCTTGTCGTAGAAGTCCTCATTCTTGAACTTCTTCACCTTATGCACTGCCCCGCCAGGGACCTCATCGTCCGCCCGGACGGACCCCGCAGACAGCAGCACCGCCGCTCCCCCAACCGCAAGGCCCCCGACCAGTTCCCGCCTGCTGAACTCCTTCATTGTTCGGCTCCTTTTCCTTTGTCGCATCACGGGCTGTCAGCCCGTGTGCATGGGCGGGACGCCCATGCAGCGACATCATGTTGTCCCTCACTTGCCGGATTTCGCCCGCTTGCCCTTGAGACTGTTGTAGAGATCGAACGCTTTCTGCGGCTTCTCGTTGTCGTGGACGATCGCACGCACGGCCTGGGCCATGGCCACGGGATCATCGGCGTTGAAGATGTTGCGCCCCATGTCCACGCCCGCCGCGCCCTGGCTGATGGCCTTGTACGCCATGTTCAGGGCGTCGAGCTCGGGCAGTTTCTTGCCGCCGGCGATGACGACGGGCACCGGACACCCCGCCACGACATCGTCGAACCCCGGCTCACAGTAGTAGGTCTTGACGAAGTGCACGCCCAATTCGGCGACAACGCGGCAGGCCAACCCGAGGTAGCGCGAGTCCCGCACCATTTCGCGGCCGACGGCCGTCACGCCCAGCGTCGCGATGCCGTACTTGCAGCCTTCGTTCACGAGGTAGCCGATGTTGGCGAGAGATTCTTTCTCGAACGGCCCGCCCACATACGCCTGCGCGGTGACCGCGGAGGCGTTCAGGCGGATGGCGTCCTCGATGGTCACGCCGATGACCTCGTTGCTGAGCTCCTTGAGAACCGTTGCGCCCGTGCTGCAGCGCAGGACCAGCGGTTTATTGGTGTCGGGAGCAATGCAGGAGCGGATGGCGCCGCGCGTGCACATCAGGCAGTCCACGTGCGGGATAAGCGGCGGGATGGCCAGGTCCATTCGTTCCAGGCCCGAGGTCGGACCCATGATGTACCCATGGTCGAAGGCCAGCATCACCGTGCGGCCATCCTTGGGATTGAAGATCCGCGACAGCCGGTTCTTCATGCCCCAATCCAGGTGCGCGGACCCTCGCAGGAAGAAACCGGGCGTCTCCATCGGAACGCTCACGTGGAAATCCTTCTTGTCCGCCTCCTTGCTCTCTTTCTTCTCTACATCAGGCATTCGCTTCCGCTCCTTCCACAAAACCCTTAAGGACCAATGACACAGACACGGCACCGGGATCGGGTGACCCGAGGCTCTTCTCGCCGATGTTCCTCGCCCGGCCGAACCGCGCCACCATGTTCTTCGTGGCCTCAGCGCCCTGCGCCGCCGCTTCAGCGGCCTTGCGCAGGCAGGCGACCGGGGCCGCGCCGCCGTCCGCCGCCTGCCGCAGGCTCTGCACAGCGGGGATCAAGGCGTCAAGCATGGTCTTGTCGCCCTGCTTGGCCTTGCTGTTCTTCTGGATGCTCGCCAGGCCGCCCTCGAGCATGCTGGCCAGCGTCTTCGCGTCCAGCGTCTTCCTGCCAGCCGCCGCCGGCGCCATGCCCATGAAGAACGAGCCGAAGAGCGGGCCGGTAGCCCCGCCGTCGGTGCCCATCACCGCCCAGGCGATGTTGTTGAGCAGCGTCTTGAGGTCCGCGACCGGGGATGCTCCGATGGCCTTTTCCATGTTGCCCATGGCACGGACCATCGTCGTGCCGTGGTCGCCGTCGCCGCCAACAGAATCGTACTTACCCAAGGCCTCAGCGTTGGCCCGAATCTGTGCCGCCGCGGCACGGAACATCCGTACCAGCCGCGCTGCGTCCACGCAATTGTCGTTCGCGCCCACGCCCGCACACTCCTCGCTTGCTTCACATCCCCGGCGCCGCGTCGTGCCCCGGGGCCTCCCGGTGCCTGCTTACCTCACAGTCAACGCCGGGGAGTTGCACGGCGCGTCCCACAGCTTCAAGAGATCCCCATCCATCCTGGCCAGGACCATCTGGAAGCCGCCCATTTCCTGCACGGTCAGGAACTCGCCCACCACGGTCCGTGCCAGCTTGACCTTCTTCTCATCCAGGATCTGCTTGCAGCGGCGCAGGAGGACGTACTGCTCCATCAAGGTGGTCGCACCGACGCCGTTGATCATCAGCAGAACGTCTTCGCCGGCCTGGATGTTGAGGCTCTGCATCAGCTTGGAGAGCATGATGTCAGCCGCGCGGTCCGCCTTCAGGTTCTTCTCAGTGATGCCGCCGGCCTCGCCGTGCTGGCCCATGCCGATGATGTAGTCCTCGGGGCCGATCTCGGCGATGACCTGGCCCGTGCACGGATGCGTGCAGCCGCTGGCGGCAATGGCCACCGTGGCCATGTTCTTCGACATCTTCTCGGCCACGGCCACAACTTCATCGAGCGACCGGCCTGCTTCAGCCGCCGCGCCCGCGACCTTGTACACGAAGAGGCAGCCGGAAAGGCCGCGGCCTTCCTCGGTCTTCACGCCGTTGATGACGTCAATCTCCTCGTGGGTGAGGACCTGCTTGACCTTGATGCCCTCCTGCTCGGCCATGGGTATGGTCATGTTGGCGGACAGGACATCGCCAGCGTGGTTCAGGACGATGAAGAGGATGCCGGCATCGCGTTTCATCATCTTGAGGGCTTCCAGGACCTTCGGGGGGCCAGGGGCGGCGAAAATCTCGCCGGCCAC
>JAPLOD010000513.1 GCA_026692735.1 Planctomycetota bacterium | reverse complement strand
GTGCGCCCACAACACGGCGAAGGCAAACCGCAGGTTCGCCCAGCCGATGCGCTTCCAGAGCCGGCGCGGCTCCTGGATGACGCGGTACAGCCATTCCATGCCGATGGCCTGAACGACTGCCGGGGCGCGCGACGTCTGGCCGGCGAGGACATCCGCATAGCCGCCGGCAGCCAGGCCGACGATCCCGGCCTCGCGGCAACAGCGCACCAGGAACCTCTCCTTGTCCGGGGAGGGGCGGGCCACGATCAGCAGGTTGAACCGGCCAGCCTTGAGCCGCTCGATGACCGCGTTCTCTTCCGCCTGCCCCTGCTCGTAGCCGTGCTGGCCGGCGACGCAGGCAAGCTCCGGATAGCGTTGAGCCACGTTGGCGCATGCCCGCCCGTTGACATCCTCCGTCGCACCGTAGATGAAGACCCTCCATCCGCGCGCGTTGCCCTCGGCAAGAAGGCGCTCGCACAAGTCCGGCATGGCAAGGCGCTCGCCGCAGGGCACGCCCAGCAGGGAGCATCCCCACGCGAATCCTTGGCCATCGGGGATCAGCAAGTCCGCCTGAAGAAACGCTTCACGCAACGGCGGATCGTCGGCCATCGCGGTGGCGTACGGCGCGGAAACGCCCACCACTGCGCACCCGCGACCGTTCTGAGCGCACTCGGTCAGGTGCGTGACAATCCGGCCCGGTTCGGCAATGTCCACTGCGGCGCGAAGCACAGAACGCCGTTCGAAGGGCCTGCGCTCCTCGGCGTCCGCCGCTGCTTCCACAGGAATCTCATCTGGGTTCGCTGGAATATCCACAAGCAGTCTGTGCCGTACCGGGTGCGAAAAGGTTAACCACCTTGCCGAGGCGCCACAGCAGATGCCTGCTCGTCACGCACCGGCTCTCACGCGGGCCACTTCGTCTCATCGGCACCTTGAAGCTCAATCCGGTTGCCGTCCGGATCGTGCACGAAGAAGCGGGCGATGCCGGGGACCCTGCGCCGTTCTTCCTCGATGGCGACGCCGGCCGCTTGCAGGGCGCGCCGGGCCTCCCGCACATCCGTCGCCCATAGGCAGAACGAGCGCCCATTCCCGGAGTCCACCGTTACCTGGCTCTCCAGGTGGATCACGGCCGTCGCGCCCCTGTACCACGCACCCGGGTTGGCGAAACTCTTCGGCCGTTCGATTTCCTCCAAGCCCAGCAGCCCGCCGTAGAACGCTTTGGCGCGTGCCACGGCCGTGACGGGAAGTGTCACGTGGCACAACGCTTCGACCTGGATCGCCATTGCATGGCCCGCAAGAACCGCTATGAGTGTAGCGGAGCAAACACACAGTTCAACCCATCTTATTCAAGCTCGAGATTTGCTGCCGTCCTGCTTACCGTCTGGACGGCGCCGTGAAACGCAGTACCCTTATGCGCCGTATGGTTGGGCTTCCGAACCGCGCCTCCGGCCGCCCGCGATCGGTCTGCGTGCGTGGGAATGTTCAGGGGAAAGCGTCTTCTGCTGCGCACCCGGCTCGGTGCGCCGGGCCACCCGCGAAACAGGAACTGCATCCGAATCCTGCCAGCGTGCTGCCTCGATACGGCCAGTGGCAAAGGTGACAACGGCGCATGGGTTTGCCCACGGCTTCACCTCTCCAGCCCCGCTGCCAACAACCCCTCGAGAACCATGGTGAACGCGTCTCGCGCAACGCGCTGCGTGTGCCGCCATGCGCAGTGGCCTTCTGCGTGCTGCTAGCCGCGATTTTCGCGATCCTTTCCATCCAACCGCCCGACGGCGATGACTTCAATGCTTACCATTCGGCGTGCACCCGAGGAGTATTCGGAACAACCTGGCACTTCTACCGAACCTGGGGCGGGCGTCTGTGCGCATACGTCTGGCTTGCGACACTGACGCCCAACCCATTCAGCCTGATCAAGCCCGCGGCCCTCATCACCGCCGGCGCAATGCTCTTCTGGAGTTTCCGGCTGCTGGCGCAGTGCGCATTGCCCTTGCGTGCGGGCGCAGCCGCCTTGCTGGTGCTGGGCTTTCCGTTCGCCGGGCACGTGTTGAGTTGGAACAGCAGTGCGTGTTCGTATGGCATCAGCACGATGTTCGCGGTGTCCTCCCTGTTGTTGCTGTGCCGCCTGCTGCAGGAGCCGTCATCCGCAGGACGGCTTCTGCCGCCTTTCCTCGCAGCGGTTCTCCTGGCGGGATGCACCAATGAACTCTGGCTTGCTGTGCACGGCGGAATGGCGGCTGCGCTGCTGGTGGTACGGTATCGAACACAGCCGCGGCTTTCATCAGCGGTGGCCGTGAGCTATCTTTTCACGGTGCTGTTGGGCTGTGCTGTATTTCTTCTCGGAGGCAATTCACAGCGAGTTGCCGCGGAACATGCCGCTATGTCAGAATCCGCGGCAACCTGGCTGTCCTGCGCCAGGTTCGCCGCGGTGCAAGCCGGCAACACGTTCCTCATAGACTATGTCCCTGTGCTGGCGATGGCATTGGCGCTTCGACTGGACGGCCGACCTCGGTGGCAGCTTCCATGGCCGGTCATTGCCGGAGGCTGCTTGGGGTTGCTGGCGTGCCTGTTTCTGGTGCGGCACTGCAACATAAATCTGCAATGGCGAATGCGCTGGATATTCTGCGTCTTCGGCCTGTTCGTGATGGCAGAGACTAACTTTGGAGAAGCTGCGCTGGCGCGGTTGTCACAGAGCGCACGGCAGCGCGTGCGAGTGCTGCTGTTCACGCTGGCGCTGGCCTGGCTTGGTGCGAACGCAATGCGCGCATTCGTGGCCACGCCGGTAAGCGCCGGCGAGTGGCTCGCGTGGCGCACAGCGGCTGCGCACGGTTCGGGTGTTCGCCCCAATTGGAGTTTCCAGGACGATCGCTACAGGCTGCACTATCCGCCGAACAGCGATCAGGCATGGAGTCAGGTCCAATATGCCCGTTCGCGGGGCAGCGCTTCGCTCGCCCCCTTCTCATCAGCCCTGCTGTGCCATCCGCGCGATTTCCTCCCCGATGCACAGCGAGGCGGTCGCCGCGGGAGACGGGGCGTTGAGGACGTGGATGGCGTGCTCCGTGCGCACGATACGGAAGTCGTCCACGAGGGCGCCGTCTGGTGCCAGGGCTTGAGCGCGCACGCCGGCGCCGCCCTCTTCGAGGTGCTCCGCGCGGATCTCGGGCAGCAGCTTCTGCAGCGCCCGGACGAACGCCGCTTTGCTGAACGAGCGGTACATCTCTGCCATGCCTGTGCGCCAGAACCTGAGCGCGAGCTTCCAGAACCCGGGGTAGGTCAACGTTTCGAACGAGTCGCGCAGGCTGAACGAAAGCCGGGTGTAGCCCTCGCGCTTCAGTGCCAGGACCGCGTTGGGGCCGCACTCAACGCCGCCGTCAATCATGCGCGTGAAGTGCACGCCGAGGAATGGGAAACGCGGGTCCGGCACGGGGTAGATCAGACCTTTCACGAGGTGCTTCTGCGCCGGCATCAGCTTGTAGTACTCGCCGCGGAAGGGAACGATCCTGGCATCCGGCTTGGCTCCGCCAAGGCGGGCGATGCGGTCGGAATGCAGTCCGCCGCAGTTGATGACGAGCTTGGCGCGGACCTCGTCCCCGGTGGTGGAGAGCACCTGCTCGCCATCCGTGGTCGGGCGGATTGCGGTCACGCGCGTTCCTGTGAGGACGGTCCCGCCGGCCTTGGCAATCAGTTCCGCATACTTGCGCGACACCGCCACGTAATCCACGATGCCCGTCGCCGGCACCCACAGCCCTTTAATGCCGCTGGCGTGCGGTTCAATCTCGTGGATGCGTTCCGGGCCAATGTCGGTGATCCCCGGCACCCCGTTGGCCTGGCCGCGACGAAGCAGCTCCGCCAGCGCCGGCAGTTCGGCGTCGCAGGTGGCGACGACAATCTTGCCGCAGATTTCGTGCGCAATGCCGTGCGCCTTGCAGAACTCGACCATCCGCCGCGCCCCTTCGACGCACGTTCGGGCTTTGGCTGAGGCGGGCTTATAGTAGAGTCCGGAGTGGATCACGCCGCTGTTGTTGCCGGTCTGGTGAGCGGCTACCTCCGCCTCCTTTTCGAGGACACAGACTTTCGTCTCCGGCCTGCGCTGGACGAGCTGCAGTCCGGTCGCGAGTCCGACGATGCCGCCGCCAATGATCGCCACATCGAATCGGTGCACTGTTCATGCCTTTCCAGTGCCGCGCCGGCGCTTCCGTGTTTCGAGCCACTGATGCAGGGCAGCCTTCAGGTGCGAGCGGTTCCGCTTATCGTAGGGGACGGGCTGGTGCGTGGGCAGGTTCATCTCGCGCCGCTGCTGTTCGATCTCCCGACGCGCCACGAGGTCATGGATGACGTTGTCCGTCAGCGCGCGGCCGGAGAAGTTCATCGCGTCCGCCGACTGGCGTACGGCTCGCTGCGCCAGCAAGAGGTCGGCGGTGAGAACCAGATCGTCCGCATGTGCGTGAGCGAGGATCCAGTCGTCGGCGGCATCGAAAGCGCCCGGCACCACTTCCATGCGCGCGTCCGCGGTGGCGGCGAGCGCCGGGATGGGCGCGTTGGCCACGAAGACAGGGACGACACCATGCCGCTTGCAGACCACAACGATGTCGTCTTTAGCCGGACAGGCGTCGGCATCCACGAACACGTTCATGGGACCCAGTTTCTGATTGCCGGGCGCCGGTTTCACGCTGCGCGCGCGGGCCGCGGCCGCTGTCAGTCCGGCCTTTCGTCCTTCTTGTCGGGCTTCGGCGCCGGCCGACGCTGCTGTTCTTCGTAGTTCTCCGGGATAACGAACGGGCTGCCAAGCGTGCCGCGCATGGTGAGGTCGAGCGATTGTTGTTCTACCTGGATGACCTTCAGGACGTTGGTGTCCAGCTTCCCGCCGGCGGCCAGATCAAGATGCAGCTCCATCGGGACATGCTTGAACGTATCCTTCTGCTTACGCAGGAAGTCCGCCATCTTCTCGCCGATGATCTGCAGGAGGAAGAGCACGTCGGCGTTGTCGTAGGGCAGCACCAGGTCCGGATGCAGTTGGGCTTCGAGGGGCGCGTAGTCGGGCTCGCCCTCCGCGAGCACCTTCACCGGCTTGCAGTTCACGCCGAGGATGGTCTTCCCGGGGCCGGGTTCGGGAGCGAGAGCGAAGTGGCGTTTGTCATCGAGCAGCGCGCGGTACAGCTTGTCGAGCTTATCGCGCTGCGGCCCGGGCGGCTGCGCCGCGCGGTCCTCCTCAGCGTTCTTCTTGCGCCGCTCGATGCGCTTGCGCCGCGCGTCGAAGTCCTCAGTCACCTTCCTCTTGTCGAGGTGGTTCAGGTTGACGATCTTCTTGTTCTTCAGGTCGAGGACAATGCTCTCGGTGGGTTTATTGTCCTTGCCGCCGTATTCGTCAATGCACATGATATCCTTGTGGATATAGAGCACCTGGCGGATGTCTTTGGCCTGCGGTCCGTCCTTGGCCTGCTCGACAATGTTGTACTGTTGTTCCACGACGATGATCTGTTCCCCGGCCCAGGCGACGCCGACCGGGACCACCGCCAACAGCAATAACGCCCTCAGCACACGACGCAACATCGTTAGGCCTCCGTTTCTTCCCAAGGAGACTTCTACCGTCTTCGCGCAAAACGTCCATGGAAGTATCGTCACGTTTCGAGCGGGCAGCACAAAGAACTTCAGCAACCCTCGGCCGCCTGCCGATACCCGATGAGACGTATGTGTCTCCAAGGGGGGATTACCAGATGCTACGGGCGCTACTTAGTGCCATCCTTGTGCTTGCGTTGGGAGGGGTGGCTTTTCTCGTCTACTCGCACTTCTTCTCGCCGGACCGGCGCACGGCAAAGACGCCGGACATCTCGGCAGGCGGCAGTCCGCCTGCGGCGCCCGCACAGCCCGTTTCGCCTGTGACGCAACCCGCCGCACCCGCGGCCCCGGCCCCCGCGCCCAACGCTGAGACGCCGGCAGGCAACCAGCCTCCCGTGCAGCCTGTGCCTCCCGCGCCGAAGTACAGGCGCACGCATGTTGTGCAAGCAGGAGATTCGCTGTCGAATATAAGCCGCAAGTACTACGGAACGCCCGACCTTTACGGGAAGATCGCCGAAGCGAACAAGCTGCGCAGCCGCGACCACATCCGCGTCGGGCAGGTCCTGATCATCCCCGATGGCCCTGCGGCACCGGAGATCGAGACGACCACCACGGATGACACGGAACACACGGCGAGCGCGCCGCAGACGGAGGACTTTGTGCCTCAGCCGCCGACGCTTAGCACGACGCGCAGCCGCGAGGAGACCGCGCCAAAGAAATGACGACGGCGAGCGCGCCGGTGGTCAGGGCCGCGCCTGGTCGAGAAACCTCAGGGCGAGGCCGCACAGCTCCTCGCGCCAGGCCCGGGCGTAGAAGTTGTGGTTTGCGCCGGGAATGGTGTGGAAGACGGTGTGCTGCCGCGAGCCCATCCCGGCCGCGTGCAGTTTTTCGAAGTGCGCTCGTGACGGGGGGCCCTCTTCGTCGCCGCCGCCCCACACGAACAGCGCCGGCCCCTTCCAGTCCAACAGCTCTCTCTCGATGTCGTGGACGCTGTCCTTGAGGTTGCGCTCGCCGGACGCGGGCTTTTCGGACGCGGTCACGTTCTTCTTCACGCGCTCCAGGTTGATGTCGCCCTTGAGCAGCCGCGCCCACGTGGTGGGGGAGAAGGCTTTGGCCGCGTACTGCTTGACGTTCTTCCAGCGGCGGCGGTACTCAAAACCCTTGGCGCGGGCCGGCTGGAAGGGAAGGGCGGAGAGGGCGAGCACGGCATTGTGGATTGCGGATTGCGGATTGCGGATTGCCACTGTGCCGAGGGCGACGTTGCCGCCGGAGCAGAGGCCAAGGAGGTGGACGGGGCCGGCGGCCTGACGAGAAGCGGCGACGGTGTGGGCGGCGTCAATCATGTCGTCGAGGTCAACGTCCGCGAAGTTGCCGTCGGAGTCTCCGCGGCCGGGCAGGTCAAGTCTGATGGCCGTCCAGCCTGCGGCGGCGAGTTTCCGTGCGAGGAGCACGAGGATATCGGCCGGCCCGGATCGCGGGCCGCTCCACCCGGGGATGAGGAGCACACTGCCGCGCGGTTGCGCGCCGGCCGGGTGATGGATGGTGACACAGAGGCGGTCACCGACGCGAACCACTTCGCGGCGCTCAGCGGGGAAAGCGGCAATGGAGCTAAGCTGCTCCGGCATTCTCCGTCTCCGGTGGGCGAAGTCTGAGACGGCCCGGCTCGGCCGTCACCAAGGCCCCGGCCTGCAGATCCGCTGCATGAAGGGCGAGGACGGCTTTGCAGGCTGTGCCTTGCTGCCTCGCTGAGAAGCCGACAAGCCGGATGATTCCGGCATGTCGTCGCTGTCTGACTACGACAAGCTCGCCGAAATCCTTGTCAAGAGTGACCAGGACGCGGCTCTCAGCATGTGCCCGCGCCAGGATTTCCTCATCGCCCGGGTCATCCGGCCAGTCTCCTGCCCAGACAACATCGTGGCCCGCTTCGTGGAGCTCCTTCTTGACACCACCCCACACGCAGGCATCCAGAAGCAGTTTCATTGAGCAGCGTCAACCAGCAGGGGTTCAACGCGCTCGTGGCCGACCAGCCGGCGCGCGTATACGAGGCACGCCTGGATGTCCGCCGACTCGAGCCAGGGGTAGCCTTGGAGCACAGTCTCAGGGGAGTCCCCCGCGGCCAGCATCCCTAAGACATGCTCGACGGCCAGCCGGCGTCCCCGGATAATCGGCTTTCCGCCGAATATTCTCGGGTTGACCGTTATCCGTTGGAGAAGCTGGTTCTCGTCCATAATCGCCGTCCGTGAAAAGGCAACCCCACCACGAATTGTACCCGATACTGCGGCATTATCGCAGCCAGAAGGCCTAAAAATCCAACCGGAAATCCTGTCCCAGGTAACGCGCCCGCGCTTCCTCGTTCTGCACGATCTCGCGCGGCGGGCCATGGATCCAGATCTTGCCGTCGTCCATAATGTACGTACGGTCCGTGATGGTCAGGGTCTCGCGGACGTTGTGGTCAGTCAGCAGAATTCCGACGCCGCTGGTCCGGAGTTCCCTGAGAATCTGCTGGATCTCGCTCACCGCGATCGGATCAATCCCGGAGAACGGTTCGTCGAAGAGCACGACGCGCGGCCGCAGGGTCATCGCGCGCGCGATCTCCAGCCTGCGGCGCTCACCGCCCGACAGGACCGCCGCCATGCTCTTGCGGACAGTGTCCAGCCCGAGGCCGTGGATCAACTCCTCGACGCGCGCCGCTCGTTTCTTCTTCTCAGGCTCCTGCAGTTCCAGCACGGCCATCAGGTTGTCCTCCACCGTCATGCGCTGGAAAACGCTGGGCTGCTGCGCGAGATAGCCGATGCCGCGGTTGGCGCGGAGGTACATGGGCAAGTGAGTGATGTCGCGGTTCTCGTAGATGACGGTGCCGCCATCGGGCGCCAATTGGCCCATGATCATCCGGAAGGTGGTGGTCTTGCCTGCGCCGTTGCGGCCGAGCAGGCCGACGACTTCGCCCGTGCCGACCTGAAGATCCACACCGCGCACGACCTCGCGCTTGCCGAAGCGTTTGGTCAGCCCCTTGGACACCAGAACGGCCTGCGGCGGCGCGCTGGGCACGGTCGTGAGCAGGCGCTGCAGGTTCGCGCTGGAGGACTGTGGCATGACGGCCCGCGCATCGCGTGGCCGGCCGCCGAGGATGGGCTCGACTTCACCGATCGGCGCGGCTGGGACTGTGTCCGTGGCGCCAAAAGGCGAATCCAGCGGCGGCGCCAGCGGCTTGGCGGCGGAGATGAGGGTCGGCTGTTCGCCAGACGGGATCAGCACGGTTGCCTCGCCGGCCTGCTGGTTGCCAGGCGCGGCAGCGGGCTGCGCGGGCGGCACAGTGGCGGCCTGGTCTTCAGTCGCGGAATCCGGCAAACGCGAACACTCCTTGGGACGCCCCCTCACCCGGCGAGTCAAGCGCCGCCCTCTCCCCACGGGGGAGAGGGTGAAGGGATAGCAGCTATCTTATAAACCGCCAGCGCGACGGCGGCCACCAGACAAATGATGCCCGCCCCACGAACTTCTCGCGCGGCACATGTCCCCAGACCCGGCCGTCGGACGACGATGGCGAGTTGTCGCCCATCATCATGTACTCGCCATCACGGAACCTGCGGCTCACGTAGTTCCCCGTTTCCCTGTCAATGTCGCTGCCCTCATCCAGCGCACGCCTGGCGGGCCCGCCAGCCTGCAACATACACGTGTAATAGAGATCGCGCCAGAGGTTGAGTCTGGTGAGCGTCCCACGCAGGCCTTCGAAGGTGACCCGCGCCACGGTGTCAATGCCGTTCGCAGCGCGGCCTGGCGGCTGAACGTCAATGAGACGGCGCTCAAACTCCTTGCCATCGAGCAGGGCAATGACGGTGGCGTCTACGTAGGCCAGGGAGAGGGTGTGCTTGCCCGGCGCGAGCGGCGGCGCGGAGGTCTGCACGGCGTGAGCCGCAGCGTCGTCGGCGGCGACCGCGGGGGGTTGGCCGCCGATGCTCCAGAGGGCCCGGTGCAGGCTGCAGCCGACTTCCAGGGCAATGCTGCCCGCGGACTCAACGTTGATCTCCAGATCAAGCCTGAGGTCGCCAACGATGTGGTCGCCGCCGTAGAAGAACTTGGCGGGGGTGCCGTCGTCGAAGGTTGAGCGCAGCTTCAGCAAAGGTTCGTTCCCAGGTTCCGTCGAGGCAATGGGGAACACGATCTCCTTGCAGTTCGGGCACTGGACGCCCTCCCAGGTATTCGCGACGTAGGCGGTGATGCTCTCGGATCGGGACGCGGGGTTACGGACGACAGCGCCCTCTTGTGTCTGAATGCCCGGCAGGTGGGCCAGGGGGCAACCGACATGCGTGAACGGCCAGCGTCCCTGCTTGAGGTAGATGTTGGTGACATCGAATCCATAGGTCAGGGTCACCGGCGCTGTGCCGTCCAGGCGGAGCGAGCGGCTCTCCAGAGCAGCGCCCGGCGTGCCGGCTTCCGCGCCTTTCCACGGGAAGCGCAGCGTTTCGATCTGCTTCTGTATCTCGGCGATACGGGGATCGTTGGGCTTGGGGCGCTCATGGACGAAAGGGCTCCATGCCTTAGCCACAGGATACCAGACCGTCTCCTGCATCTCGGGGCGCTCTTTCCATTTGCGGACGATCTCGTCTTTGCCGCCTTTGCGCAGATACAGATCGCCGCCCGAGACCACGATCTGGTCGCCGGGCAGTCCGACCAGGCGCTTGATGTAGTTGATGTCCTTGGGCGCTTTGCCGCTCCATTCCTCATTGTACTGGAAGACGACGACTTCGAAGCGCTGTGGCTGGCTGGCGACGGCGTCGCGCGCCCAGGCGAAGAAGATGCCGCCGATCACGCCGACCGCGATCAGCGCGCCGATGATGGTGGCGCGGATGGACCGCCAGCTCTTCGAGGCGAGGAAGCCCAGCGCGATCAGAGCGGCCGAGACGGCCGCGACAAGCCAGACACGCCCGGGCGTGACGTACGCGAGCTTGTTGGTGACAATGCGATCGCCGTAGTCCTCGTGGCCGAACAAGGTCGGCTCCATGGAGCCCGAGGGGATCTTGAACGGCTCGAGGATGAACCAGCGCGCAAAGACGATGGCGGCCACCAGAAAGAGCATCGCCGGGAAGCCGTCCCAGAACGACGGCTCCGACGGCCCCTCCTTGGCGGGGGACGGCTGCCCTTGTGCGCCTGCATTCCCTGCGGGTTCCTGCGCCACTGCCTCACCTCACGCTGTGCCCAAGGCGAACACCAGAACGACAGCGGTCCATGCTGCCTGTCTCATGAGACGCGCGAAGCAGCTTCGCATTGCAGTCCATTTTGAGTTTCGCATTCGGCATGGTCAGTCGTCTTCGTCGTCTCGGGTATCCAGGACCGCCAGGAACGCTTCCTGCGGCACTTCGACGGCGCCGATGTTGCGCGAGCGCATCTTTTTCTTCCCTTCCTTCTGCTTCTCCAGCAGCTTGCGCTTGCGGGTGATGTCGCCGCCATAGCACTTGCTGGTGACGTTCTTGGCCGTGGCGGAGATGCTTTCGCGGGCAATGATCTTGCCGCCGATGGCCGCCTGGAGCGCGATGACGAACAGGTGCTTGGGAATCTGCCGGCGCAGGCGGATCAGGACGCGGCGGGCGCGGCGTTCGGCGCCGGCGCGGTGGCAGATCGTGGAGAGGGCGTCAACCGGCGTGCCGTGGACGAGGACGTCCACCTTGGCCAGGTCGGCCTTCTGGTAGCCGATGAAATGGTAGTCCATCGTGCCGTAGCCGCGGGTGACGGATTTGAGCTTGTCGTAGAAATCGAAGACGATCTCGGCGAGGGGGATCTCGTACTCCAGGATGACGCGCTTGGAGCCAATGTAGTCCTGCTTGAGGAACCTGCCGCGGCGGTCTTCGCAGAGCTTGATGACGTTGCCGATGTATTCCACGGGGACGATGAACTGCACCCGCGCCATCGGCTCGCGGTAGGACTTGATCAGCGAGGGATCCGGCGCCTTGCTGGGGGAGGTGATCAGGGCGGTCGAGGCATCGTGGAGTTCGACCTCGTAGGTGACATTGGGCGCGGTCTGCACCAGCTCGATATTGAACTCGCGCTCCAGGCGCTCCTGCACGATCTCCATGTGCAGCAGGCCCAGGAAGCCGCAGCGGAAGCCGAAGCCCAGCGCGTCGGAGTTCTCGGCCTGGTACACGAAGGCGCTGTCGTTCAAGGCGAGTTTATCGAGCGCGCGCTTGAGGGCCTCAACGGAGTTGGCGTTGGCGGGGAAGAGGCCGCAGAAGACCATCGGCTTGGGCTCTTTGTAGCCGGGCAAGGGCGTGACCGCGTCCCTGGGGACGAGGGCGGACTCGATCGTGTCGCCGACTTTCACCTCATGGATGTCTTTCAGCGTGGCGGTCATGTACCCGACATCGCCGGCGCTCAGGAGATCGCACGGCAGGGGCTTGGGGCGGAAGCGGCCGATTTCGGCAATCTCGAACGTCTTGCCGGAATGATGCATGCGGATCTTGTCGCCGCGCTTCATCCTGCCATCCACAATGCGGACGTAGGTGATGACGCCTTTGTAGTCGTCGTACTTGCAGTCGAAGATCAAGGCGCGGAGCGGCGCGTCGGGATTGCCCTGGGGCGGGCGGATGCGCAACACGACCGCTTCCAGGATCTCGTCCACGCCGATGCCTTCCTTGCCGCTGGCCAGGATGCAGGCTTCCTGCTGGAGGCCGAGGACCTGTTCCACTTCGGCGGCGCTGGCGTCAATCTGGGCAGAGGCGAGGTCAATCTTGTTGAGGACGGGGATGACGTCGAGCTTGTGCTCGAAGGCCAGGACGGCATTTGCGACCGTCTGGGCTTCAACGCCCTGCGTGGCGTCAACCAAGAGCAGGGCGCCTTCGCAGGCGGCGAGGCTGCGCGAGACCTCGTAGTTGAAATCCACATGGCCCGGCGTGTCAATCAGGTTCAGCTCGTACGTCAGGCCGTCGGAGGGGCGCTTGTAGGCAAGGGTGACGGCGCTGGCCTTGATGGTGATGCCCCGCTCGCGCTCGAGGTCCATATCGTCGAGCATCTGGTTGTGGAACTCGCGCTCCGTGATCGCGCCGCATTTCAGCAGCAAGCGGTCGGCCAGGGTAGATTTGCCGTGGTCAATGTGGGCGATGATGGAGAAGTTGCGTGTAAGCTCAATGCCCATGACAGACCGCGGATTCGCTCTAAGCGGAACCAGGAACAACCACGCCCGGAGACAGTTCCGGGCGCGATACGTGTGTACTTGTACCCGAAGAGGGTGCGAGATTCCAGAGGGCGTTTTTCCGGCGGAATCACTGAAGCCTGCCGTCGAGGTGGACGAAAAATAGAAGGGTCAAAAGGTGTTATGCAGATAACGGCGGGCGGCCACACGGGGCCGCCCCTACGTGGAGGGAGGAGGGCCATGGAGGGGGGAATGAGGGGGAGTCTCGTGTGGGTGGCTGTGGTCTTGGCAGTGGGGGCTGCCGGGGGGCTGGTCACCAGCACGCTCGTGGCATCGCGAGCGTACCGGCAACGGTACGAGGAGACGCAGAAGGGGCAGCAAGCCCTCGCCGTGACCGGCTCGGCGCGCAGGCGGATCGTGTCGGACTTGGCGGTGTGGCGCATCACCGTCCGCGGCGAGGGTACGGACTTGAAAGCGGCGTACAACGTGCTCCAGGAAGGCTTCGATCGCGTGAAGGCGTTCCTGGAGGCGCAGAAGTTCACGGCTGACGAGAACAGTGTGGGGCCGATCAATACCACGGCCCACTATGCGCGCACGGCAAAGGGCCAGGAGACATGCAAAGTGGAGCAGTACTCATTGGAGCGGACATTCTGCGTCACGTCGCCGCGGCTAACCGTGGTCACGACCGCGGCGGCGGAAGTGACAGAGTTGATCAAAGACGGCGTGCAGGTCGTCTCGGCCGCGCCGGAATACCACTACACGAAGCTCGGTGAACTGAAGGTCGAGATGCTGGGCGAAGCGTCGCGGGATGCCCGAACGCGCGCGGAACAGATCGCGTCCAACGCCGGTTGCATGGTGACGCAACTGCGCGACGCGCGTATGGGCGTGATGCAGATTACGCGGCCGTATTCCACGGAGGTGAGCAATTCGGGGCTGAACGACAGCACGAGCATTGAGAAGGACGTGACGGCGGTGGTGGCGCTGAGTTTCGGGCTGAGCAACTGAAGGCGGAGTGGCGCGCGTGGAGGATGAAGGGAGGGCGCGCCACTCCGCAGTGTCTGAAACGGCTTTCTCTCGGCTACTTGCTGACCTGCAGGGCCTTCTTGCTGCGCGTGGTCTGGAGCTCGACCTTGGCGGAGCGGCCCTCGATGCACGCCAGACTCAACTCGACGGCCTCCTCAGCCTCATACGTGCTCATCGTGCCGATCGTCACGAGGTCGCACTTACGGATAGTGCTCCAGACAAATGAGAAGCCCGTGGGCGGCAGGATGCGGCCCGCGGCGAGGGGCTTGATGGTCATCACGGGCTTCTTGGCCTGGTGGATGACCTTCTGGATCCAATCGGTCTCAACCTGGCACAGGAACCCCGCGGCGTTGTAGGGCTGCACGTATGTGTCGCATTCCGCGTTGCAGGCGTCGGCACTGACGATGGCCTCCGGCGCATGAGTGCTCAACCCCGGTATCAGTCCGTGTTCACGCACGATCTTCAGCGCGTTGAGGAGGTCCGGGGCCAGGCGACGGTTCAGCCGGTCAATGCGGCAATCGGTGACGCACTGATGCGGGAAACAGAAGGTTGCGCCGGCGGCCTTGGATTTCTCAACGGTCTTAGGCCAGTTGGCGGGATCCTGATTGCCGGATTGGTTGCCGGAGAAATCGGGCGTACAGATGTAGTGAATCTTGATGCCCGCACGCTGGCTGGCTTCCTGGATGGCCTGCGCGAGTTCGGTCTTTAGCGGCCCCATGACGCAGTTGATGCCGCGCTTGGCGAAGACCTCGATCACCTTCGCCATTTTGGCCGGCGTGTCGAAAATCTCTCTGATGAGCCGGTCCTTGGCGCCGCTGGTGTGGGAATAGCCCAGAAACCAGTTGGTGCCGCAGATCAGCCGGGAAAGTGAGACGCCGCCGACAACGGTCTGAGGAAATGTGGCCATGACCCGAATGCTCCTTTGCGCGAACCGGACACTTCGAAGTGAAGAAGGATAATCAGTGAGCCGCCGGTGTCCAGGAATTTGGGCCTTCACGCGTGCAGCAGGCGCTCCAGTTCCTGGCGGCACAATCTGGTGGCCAATGCCCGGTGGCTGATGGTGTTCTTCACGTCCGCCGGCAGCTCGGCGAAAGTCCTGCCCGCGCTCTCCACGATGAAGACGGGATCGTAGCCGAAGCCCGCGGTGCCGCGGCGCTCCGTGCCGATGCGTCCGGGGCATTCGCCGCGGAAGACGCAGGGGTCATGGCCCGGCCGGCAAAGGGCGATGACGCAGACGAACCTCGCGATGACGGCGTTCTCCTCGGCGGTGGCGCCGGATTCGTCGGGATGGAAAGGGCCGTAGTCGCCCGCGGCCCGCAAGCTGAGCGGCAGTCCTTCGAGCAGCGGCGCGATCTCCTGGACCTTGTGCCTGTTGCCCGTGCCTATCACAAGAACGCGCATCGAGAACTGCTCCCTCCCGGCGCACTGCCCGTCTGTGAGCGCCCTTCATGCCGGGCGTTTCAGCAAGGACATGATCTCAGGCCCGAGCGCCTTCTTCTGCATGGCGATGAGTTCACGAATGCCGGCGGCCGCAAGATCGAGCAGTTTGTCGAAGTCGGCGCGTTGGAACGGGCCGTGCTCGGCGGTAGCCTGAATCTCGATGAACCGGCCTTCTTCGGTCATGGCGACGTTGCAGTCCACTTCCGCCATCACATCCTCTTTGTAACACAGGTCGAGCGTCGGGACGCCTTTGACGAGGCCGGCGCTGACGGCGGCGACGAACGGCCCCAGCGAGAGGCCGGGGAGGACCTCCTTCTGCTTGAGCGTCGCTACGGCCTGCGCCATGGCGACCATGGCGCCCGTGATTGACGCCGTGCGCGTGCCGCCATCGGCCTGGATCACGTCGCAATCGAGCACGATGGTCCGCTCCCCCAGTTGTTTCAGATCGAGCGCGGGCCGCAGGGCGCGACCGATGAGCCGCTGGATCTCGACGCCACGCCCATCAGGCTTGCCACGGCCGGCATCGCGCGGCTTGCGGCTGAGCGTGCTGCGCGGCAGCATGCCGTATTCCGCAGTCAGCCAGCCCTCGCCCTTGCCGATCAGGAAGGGCGGCACGGTGTTGGGGCGCTTGGTGTTGCTCATGGCTCTGGCTCTCCGTCGGTTCTCAAGGGCAAGACGCATACTCATACTCGCGAGGCGCGACATGAGCAAGCGCTGAGATGGACTACAGGGAGACCTGGTCGGTGAGGTCTTCGATCAGATCCGGCAGGCTCTTGGCGGGCTGCTCGGGACGCGAGGCGAGCAAGCCATTGCGGCGGAGGACCACGGCCGCGGCACTGACGACCTGCGGGTCGAACTGCGTGCCGGAGCAGCGGCGCAGTTCGGCGAGGGCTTCTTCGGGCGTCTTCGGAACGTTGTAACTGCGCTTGGCGACCATGGCATCGAAGGCTTCGGCGACGTGGGTGATGCGCGCGCCCAAGGGAATCTGCTCGCCGGCGAGGCGCTCGGGATAGCCGCCGCCATCGAAGCGTTCATGGTGATGCTTGATGTAGCCGACAGCGCCCTGGAGCTGCTCGATCGGTTCCAGGATTGTGCTGGCGATAATCGCGTGGCGCTCGACGGTCTCGCGCTCGGTCTTGTCGAGCGGGCCCGGCTTCTGCAGGATGCTTTCGCGGATGCCCATTTTGCCGATGTCGTGAAGAATGCCGGCGATGCCGATGCGGCGCACTTCGTCGTCCTGGAAGCCCATCTCACGCGCGATGGCGGAGGCCAACGTTGAGACTTTCTGCGAATGGAAGCGCGTGAACGGATCCTTGGCTTCGAGGACTTTGGCCATGACGGCGAGCACGTTCAGGAAGAGCGTTTCGTTGCGGGCGGTGGAGCGACGGAGTTCCTTGTGCAGGAAGCGCTTGGTGAGCAGTTTCTCAGCCTTCAGGAGGAACATTTCAGCGTTGACGGGACGCAGGACGTAGTCGTCGGCGCCGTGGCCCAGGCCCTCGACGGCCAGATGGCGCTCTTCACGACCGGCAAGGAGGACGAGGGCGACATCGAAGACGTTGTGGACCTCATCGAGAGTCTCGAGGCCGGGGCGATCGGGGAGACTCAGACTGAGGAGGATAAGGTCAATGGGCTCGCGTTTGGCCAGGCCGGCGGAAAGGACCCGCACAGCTTCCTCACCCGTGCTCGCTACGTAGACTTTCTCGTAGCGTTCGGCCTGGAGTTTCGCGACGAGGGCATCGCGGCTATCCTGGTGAGGGTCAACCACCAGAACCCTCATCACCCGGATAGCCTGATGCGCGGTTAACATGTACTTGTCTATTACAGAGAAGTGGTACATCGTGCAAGACCGGATTTGCGCAATGCCGGGTCGCAAAATGCAAACCGGTCACGCACACACAGTTACTGGCACAAAAAGTGTGCCACGTCTAGTCAAGCAGGGAGCATAACAGGGCACGCTGTGCATGAAGGCGATTTTCGGCCTGGTCATAGACGACGGACTGAGGGCCGTCAATGACGGCGTCTGTGATCTCCTCCCCGCGGTGCGCAGGGAGGCAGTGCATAACTATTGCCTTGGGCGCTTTCGCCATCAGTTCAGCGCTGATCTGGTACGGCTGGAAAATCGCGCGGCGATGAGCCGCTTCGCTTTCCTGGCCCATCGAGGCCCACACGTCGGTATAGACCACATCGGCATTCTGCAATGCTTCAGCGGGATCGGCAAAAAGCGCCACCCCCGCGGATTTCAGGAAGGCCCCGCTGAACCCGTAGCCCTGCGGCGACGCAATTGACAGGGACGCGCCGACTCTGGGAAGCGACTGGGCGAGAGAGCGGCAGACGTTGTTGCAGTCGCCGATGAAGGCCACCTTCACCCCTTGGAGCCGGCCGCACTTTTCCTGTATGGTCAGGAGGTCGCCGAGAGCCTGGCAGGGATGGTGCAAGTCGGACAGGCCGTTGATCACAGGCTTGCTGGCGTAGTGCGCCATTTGCACAATCGTGTCGTGCTTATACGTCCGCAGCACGAACGCATCGAGATACCGCGACGAGACCTTGGCGAGATCTTTGATGGACTCGCGCTCGCCAATGCGCCCGCTCTCCGGCCCCATGTAGATGCAGTGGCCGCCCAACTGGTAGACCGCGGTCTCGAAGCTGAGGCGCGTGCGCAACGACGCTTTCTCGAAGAAGATTCCGACGACGCGGCCGTGGAGGGTCTGGCGCTGGCGGCAGGTCTCGGGGTCGGCCTTCTGGCGCGCAGCCAGCTCCAGCAATGCCACGATCTCAGCGCCGGGGATGTTGTCGAAACTGAGGAAATCGCGTTTCTTCTTGGTGCTCACTTAGAACTCCTCCAGCACGCGTGAGATGATAGCCAGCCCGTCGTCCAACTCGGTCGCCCGCACCGTCATGGCCGGCAGGAGGCGCACGGTGGTATCGTGGGTGACGTTGACCATGAGGCCCTGCGCCAGGCACCGCGCCAGGATCGGCTTGGCCGGGAACGTGAGCTCAATGCCAACCATCAGTCCAACCTGCCGGATCTCCGTGATCTTCGCGGCATGTGTGGCGCGCAGAGCTTCCAGGCCGCGCGCGAGGTGGCGCGCCATGTCACGCACGTGCGGCAGCAGGTTGTCCTGCTCGATGGTTTCCATGACGGCGAGCGCGGCGGCGCAGGCGAGCGGGTTGCCGCCAAAGGTCGAGCCGTGAGTGCCGGGCACCATGAGCCGTGCGATCTCCTCCCTGGCCAGCATGGCGCCGATAGGGAACCCCCCCCCAAGCACCTTGGCGAGCCAGATGACATCGGGGGCAGGCGCCTGCAGCGTCTGGTAGGCGAAGTAATCGCCGGTGCGGCCCAGGCCGCACTGCACTTCGTCGTACATCAGGAGCGCGCCGTGCTTGTCGCAGAGCGCCCGCGCGGCGTTGAGGTAGTCCGCGGAGCAGATGAAAATGCCGCCCTCGCCTTGTACCGGCTCCGCCATGAAGCCCGCGGTCTCCGCGTCGAAGGCTTGCTCCAACGCGGCAATGTCGTTGAGCGGCACGTAGCTGAAGCCCGGCAGGAGCGGCTCAAAGCCCTTCTGCAGGTTCTGCTGTCCAGTGGCGCTCAGCGCCGCGTACGTCCGGCCGTGGAAGCCATTGGCAATGCTGATGAACTTCCATTTCTGGGGGGTTCTCTGCTTGCCGTACAGCCGGGCCAGCTTGATGGCGGCCTCGCTGGCTTCCGTTCCGGAGTTGCAGAAGAACGCCTTGGCGCCGTTCATGCCGGTGAGCCGCTCGACCAGCGCCTTGGCCAGCAGGGGCTGCTGTTCCCAGAGATAGTTGTTGTGGATATGCAGCATGCTGGCCGTCTGCTTGTTGATTGCCGCGGCGACGCGGGGCGGGGAATGGCCGAGGCCGTTGACGCCCAGTCCCGGGAGCAGGTCGAGGTAACGCTTGCCGTCGGCGTCCCAGACGTACGATCCCTCGCCGCGGACGATGGCGATGGGCGCACGAGTGTAGTTGCCAAAGACGTACTTGGCATACGCCGCCTGGACATCCGCGGTCTTCATGGGCATGTACGTTCCTCCGATACCTGTGTGTCACGACCCGCCGGTCCGCCGCGGCCGGCAGATTCTCAAAGGCGTATCTCTGTTCCGATGCCTTCCGGGGTGAAGATCTCCAGGAGCAGCGAGTGTTCGAGGAGGCCCGAGATGACGTGAGTCTTGCGCACGCCGGCTTTCAGCGCCGCCATGCAGGCCTCAATCTTGGGGATCATGCCGCCGACGATCACGTTCTTCTTGATGAGCTCATCGCATTCCGCCAGCGTGATGCTGGAGATCAGCGTCTCAGGCTTGTTCTTGTCGCGCAGGATGCCCGGGACGTTCGAGAGGTAGACGAGCTTCTCAGCCCTTACCTCGGCGGCCACCTTCCACGCGACGGAATCGGTGTTGACGTTGTAGAGATGGTGGTCCGGCTCACCGCGCGCAATGGGGGCGACGACAGGGATGACGCCTCCTGAGGCGATGCGCTGGGCCAGTTCCGCATCAACGGCGGTGATCTCGCCCACGTACCCCAGGTCCATGGTGGGGTCGTCTTCGAACACTTTCTTCGCGCAGTGCAGGAACCGCGACCCGCGCCCGTTGAGCGGAATCGCCTTGCCGTCCTGCTGCTGGATCAGCTCCACGACATTGCCGCTGATCTCATCTATCAAAACCTTATGGGCGATCTCGAGCGTGGCTTCGTCGGTCACGCGGCGGCCCTTGACGAACGTGGGCTTGAGGCCCAGGCGCTCCATCTCCGCGCTGATGCGCGGCCCGCCGCCGTGCACGACGATCGGCCAGACGCCGACCTGTTCGAGGAAGACGACGTCCCGCAGGACAGAGGGCAGGACGGCCTTGTCCGTCATGGTGCTGCCGCCGACTTTGATGACCACGAACTTGCGGTCGAAAGCCTTCAGATACGGCAGCGCCTCGAGCAGGACGCGGGACTTATCGAGTGCGTTCACGAAAGCTCCTTCAGGTGTGGTACTCGGCGTTGATCGTAATGTACCCATGCGTCAGATCGCACGTGTAGAGCTTGGCGTGACCCGGGCCGTCTCCCACCAGCACCACGATGCTGACGTCCTTCGCTTTCAGCGCCGCGGCGACCGTCGGCTTGTCGAAAGGCACGGGCTGCCCCTCTTTGAAGAGCTCGTGCCCACAGACGGTCAGCGAGGCCTCGTCGGGGTCAAAGGCGACTCCCGCGCGGCCGGCGGCCGCCACGATGCGGCCCCAGTTGGGGTCATTGCCGGCGATAGCAGTCTTGACCAGCGGGGATTCGGCGATGGTGCGCGCGATGGCTCTGGCATCCGCGGCGTTCCTGGTGCCGCCGACGTACACAGTGATGGCATGAGTTGCGCCTTCGCCGTCCGCGGCGATCTGGCGCGCCAGACTGTCACACACCGCGTGCAGTCCGGCGCGCAGGATCTCGTAGTCCCGCCCGCCCGTGCGGGAGACCGGCCTGTTGCGTGCGAGGCCGGACGCGAGGACCACCAGGCTGTCGTTGGTGGAGGTGTCGCCGTCAACGGTGACGCAGTTAAAGGTGTCCTCGACCACGTCCTCGAGCGCCGTCTGCAGAACGGCCGGCGCTACAACGGCGTCGGTGGCAACGGCGGCCAGCATAGTGGCCATAGCGGGGGCGATCATGCCCGAGCCCTTGCAGACGCCGGCAAGATGGACGACCTTGCCGCCCAGCTTGACCATGGCGGCGGCGGTCTTGGGGACGAGGTCCGTAGTCATGATGCCGCGGGCGAAGTCGCCGGTGATCTTCTGCTCCTTGACGAAGGAGACGAGGCGCTGAATGCCGATCTCGATCTTCGCCATAGGGAGTCTGGGGCCGATGACGCCGGTGGAGAAGACCAGCACTTCCTGGGGCTTGCAGTTGACGTCGCGGCAGACCAGCCCGGCCATGGTGCGGGCATCCTGATCGCCCTGTGCGCCGGTGCAGGCATTGGCGACGCCGGCGTTGATGATGAGCGCGCGGGCGCGGTGCTTGCTCTTGGCCAGGTGTGCGCGGCAGAGCTTGACGGGCGCGGCGCAGACGCGGTTCTGCGTGAAGACGCCGGCGGCGACGCAGGTCTGTTCGGCATACAGCAGCGCCAGGTCCGGCGGCTCTTCCTTGGCGGTCTTCAGGCCGCAATGGAGGGACGCGGTGCGGAAGCCGGGGACGTCATGAAGTAAGCCCTCCCAGGGCTCAACGGCGACGGCCTCGGCCTTGCGCTTGCGGGCATTCGGTTTCATTGTCCCCTCCGGCGAAACTTGCCCCCAAAACAATGCGGCCCCTCAAGCCCCGCGTCTGCGAGGGAGGGGCCGGTATGTCAATCCGTCAACCCAGAACGAGGTACGAGACTCACCGCCCCATCAGCGCTTGGAGTACTGGAACCTGCGCCTGGCGCCCGCCTGGCCATACTTCTTGCGCTCCACCATACGCGAATCGCGGGTCAGGTAGCCTTCGTCCCGCAGTTGCTTCTCAAGGTTGCGGTCGTAGAGCAACAGCGCCCGGGCGATGCCCATGCGGATCGCTTCGGCCTGCCCCGTGATGCCGCCGCCGCACACGCTGCAAAACACGTCGAAGGCGGTGGCCAGCTTGGTGAACTTCAGGACGGACGTGACCGCGTTGCGATGGTTCTCGCCGCCGAAGTACCGCTCCAACGGCCGGTCGTTGATGATGACGTGTCCCGACCCGGGCCGCAGGCGCACACGCGCCGTGGCACACTTGCGGCGACCGGTGCCCCAGAAATACCCGCCAGTTTTGTCTTCGCTGCTCACGTCCACTCCGCTCCGAACCGTTACCGCGTCGCCCCGGTTCCGTCAGCGCTAACTCAGTGGCGCCCAGGCCACGGGTTGCTGCGCTGCGTGGGGATGCTTGGCTCCAGTGTACACCTTCAGCTTGGAGAGCATCGCTTTTCCGAGCAGCGTCTTGGGCAGCATCCGCCGCACGGCGTCAACGATAACCCGCGTCGGGTTCCGTCGCTGCTGCTCGGCAAACGTGCGCACATGCAGACCGCCCGGGTAGCCGGACCACTTCCGGTACACTTTGCCCTCGTACTTCTTGGGATGCACTTTGACTTCCACGGCGTTGATGACGACCACGAAATCGCCGGTATCCAGATGCGCCGTATACGTCGGCTTGTCCTTGCCCATCAGGCGTCTGGCAATGGGGACGGCCAAGCGCCCGAGCGGCTGGTCCGCGGCGTCCACGAGATACCACTTGCCCACAATCTCGCCTGCTTTGGCCTGGTACGTCTTGAAAGGCTTAGGCTTGGCGACCGCAGCCGGCATGGCTTAACGCTCCTTGCACTGCCCATCCACGGTCACGCTTGAACATGACCTAAAAACACAACCCGCCCGGATTCCCGGGCGGGAGCAATAACAGTACGGCACGGCCGAGCAAAGTCAAGGCGATATTTCCGCTCGCGACGCCTGGACGCCTGCGCTCTTCGTTACGGCCCTTCGCGCAGCTCCGCCAGGGGCATGAGCTTTCCCGGACAGGCCGTGCTGCCGCCATTGCGAATCTGGTTATGGCCGACGACGTCCGTGCCCGCGACGTTATACAGTGCTCGCAGGCGCGCCACCAGTGCCCGGGTGACGGCCCACTGCGCCGGGGTCGGAGGCTGGTCATCCAGATTTCCCACCAGGCAGATGCCGATGCCGTATTCGTTATACTCGTTTGCATTCGCGTGAGCGCCCGCTGCCTGGCTGTACCACCGCGGCCCGGCGATGATCTCCCCGTCGCCCTGGCCATTGCCGTTGCCGATAACGAAATGGTACGCCAGGCAGCGCCAGCCGCGTTCACGGTGGTTCCGATCGAAGCTCTGCGCGCTGCCACCGGCCGTGGCGGAGTGGTGCATGACGATGTACTTCCATGCGCGAGCGGGCACTGTCGGATCGGTCGCCAGCACCTCGGCGAAATCCTGCGCGGGGACGGACGGCTCCGCGGCCGGCGTCTCACACTGTTCCGTGGCCCGCGCTCGCGGCCGAGGAAGTCCCGTCGCGGCCAGCAGCGCCGCCGCGCCGCAGGCAAGCCCGAGGACCAGCGCGCAGAACTGTCCGATAGACCGGCCCAGCCCGCCCTGCGCGGGACGAGCGTGTCCGCCGCGCGACCTGGCCTCGGCACAAGACGCTTTAACTGCGCGGGCGCCGGTGTATGATCGGGCGCTGTTCCTGTGCAGGCCGGAAGCTATTCCGTGGAGGAAGTCAAAGACGGCGCGCATGCGGCAACCTGGAAGACCTGGAACACTCGACGCTGTGCGCCGCGGCTTTCGCCAGGGGCATTGCAGGAACACGGACGGGCTGCTCCTGCTCCGTGGTGCGGCTCTGCCGCGAAGGGCACACATACCCTTATCCGGTATCGGCCAGGCGCGCACAGCGTTGCAGTCGAAAGAGGAACGCAGTACCGGCTGTCTGAGGTTGGGCTGATGGAAAAAGAGAGCAAGCACGGCGCGGGAAAGCCGTACCGGCTGCTGATCGCGACGAACCGCAAGGCGCGCCACGATTACTACATCGAGGACACCCTCGAAGCCGGCATTGCGCTGCACGGCAGCGAGGTGAAGAGCCTGCGGACGCGCCGCGTCAGCTTTGCGGACAGCTATGCGCGAGTCCAGGGCAACGAATGCTGGCTGATCGGCCTGCAGGTCAACACGTACGAGAAAGCCCACGTGCAACTGCCCGACCCCGTGCGGCGGCGCAAGTTGCTGCTGAACCGGCGCGAGATAGACCGGCTGCGCGCGAAGACCGAAATGTCGGGCCGCACGCTGGTCCCCCTGGAGGTCTACTTCAAAGGGCCCTGGGCCAAGGTGCTCCTGGGCGTTGCCCGGGGCAAGACCCATGGCGACAAGCGCGCGGCGCTGCGGGAAGCCGAGGTGCGACGCGACATTGACAGGGCGCTGCGGGCGGCAAGGAAACGATGAGCGGCCCGGGAACACGCGAAACGGACGGGGAGGAGGACAGGAGGCAGCGCGCGAGAGGAATGCAGGCGAGCGCCGATTTTTGCTGAAATCTGCCGGCAACGGCGTCTAATAGATGAGACTCGGAGCGGCTATGGTCGGACTGGCTGGAACGGAGCACGTGGAGAGCGGCACGCTGCCGCTCTCGCGCTGGGCCATCGTGTTCATGCTGGTGGCGCTGGTGCACTCCGCCCCCATGCTCCTCGTGACATTGGCAGCCGCGCCGCCAACGCCGGACGACTTGCCAGCTATTGCCGTGGACTTCTCCGATTTCCTCGACGAGACACCGGGCGCTTCCACGACCGACTCATCCACAGCGCCTCCCCCAGCCACCGCCGCGAAACAGGTCCCCCCTCCGGCAACCGGCAGGCAACCGGCCCTTGCCCCTGCCGCG
>JAPLOD010000512.1 GCA_026692735.1 Planctomycetota bacterium | reverse complement strand
GGACGCCCGCTGGCTGCGGCCAGTGGCACCAGGCGTCAGTCAAACACGTTGATGAACCAGTCCACCAGCCGCGTGAAGCGCGACGGCCGGGGAAGGGGCGCGGCGGTTTTCGGGAGCGGAGACGGCGGGCCGTCGCGTTTCATCACCACGGTGTTGCTGCGTTCCACCTTCATCGCCGGACGCACCACGTCCTCCGGTTCGGGCAGCGTGGGCAGCAGGGCGCCTATCTCGGCAATCAGGGCCTCGGGTGTCGCCGGACGGTCATCGGGCTTGAGGGCCATCATGCGCATGATGAGCGTGGCGGTGCCTGCGCTGATTTCGGGCAACAGGCTGCGCGGGTCGGGCCGCGGCGCCTGCGTGTGCTTCAGCATCACGTCAATCAGCGATTCGCCCATGAAGGGCACCGAGCCGGTGACCATGTGGAAGAGCGCACAGCCCAGCGAGTAGATGTCGGTGCGGATGTCCAGGTCCTTGTTGCCGTGCGCCTGCTCCGGCGAAATGTAGAACGGCGTCCCGACCGTGGTACCCGGGGCTGTCAGCGCGGTATCTTCGGACATGCTCTTCGACAGGCCCATGTCAATGATCTTCACCTTCCCGTCGGCGGTGCAGATAATGTTGTCGGGCTTGATGTCGCGGTGCAGCACGCCGTGCTGCCAGGCGTGGGCCAGGCCTTTCGCCACCTCACGCGCCACGAGCCAGGCGGTCTTCTCGGGCAGGTTGCCTTCGCGCTCCAGACGCTCCTCCAGCGACATCGCCTCGAGGTACTCCATGGCGAGAACGGGGCAGCCGTCAACCTCGCAGGAGCCGTACGCGGTGATGATGTTGGGGTGGGAGAGTTTGCCGGCCGTCTGCACTTCGCGGCGAAAACGTTCGGACCATTGCTCGTCCTTGGCCAGGTTGGGCGGCAGCACCTTCAGCACGACCAGGCGATCCATGGTCTTGTCCCGGGCCTTCAGGACGCGGGCGCGCCCCGACTCGCTCAGCACCGCCAGGACTTCGTACGGCCCGAACGAACGAATGGGGACCTCCGGCTGACGCTCCACGCCGTCGGTCTCGAGCGCGTGCCGCCGCTTCAACTCAGCGCCGATCTGGCTGAGCTGGCTGGGGTTCAGAAAACGGCGTTCAAGCAGGACCTGGCTGGCGTGTACCTGCATGCCCCCGCGCCGCAGGTCGGCCTGACGTCTGATAACATCCTCGATTTGCGCCGCGGAGAGATAGCCCAGTTCGACGCCCGCTGCGAGCAGATCATGATCGGCGGCTGCTTCCTGAAGCTTGGACATGCTGTCTTCCCGAATGCAACATGCAAAATTCAAAATGCAAATTGGGCCGTTCCTTATTCATTATGTATTCTGCATTCTGTCTGCGCGAATGAAAAACTCAAAATGAAACCACCCAATGTTGCATTTTTCATTTTGCATTTTGACTTCTGTCTGCGCGAATCGTCCGCGTCTCCGTGAAGACGAGATGCAGTGGCAGATCGTGCGGCAGGACGGGAACCGCCGGGACGACCTGGCAGTCGAAGGCCAGCGCGCACAGGGCGGCGTGGAGGCCGCCCTGCGCGAGGAAACGATCGTAGTAACCGGCACCGCGCCCGAGCCGATTGCCCTGCGGGTCGAAGGCCACGCCGGGCACGATGGCCAGGTCAATCTGCGCCACGGGGATGACCGGCGTGCCACCTTTCGGCTCGCGAAAGCCAAACCGGCTGCGCTCCAGATCGCGGTCAGGGCCGGCCACGGCATGGATCGTGATGCTGCGGTCCGCCGCACAAGTGCGCGGCAGCCCCAAGGTCTTGCGCTGGGCACAGCACGCCTGGAAAACCGCGCTGGTGTCCACTTCCAGCGCGGCGGAATCGTACGCGAGCACCGTTCCTGCGCGCTGGAACTCGGCGCTGGCCAGCAGCCGCGCCACCGCCCTCGCGCTGCGCTCCTGACGCTCGTCGGCGCTCATCGCCCTCAAGCGGGCCGTGACTTCCGCGCGCAGCGTTTTCTTCTCGTTGGCCACTCCGTTTCCCCGCAATGCGTGGCACGGGCCTCTGGCCCGTGTGCCGGCGCTACAACTCCGGTGACGCTGGAAACTGCTCTGCAATCAGCGGCGATGCTGTTACTATAGATGATGCGATGCCGGAACCAAGTGCTTCGCCAATGTCCTCGACCGAGCGGGCGATCGAGCTGTTCGAAGTCACCAAGAGCTACGAGGGCGGCCGGGTGGCGCTGTCGAACGTCACCTTGAGCGTGGCGCGGGGCGAGTTGCTGGCCGTCGTCGGGGCCAACGGCGCAGGCAAGTCCACGCTGCTCAGATGCATGGCCGGCCTGCTGCGCCCGCAGAACGGCACGATCCTGGTCGGCGGGCTGGACCGCTTCCGCGATCACCTGGCCATCCGCACGTTCACGACGTACCTGCCGGATCAGCCCAACCTGTTCCTGCATTTTCGCGGCAGGGAACACCTGCAGCTCATCGGCGACCTGTACGGTGTCGAGAAGGACGAACGCGACAGGCGGATCAACAGCTTCGCGCAGTTGTTCGACCTGACAGAGATCCTCGACAAGCGCATTGCCACCTACTCGAACGGGCAGTACAAGAAGCTGGCGTTGGCGGCCATATTCCTGACCAACGCGCGCATCTACATTCTGGACGAGCCGGAGACGGGAGGCATTGACCCGCCGGCCAGCGCGGCCCTTATGGAGATCCTGCATGCCCTGCGCGACCGCCACGACGTCACGGTCGTCTGGGCCACGCAGATCGTTCACGGCGCGGAGAAGCTCTGTGACCGGGTAGCTTTGGTGGACCGGGGAGAGATCAGGGCGTACGGCACGCTGGCCGAACTGCGCGCCCGGGCCGGAGTGCCTGACGCCGGCCTCGACCGGCTCTTCGCCCTGCTCACCGGCAAAGACAAGAACCCGCTGGTCTCGGAGATTCTCGACAGCATGGGCCGCCACGCCGAAGAGGCGCCGCGGCGCATCATCGGACGTTGAGTGGCCGGAGCGCCTCGCTCCGGTGCGGGGGAAGAGGCGCGGAATCCGGGGACATGTTGGACGTCTAACATGTCCCCGGATTCCAGCAGCGACGAGCCAAGAGCCGTGTATGGAAGCCATCTTCGGCCAGACCTTTCGCCGCCCGGAATACCAGCAGCCCCTCTGGCTGCGCGCGCTCGCAGGGCTCTTCGCCGTCGCGCTGTTCCTGTTCCTGATGTACCTGGTGCTCGGCTTCGGCCGGACGGTGTGGACGGCATTCCTGTGGCTGCCGCCTGAACGCCGGCCTCTCGCCGGCCAGCTCGGCGCGCTGGCCATCGGCACCTTGTCGCTGGCCTTCCGCTTTGCGATGTGGCAGTACAAGATCTACCTCGACCCGCCCATGCGCGACCTGGTCACGACGCCCGCATCGCCGTGGAGAATCCTGCGGCTTGCGCTGAGCCCGCGGCCCATCTCGCAGGGCGGCGTTGTCACGTCCGTGCTGATGTGGAGCTTGTTCCTCTACCACTGGTTCTACATGGCGTGGCTTGGCAGCCTCCCGCCTGCCGCCTGGTTGTGGCTGCGGCCCATCAGCGCCGTGAGCGCCGTCCTTCTTGCCGTGTTTCTCAACGTTCTCCTGGACGCCGTCGCCGTCGCACTGGTGCTGGGCGCGGCGACGGCGTATCCCTTCACCGCGCCGCTGCGCGTGGCCCGTGTGGCGCGCGTCTTGCCTTTCGTGCGCGTCTTGCTTGGCGTTGGCATCCTTATGACGATCGGCGCGCTGTTCGTGTTCGCGATCAGGCCGAGCATGCTGGCCGAGGCGCAGCAATCGTCTCTCGGTGCGGTTGCGGCCGCGCTCTTCACGCAGTTCGACACACCCGGTTCCGTGGCGCAGCGGACGCTGCTGTGGTTCCCCAGCGTCGCCTGGTTTGACGTCCTGCGCTCAACCGCCGACGGGCCGTCCGCGTTGCTGGCCGTCAGCCTTTGGCGCTGCATCGTCTGGCTCCTGGCGGCGGGCGTTCTCACGGCGCTGAGTCTCAACCGGGCCATATCGGTCCCGGTCCGCGCCTTCTGGCACGGCAAAGCGGACGACCCGCTGCCCGCGGATGTGGCTGCCGGCGCCGCGCGCGGCTTCGATCCGGACGATGTCAACGGCCCTCTCGAGGCTGCTCTGTTGCGCCGTTTCGGGCGGATGGGCCGCGCGGTGCTGCGGTTGGTCAGTGCGAGCTTCGATGCCGGCTCGGTTGACGTCCATCTTGTGCGTTCCCTGAAGGCCCTGGTTCTTGCTCTGGCGTTGGGCTGGGCCGCGATGCTAACCGTGCCCGCTCTGCTGGATCAGATCCTGGTGCTCCTCTACCGCCGGCACCTCGCGGAAAGCGACGTCGCAGCTTTTCGCACCGGCATTGCCGTGCTGTGTGTCGCAGGGCTGGCGTTCCAGATGCTGTGGATCTGGAACGTGGTCCAGGTCATCATACAGGGGCAGCAGAACGTTACCGCACGCCAGGCGCAGATGGCTGGGCAGCAGCGCACGTTCCGCCTGACCCAGGCCGCTCCGACGCGCGGGGACAGCCGTTATCCGCTCACCGAAATCTACGCGGTCGGGTTCAGTGACGTTGTGCTCCTGCCGACGGGGTATGTCCTGCTCAGTGCCACCGTCATCGGCCTGCTCGTGCTGGCCGGCGGACTCCTGCTCGGCTTGCCCGCGAACGCGATGCTGTGGGCCGTGGCTGTCGGCGTGCCGGCGTGTACCGAGTTCGCTTTCCTCTCCACGCTCAACACCGTCTCGAACCACAAGGACTACCGCCGTTCCCGGCTGGCCAACCTCTTCCGGATCGCCTTGCTGGGAACGGCCTACACTGTTGTGGCGGGCGTGTTGGGTGCGCTGGTCGTGATAGTGTGCAGCGCCGCTGCCGAAAAGGGCCAGCCCTGGGTAGGCTGGCTTGGTACCGTGAACATGATTGCCGTCTTCGACGTCGCGTTGTACATGCTCGTCCGCTGGACCTACGTGCGCCGCCGCTTCGACGCCGAGAGGCCTGACCCGAACAGCCTCTTCTGAGGCTTGAGACTTGAGGCTTGAGACTTTTGGCGAGCTACTGACTACTGACCACTTGCCCTCCGGAGGACCACGACATGAAGATCAGCGACGTGCGCGTCATCGTCACCTGCCCGACACGCAACTACGTGCTGGTGAAGATCATCACTGACGAAGGGCTGTACGGCGTGGGAGATGCCACTCTCAACGGGCGCGAACTCGCCGTCGCCGAAGCGCTGCAGCAACACATCGCGCCGCTGCTGATCGGCCGCGACCCCGACCGCATCGAGGACACCTGGCAGTACCTGTTCCGCGGCACGTACTGGCGCGGCGGCCCCGTGCTGATGACCGCGCTGGCGGGCATTGACCTGGCGCTGTGGGACATCAAGGGCAAAGCGGCCGGGAAACCGGTCTACTCGCTGCTGGGCGGCAAGACGCGCGAGGGAGCGTTGTGCTACACGCACTGCGGCGGGCAGGGCTTCAGCGAAGTGGAGGATAATGTCCGCAAGGCGACGGAGCAGGGCTACAAGGTGATCCGCGCCCAGGTCGGCATCCCCGGCACCAGCGGCACGTACGGCGTGGGGACGCGCAGGCCCGCGAGCCCGGATAACGCCGGGATGAAATGGCTGGCGCAGGAGGGCCTGCCCTTCGAGGAGACCTGGGAACCGGGGCCGTATCTGCGCACGGTCCCGCGTCTTTTCGAACACCTGCGCCTGAAACTTGGCGACGAGATCGAGCTCTTCCACGACGTCCACGAACGACTCACGCCCATCCAGGCGGCGCGGCTGGCGAAGGAGCTGGAGCCGTACCACCTCTTCTTCCTCGAAGACTGTCTGCGGCCCGAGCACAAGGAGTCGTTCCGCATTGTGCGCCAGGCGTCCACGACGCCGCTGGCGATGGGGGAACTCTACCACAGCAAGTGGGAATGCCTGCCGGTCATCACCGAGCAGCTCATTGACTACATCCGCTGCGACATCGGCCACATCGGAGGCATCACCGAAGCGAAGAAGATCGCGGCCATTGCGGAGGCGTACTATGTCCAGACCGCGTGGCACGGCCCAGGCGACATCGCGCCGCCGACGCACGCCGCCAACGTGCACGTGGACATTTCCATCCCGAACTTCGGCGTGCAGGAGGCGGTCAA
>JAPLOD010000511.1 GCA_026692735.1 Planctomycetota bacterium | reverse complement strand
CGTAATCTGACGCTTGGGCTGATTCGACAGCGTACCCGGCACAAATACCTGCCAGACGCCCTGCGACGCTTCATAGCGGACCCCTTCGCCGCTTTGGCGTTCATCTGCCCTATGAACAAGGGCGAGAATTGAAAAGCCCTGAGGCGCCGCGAAGAAAGGCCATTTATTGCATTGACAAAAGGGAAAAAAAAACGAGACTTTGCATGTTTGCATTATAGTGGGGTGGGAAGTCGAGGAGCGGGACTTCCGGAGGGTGTTTCATGCGGCTTCTCAGTGCGGCATTAGCGTGTGCCTTCACGCTGTTCGCAGCGGGAGTAATGGCTGAAGCAGGCGGGGTGACGAGCGCGTCGAGGAGCAGCGCGTCAACCGGCATCGGCGCAGGCGTAGGCGGCTCTTCCGTGCGGGAGTCCGCGAGTTCCTCCACGGAGATCGGCCCGCGGGGCACCAAGGCCGGCGAGTTGGAGAAGGCGGCCGGCAAGAGCGCCCCCGAGTCCGCCAATGGCGAGCAGAGCGTTGCCCGGCAGGCCGGACACTACTTCCTCAGCCGCTGGTACGACCTGATTGACATCGTTGACTTTTCGATCGGCGCGGGCCCCGGGCTGATGGTCAACGCTCATGCGACGAAACTGGCGCAGATCGGCGGCGGATGGATGGACGCGTACCACGTCGGCTTCCGCGGGCGCAGCGCGGGCTTATGGCGGGAGAAACGCAAGGAGGTCGGCGTCAGCCTGCTGTACTACCAGAGAGTAGAGCGCGAACGGATCACCGGCTGGGTGGAGAGTTTCCGCACGGAGAAGATGGACCTGGATACGTCCGCCGTGTATGCCAACAGCAAGGACCGTGCGTTCCTGGGCGTCGGGGCGACGGTGCAGGCGGGCGTCATGGTGAATGCGAATATCCGCCCGATGCAGGCCCTCGATTTCGTGCTGGGCTGGATGACGATTGACATCCTCGACGACGACACCGGCAATCCGAAGCGCAACAAAGATCTGTAGAGTTCCGACGTCGCTTCAACAGCGGAGGCCGCTGGCTGCATCAGCGGCCTCGCTTGTTTTTGCCCGAAGGCGTTACGACGGGTAGACCTTCCAGGCGAACGCCCTGCACCACGGCAATACCCGGCAAGAAGGCGGCGACTATCACCCCTTTCGGCCCCCCAGCAAGGAACGCAACCACCCCTTGGCGGGCACAGGCCGGGGTGGCCCCGCTGCCGGGCCGGGCCTCGGAGGAGGCACACCTTCCGGCGGCGGCGCGCCTTTCCGCACCGCCTTCTGTCTGACGTTCTCGGCGCAGGTCGGGCAGATCAGTTGGCCGTCCTGGTCCACGATCTGGTCATCCGGGACGGAGGCCATGCAGATAACGCAGATCTTCACGCCGGCCTTGGCGGCGACCTTCCGGATGGGGTGGCCGCCTTGGGTGCCGTCGTCCGGCGCGACGACCGGTTCCGGCGGCGGGGGAGCGGCGAGATCCATGCCGCAGGAGGGACAGATCTTGCGCTCGTGCCGGATCTTTGTGCCGCAGCGGCGGCAGCGGTCAACTGCGACGTCGGATGTCATGGGCGGCCCCTCCGTGCGAAGCGTCATGACGTACTGTACGTGTCTTTTCCGGAAATGGCGAATCGAAAATCGAGCATGGAGAGTCAAGGAGGCAGTGCTATAAACGTCTTGGGTTACGGGCAGCGGGGGCGCAGTTGTGCTGCCCGGGAGCGTCTCTTCCGTAGGAGCGGACCTCTGTGGCGAACACCTCTGAACTGGCTATCCGAACGCGCAACGTGGGCATGATCTACAACCCCGGGCTTTTCGCGCGGCGGAAAGTCGCCCTGCGGGACCTGAACCTCGAGGTGCCGCGCGGCTCGATCTTCGGCTACCTTGGCCAGAACGGGGCCGGCAAGACGACGACGATCAAGATTCTGGCCGGCCTGCAGTTCGCGACCTCGGGCCAAGCCTGGATCTTCGGCCTGGATACGCGCGACAGCCGCGCGCGCCGTGCGCTGGGCTTCATGCCGGAGAATCCGTACTTCTATGAGTACCTGACGGCGGAGGAGATGCTGGACTTCTACGGCAAGCTGTCCGGCATGGACCGTCCAACGCGGCGGAAGTGCGCGGGCGCGCTGCTCTCACAGTTCGGTCTGGCCCATGCTCGCCACGTGCCGATGCGCGAATACTCCAAGGGGATGCGGCAGCGGCTGGGGCTGGCCCAGGCGATCATGCACAAGCCGCCGCTGGTCGTCCTGGACGAACCCATGTCGGGGCTGGACCCGCTGGGGCGACGGGACGTCCGCAACGTCATCCTTTCGCTGCGCGATGCCGGCCAGACGGTCTTCTTCAGCACACACATCCTCAGCGACGTGGAAGACATCTGCGACCGGGTCTGTGTGTTGAACCAGGGCCGGGCCGTGGCCGAAGGACCGATCGGTTCCCTGCTTACCGGCAAGGTGATCGAGGTTGCTCTGTCCGCTTCGGGGATTCCCGCAGAGGGCGTGCCGGAACTCAAGCCGTTGGCAGTGCGCACGTGGCATGACGGCGTGCTGTACCACGTCCTGGTGGATTCGGAGGCGAAAGCGCAGACCGCCAAGGGCCTGCTGGAACGGGCCGGCGGCACGCTGCGCTCCATGCAGCCGCACACGGAATCAATGGAAGAATACTTCGTGCGCGTGACGGGCGCCGCGGGCGCCGGCGCAGGTGACAGTTTTGGGTCCGGGCCCGCGGAGACGGCCCAGACGCCGCAGGAGACGGAGGTGCGCGCATGATTGTAGCCGCCATCGCGCTGAACACGTTCCGCGAGGCCGTCCGCGACAAGATCCTGTACGTGCTGCTGGCGTTTGGCACCCTGATGATCCTGGTCTCTCGCGCCATCGGGTGGGTGAGCTTCGGCGGCGAAGACAAGATCATGACCGACATCGGTTTGACGGCCATCTGGATGTTCTCGGGAATGGTCTCCATCTTCGTCGGCACGGGGCTGATCTACAAGGAGATAGACAAGCGGACCATCTACACCATCCTGGCCAAGCCCGCGGAACGGTGGCACTTCCTGCTGGGCAAATACCTCGGCCTGGCGCTGACCACGCTGGTCAACCTGCTGGTGCTCGCGGCGATCTTCGTGGGCTACCTCTGGCTCTGCCGCGCGCCGGTGACGCTGGCCCTCGGCGAGGCGCTGTGGCTGACGTTCGTGGAGATGCTGGTGGTGACCGCCGTGGCGATCTTTTTCAGCTCGGCCAGCACGCCCATATTGTCGGCGATCTTCACCACGATCGTCTTCTTCGCCGGCCAGTTGACCAAGTGGGTCGTGGACCTGGGCGCGGTGCTGAAGGACAGCCATCCCTGGGCCGGGAAGGTGCTGTACGCCCTGTACCTGGTCTTCCCCAACCTGCACAATTTCAACATCCGCCGCGAGGCGGTGCTGGCGACGCAAGACCGCCTGCAGATGGCCATTCCGGCCAATGAGCTGGTGGCATGTACGGTGTACGGCCTGGCATACACGGCGGCGCTGCTGCTGGCGGCGCACCTGGTATTCAGGCGGCGCAACTTCTGAGGATCGCGGCGCGATGCAAGGGACGGCCAACTCGCCGGAAGTCGCACAATGGGTCGAACGGGTCGCCCGCAATGCGTCCGGCGAGCGCCTCGCCCAGTGGGGCTACACGCTGTATTTCGTCCTGTTCGCCGTGGGGGTGGCCCTGCTGCTGGCCTTCTCCTTCCTGCCGGACGAACGGACGCCGGACGCAGCGGACACCGCCTCGCGCCGCTGGCTCCGCAGGCTCAGCAGGGCCCGCTGGTATCTGGCGCACAGCGGCGCCATCATCCTCGCGCTGCTGTGCTGCATCAGCCAGCAGACCGGTGTGGATGAGCGGCGCGGCTTCATCGCCGACCAGGACAAGCGGTACGAGAAGGCCATCCGCCAACTGGCCGCCCGCAAGGACAAGCAGGAAGCGCTGCGCGCGGAGTACCTGTACATACCGCAGGGCAACGCGCTCACCTATATGAGCCTCGGCAATACCAGCATCGCGGCCGATTACGTGTGGCTGCTCAGCCTGCAGTACGTCTCGAACTCGTTCCGCCGCGGCCACAAGTTCGACATGCTGTTGCGCTTCTATGACACGGTGCTGGACCTGGACCCGCACTGGGTGGAAGCCGCGATCAACGCCGGCAAGATTCTGTCGGCGCTGGAACCTAACCGTTACGCGGTGGAGAAGTTCTACACCAACGCCATACTCAAGAACCCGGATGACTGGCGCTTGCCGTACGAAGCCGGCCGGTTGTTCGTCGTGCCGCCGTCGAACCTGGCCCTGCAGGCGGACTACTCCCGGCGCGCTGTCGCGTGGTTCAACGGGGTCATCACCCGGCTGAAACGACGGCTGGAGAAGACGCCCGCCAGCTCGCCAGTTGCCGCCGGAACCACACGGCAGATCAAGGAGATTGAGGACCTGGTGGCGCGCCTGGCCGTCGAGTCGGGCTACTACGACGCCGCCGACGAACTGCTGTGGAAGGCAGCTCACGACGAAACCCTCCCCAAGGCGATGCGCAATGCCGCGGCGACAGAATGGCTCAACGCGCACAGCCTGGTGATCAGGACCGCGCTGCAGCGCGCCGTGGACGAGCACAAGAAACGGACCGGCGCCTGGCCTGCGGACCTGCGCCCGGCACTGGGCGCCCTGAAGAGCGTGAAGATGGTGCCATTCGACGAGAACGGATGGCCCGTGGACGCGTTCGGGTTCCGGATCGAGTATGACCCGGCCTCCGGGAAGGTCTCATCGCGCGGCGTGAACGCGAAGCGGACCCTCCAGGCGGCCAGCATCATGAACGCGCTGCTTGATCTCTACCGAAGCAACAACGGCGGCGAGGCGCCCAGGGACTTGGCGGTGCTGCAGACGTTCGTGCGCAGGTTCTACGGGAACCCCGCCAATCCGCCCGGCCCCGCGGTCCTTGACGCCCTCGGCGCCGACCTGAATACCATCGTCAGCCCGCTGGGCACGCCGTGGGAGTACGACCCCAAGGCCGGGAAGGTAGTGCTGCCGGGCTACTGTAACGCTAAGGTCCTCTTCCGAAACGCCCGGAAGATTGTGGGCGACGAGGAATGACGCGCTCTCCCGACACGCCGTCGTGGGTCCAGGTCTGGGGTAGCCGCCGCCTCGGGCGCACCGGCATGCGCGTGACGCCCCTTGGCCTGGGCGGCGCATGGCTGGGGAAGACCGCCAGCGGCTTCAGCGATGAGACGGCCATCGCGGCTGTCCTCCGCGCCCTGGCACTGGGCATCAACGTGGTTGATACCGCGCCGCTGTACGGGGAGAGCGAGCGGCGCGTGGGGCTGGCGTTGCGCGAATGGCGCGCGCGCGGCGGGAAACGGGCGGACCTCGTTCTCTCCACGAAGACCGGCACGCGCACCCGTTCCCACGACTACTCCGCAGCCGGCACGCGGCGCAGCGTGGAGGAAAGTCTGCGCCTGCTGCAGACGGACTACGTGGACATCGTCTTCGTTCACGACCCGACCAATCTGACACCGGTCCTCGCGCCGGGCGGCGCGCTCGAAGAGCTTCGGAGACTCAAAGCCGAAGGGCTGGTCCGAGCCATCGGGCTGGGAGTGCGCGAGCATGAATTCCATCGGCGCTGCATCGAGACCGGCCAGTTCGAGGTGTCGTTGACGTATCGCGACTACAACCTGATAAGCCAAGACGCCGTCGCGGGCATCCTGGAGCCTGCCGCAGCGCGCGACGTGGGCGTTTTCAACGGCATGGCGGTGCTCGGCGGGCTGCTCGGCAGCGCGGACCCGCAAGCCGCCCCGCCTGCGCCGATCCAGGCACGGCCGTATCTGCGCGTGGACGAAGAGGTCAGGCGTGCGCGCGCCCTGTGGGAGTTGGGGCGGGCACACGGGATCAGCCTGTTGGCATTGAATCTGCAATTCTGCTTGCGCGAACGGCGAATAGCCTCAACCTTGGTGGGCGTCCAGACGGCGGCAGAGATCGAGCAGGACGTAGAGGCCGTGTCGCGGCCGATCCCCGAGGAGGTCTGGCGCGAACTCCATTCGCGGTTCGGCCTGTAGCGCGGGTGTGTCGTGGCCGCACGGGTATCCGGCCCGTGGGCGAGACGTGTGCGAGGAACGTATGCTCTCTACAACTGACGTCCTTTTCAGGATCGGCCTGGCGTTCATGGCCGGCGTCATCGTCGGCCTCGACCGCGAAACTCACGGCCGTGCCGCGGGCTTGCGCACCACCACTCTGGTGTGCGTGGCCGCCGCGCTGGGCATGATTCTCTCGGCGCAGTTGACGGCCCTGTGCGCGCCGGCCGCGGCCACGTGGCGGCCCGACCCGGGCCGGATTGCGGCGGGGATGCTGACGGGCATGGGCTTCCTGGGCGCCGGCAGCATCATGCGGCAGGAGAACGTGCTCCGCGGCGTCACGACTGCCGCCATGCTGTGGTTCGTGACCGTGCTGGGGCTGGCGTTCGGGAGCGGCGAGATTCTCCTGGGACTGATCGGTCTGTGCGTTGCACTGATTGCCCTCGTGATCATGCCCTTCTTCGAGAAACGCCTCAAGAGCGACTGGTACGGCCACCTGACAGTCACCGCGGAAGCCGGCGCGCTGTCCGAGGACGCCATCAAGCAGCAGCTTGAGAGCATGGACGTGCGAGTCCATGGCCTGGACCTCGACTACGACATGCAGCAGAAGCGGCACACCATGGTCTTTGAGATCCAGGTGCGGCCCGCGGAAGTTTTCAAGATCGCCGAACGCGTGGTCCAGTATTTCGCCCAACAGCCCGGCATACTGGAAGTGAAGTGGGTGTGAGTTCTGCTCAGGGCTCCTGACCGGAGCGCGGCTGGCGGCGAACAAGCCATTCGCAGATGCCCGCAACATAACGCCTTCCTGGGACTTGACCCGCGCCAGACTTGCGGCAAAAAAGACTTCCCTTTGCTGTTCGCGGGAGGAACCATGGCGTACATCAACGAGCACTACCTGAAACTGAAAGCAGGCTACCTGTTCCCGGAGATCGGGCGGCGCGTGAAGGCATTCGCCGCGGCCTATCCGGCAGCCAGGATCATCCGCATGGGCATCGGCGACGTGACGGAGCCGTTGCCCGCGGCGGTCATCGCGGCCATGCACAAGGCGGTGGATGAGATGGCGCGCCGCGAGACGTTCCAGGGCTATGGGCCCGAACAGGGCTGCGATTTCCTGCGCGAGACCATCGCCACGAACGATTTTCAGGCGCGCGGGTGCGACATCAGCGCGGAGGAGATCTTTGTCTCCGACGGCGCCAAATGCGACATGGGCAACATCCTCGACATCTTCGGCCAGGACAATGCGATCGCGGTGACGGACCCGGTCTATCCTGTCTATGTGGATACGAATGTCATGGCCGGCCACACGGGCCCGGCCAACGACAGGGGTGAGTTCGCGGGGCTGGTCTACCTGCCGGCGACGGCGGAGAACGACTTCACGCCGGCGCTGCCCACGCAGAAGGTGGACATCATCTACCTCTGCTACCCCAACAACCCGACGGGCACTGTGGCCTCAAAGGCGACGCTGGCCAGATGGGTCGAGTATGCCCGGGCCAACCAGGCCATCATCTTCTTCGATGCGGCATATGAGGCTTACATCAGCGAGCCGGCCATCCCGCACTCGATCTACGAAATCCCCGGGGCGCGTGAGGTCGCCATCGAGTTCCGCAGCTTCTCCAAGACCGCCGGCTTCACCGGCGTGCGCTGCGCCTTCACGGTCATCCCGAGGAACCTGAAGGGCAAGACGCGCGGCGGCTCGGCCGCCGAGATCCATAAGCTCTGGACCCGCCGCCACACCACCAAGTTCAACGGCGTGTCCTACATCACGCAGCGCGGCGCGGAGGCCGTCTACAGTCCCGCGGGGAAGGAACAGGTACGGCGGATCATTGCGCACTACATGGGCAACGCGAAGCTCATCCGCGACACGCTCAGCTCCATCGGACTGCAGGTGTACGGCGGAGTCAACGCGCCGTACGTCTGGGTCAAGACCCCTGGCAACGCCACCAGTTGGGATTTCTTCGACAGGCTCCTGCGCGACGCGCATGTCGTGGTGACGCCCGGCAGCGGCTTCGGCGCCTCCGGCGAAGGCTACTTCCGCGTCAGCTCGTTCAACAGCCGCGAGAATGTTGTGGAAGCGATGGGCCGCCTGCGTGAAAAGCTGCGATAGGGCCGTACAATGAGCAGCCCCGCGTTTATGGCGGAGCTGCGTATCCCGGGTCACGTCATCAGCTACGTTGTATATCGCGCGTCGGACGTTCTATATATTCGGCATTCTAGAACCCGAGGTTCTCCCCGTCTCCCGCCGTCTCCTGGCTGCGCGACTCGGATGACATGGACTGGGACACGGATACGCTGTTGTGCTCCTTACGATAGGTGGCCCATTGCTGGAGCTGCTCCGGCGTGAGTGTGCCGGTGAGTTCCTTTTCAGCCTCGGCCACGTGCTTGTCAATAAGCTTGGAGACATCGCCGGTCATGCTGAAGGAGAAGGCGCCCCGTCGCGTCGCGCTCTTCTCGGTCTTCGTCGCCGCTTCTTCGCTCAGCTCCTTCTCGTGCTTGGCGAGCACCTCGCTCATCTTTTTCCTCTGCTCATCGCTAAGCTTGAGGTCCTTGGCCAGGGCGTCCGGTAACTCCAGCGCGCTCGCCTTGACCTCCGTGCGGCTGCGCGTGGCGGTTTTGGCCGCCGGCTCATTCCGGCGCAGCCAGCCGCCGCGAGGAAGCATGCCCCCGCCCGGCTCTTCCTCGGCTTCCGCGACCGCTTCGCCCAGGTCCACTTTGAGTTTCAGGGATTCGCCGCGGCGCTCCACGGTCACATCCGCCCGCCCCGGCGGCGCAGCCTTGACCGCGTCAATCAGATCGCGCGGGGAAGCGACGGGTTTGCCGTTGAAGGCGGTGATGGCATCGCCGACGCTCAGGCCGGCCTTCTCGGCGGGCGAGCCCGGCACAACACTCATCACAAACGCGCCTTCCTTAGCGTCGTTCTTGTACCGCTCCCGCAGTTCGGTGCTCGGCGCGGCAAGTTCCACACCCAGACGCGGCTTGGTACTCGGCGCCACCGCCCGCGGGCCCGTCCAGCCGCCAGGACCCGAGCCGAAGTCGCGCTGCATTTCGCGGCTGAGCTTGTCCATCATCTCATCAAGGTCACGGCCCAGCCCGCGGCGCTGCAGCCAGTCGTTCCAGGCTTGTCCCTGAGGCAGCCGGCCCCGTTTCTGGCGCTCCCCGGCCAGTTCGTCCTCCAGTTTCTGGATACGCTGCTCCAGCGCCTTGACCTTTGCTTCCAGATTCGTCTCGGGACCCTTGGCCGGCGCCGTCTCGCCTGCGCGGGTGGCGGGCGCGAGCAACATGATCGCGAGAATAGCAAGCGGCAGTGTGTGCATGCGTAGCATAGTGGACCTCCCAGATCATCAGCGGTTTTTTCGTGCCCAACAGGCCGGCCGTTTCACTTCCCGTAGTATTGACGCGCGCACCCCGGCTCCCTTCAATCTTCGCCCGCAAGCAGGCAGCGCATTCCCCCGTGGCCAACCGTGAGTTGTGCGCTGGGGCCGCGTCGGGTAAAGTTTCCCACCGCCATTGGCCGGGGACGACTGTCTGGATGGCGGAGACAAAGGAAAAACGGTGGAGACGATTTCGTCATCGGCTGGGCGAGACGCGGCTTGCCTGCCTCTGCCTGTTCCTCTTTCTGCGTGCCATGGACGCTCTGCCGCTGCCTGTCGCCCGCTGGATCGGCCGCATGATTGGGCGCGTGGCGTACGTTCTGGATCGCGGCCATCGCGCCGTCTGCCTTGAGAACCTGGCCATCGCCTTCCCGGAGAAGACCGCCGCGGAACGGCGCTCCATCCTCAAGAAGAGCTACGTGCACCTCGGCCTCTGCCTGGCGGATTTCTGCCACTTCTGGAGCATGAAACCGGAAGACGTGCGTGAGCGGTGGGTCGTGCCGGAAGAGGGCGCCGACGCGCGTATGCAGCACGCTCTGGCGCAGGGCCAGGGGCTCATTGCCGTCGCCGCTCATATCGGTTTCTGGGAGTTGAGCGGCTTCGCGTTTCCGCCGCTCGGTTACCCCCTGGTCAGCGTTGCCAGGGAGATCCGCGGCGCGCACATTGATGCGCTGATAACCCGCGTTCGCTCGCGGCTCGGCAATGCCGTCGTCCATCAGGAAGGCGCGCTGCGGCCCATGCTGCGCGCTCTGCAGGAGAACAAGTGCATCGGCGTGATCATGGATCAGCACGCCGGGCGGGACGCGCCCATGGTCTCCTTCTTCTCCCGCCAGGCCTCCACCGTAGACACGGTCGCGCGCCTGCACATGAGGACCGGCGCGCCGCTGCTGAGCAATCTGATGATCCGCCGCGCTGACGGCCGCTACACCTGGCGCTGCCGGGTGCTGAGCATTCCGCCGCGCGGCGGTGAGAGTGACGAGGAATATGTCAAGGTGGTCCTCCGGGAGTGCAACCGCGACTTCGAGGACGCGATCCGAGAAGCTCCCGACCAATGGCTGTGGATGCACAAGCGCTGGCGACAAGGCGGTGCCGGCAGTGCGGATTCCCCCGCACCGGCCCCCGCGCGCAAAAACAGCTTGCAATCGGACGCACAAGCTTGAACGATAGCCCCGGCCGGGAAGGCCGGTCGTTTCCCCGGTGGGATTCCGTCCGGCCGTAGACGGCGCGTCGCGAGAACATGGCAGACCTGACTCTTGCAGCCTCGGCACCGCGGACGCAAAGCTCCACGCATGGGGCTTTCATGCGTTACGCGACGGTGGCCATCCTGGCGTGGCTTGCCGCCGG
>JAPLOD010000510.1 GCA_026692735.1 Planctomycetota bacterium | reverse complement strand
TTCGAGATCGCCGTTGACGATGAGGTTGTCGGCCTGGGCGGCCGGCACACGTAGCGCGAGCAGGAGGGTTGCGGCAGTGAGCACGGCAAGAACGCGGTGTTTCATTGGCAGCCTCACACTCAACATACAACGACAGGCGGGAAAGCGAGTCCCCAAACTGAAGGAGAAGAGGCATTCGACCGCGGGAGGCACGGCTCGGAGAACGCCATGACGAGCGTCCATCGGAGCGGCTCGATAGTCAGAGCGCAGGGCACACGCGGGCGGCGCCGCGCATGAGACCCGCTTTTCAAAAGGTATGCATGTCGGAGTGCTGACAATCGGCCAGCCGACCGGCCGGCATCGCTACGGCCGCTTAGGGTTCGTAACGTACGGGTACTTGTCGAAGATATCCGTATCACCTGCTGCGCGGGGATCGCCGGTATCCTTCATCCAGAGGTCCAGTCCGGCACGGAGATCCTTCTTGGCGTCCGCGTATTGCGTGTCGTTGACCACGTTGAAAAGCTGCGCCGGGTCCTTCACCAGATCGAATAGTTCCTCGGCGGGGCGCTTGTCCAGAGCAAGCCGCGCGAACTTCTCAATGCCCGGCTCATTACGGCGCTTCATGGTCACCTGCTTGCTGGGGCCGTCGTCAATGTCGCCGTAAGGGCCGACCGCCTTCCACATCTCGGGGTCGCCCGCCGGAAAGCGGTCCGGGCACAGGTTGCGGACATACAGGAACTTCTGCGTACGGAGCGCCCGGCAGGGGTACCCCAGATCGCCCTTGCGCACGTTCGCGTGCCGCTCGCGCTCCAGGAACACCTTGTCGCGCTCCGCGTCCACAGCGTTCTGATCGCACAGCAGACGCAGAAGACTGCGGCCGGTCATCTCCGGAAGCGGCTTCAGGCCCGCGGCTTCGAGGAACGTCGGCGCAAAGTCGGTGTGGCCGACGAAGGCGTCCACGGTGCGCCCGCCTTGCACCTTCGCCGGCCAGCGAATGGCCAGCGGCATGTGCGTGCCGATGTCGTACAGGTTTGCCTTGGCGCGCGGGAAGGGCCAGCCGTTGTCGCTGGTCATGACGACGATGGTATTGGCGGCGCGGCCGGACTCCTCGAGCAGCTTCAGGATCTCGCCCGTGTCGCGATCGAAGCGCTGCACGGCGAAGTAGTAGTCGAGGATGTCGCCGCGCACTTCCGGCGTGTCCGGCAGGAACGGCGGCACAGTGACGTCCTCGATCTTCATGCCGGCGCTGAGGCCTTGCCCTTCCTTGTACGGCCTGTGCGGATCGCGGCTGCCATACCAGAAGCAGAAGGGCTTGTCCGGCGGGACGGTCTTGAGGAATTCCGCGAAGCCCTTGAACTGCGGCCCGGCAGGATTGCGCGTCCGTTCGCCCAAAGCGCCCGGCGCCCAGCCCTTGCCCTGATAGCCGACGCCGTACCCGGCGGCTTCCAGCAGGTCGGGGTAGACCTGGAACTTCAGCGGCAGCGTGCTCCAAAGGTTCGCGCCGCTTTCGAGCCGGTGCACGGCCTGCCCCGTCAGAATGGCACCACGCGACGGCGTGCATGAGGGCGACGCGCAATACGAGTGCTTGAAGAGGACGCCTTCTTTGGCAATCCTGTCGAACGTCGGCGTCTTGATGACCTTGTCACCGTACACGCCGGCGTGAGGGAATGACCAGTCGTCGGCGAGGGCAAAGAGGATGCTGGGGCGAGGGTCGGCGGCGTGCGCGGAGAACAGTATCAGGCACAGAGCACACAGAGTCAGGCTGAGTACGCGTTTCACGATGCGGCCCTCGTCGCCGGCTGCGGCCGGTGTATAGCGCGCGGCCGGGAAAAGCAAGGGCGGCGGTCCGGCAATCTGCGGTTGACGAGCGCCGAGCGGCGGCTGACGATTCGCGGACTACCTGGCACATCCGCGATGAACAATCTTGCAGATTGTTCTACGAAGGAGCAGCGATGAAGATCACCGATGTCAAGCCGATGATGATGACGTACGGCCCGCGAGGTATGTTCCTGGTGAAGGTCGAGACCGACACGGGGCTGTGCGGCTGGGGCGAAGGCGGCATCAGCGGGCGCGAGCTGGGCATGGCCGCCATCGTCGAATCGTTCAAGCCGCAGCTCATCGGCGAGGACCCGCGGCGGATTGACCACCTCTGGCAGGTGCTGTTCCGCGGCGGGTTCTTCGAATCCGGCACGGTGATGTCCGGCGCCATCAGCGCGGTGGATATCGCTCTGTGGGACCTGCTGGGCAAGCACCTGAAGGCGCCCTGCTGGCAACTCCTGGGCGGACGCAGCCGGGACAGGGTCGAGTGCTACACGCACGCCGGCCTGAACTCGGTGAAAGAGCGCGTCGCGGAGGGCTGGCGCTACATCCGGATGGGTGCGGAGGGGGGCGCCGGGGACCCCAACGAGTTCGATCCCGACCGTGCCGTCCACAATGTAATCCAGACGATGACCAAGGCGCGGGACATCGCCGGCGCCGACACGAAGCTGTGCATTGACTTCCACCAGCGCTTTAACCCGGCGACGGCCGCGCAGGCCTGCAACGGGATCGCGGGGATGCGGCCGTTCTTTGTCGAGGACCCGCTCCGCTCCGTCAGCCAGAAAAGCTACGGCGCGTTCCGCCGGCGCACGAGCGTGCCGATTGCCTCCGGCGAAGCGTGCAGCAGCAAGTGGGAGTTCCAGGAACTGATCGAGGAAGACGCGATTGACTACGCGCGCATTGACGTCTGCAACCTGGGGGGCCTGACGGAAGCGCGCAAGGTCGCGGCCATGGCCGAGACGCACTACGTCGAAGTGGTCCCCCACTGCCCCATCGGGCCGCTATGCTGCGCGGCGTCGGTGCACCTGGCGGCGGCTATCCCGAACTTCGCGGTCCTCGAATACGTGTTCGGTCAGGACAAGGCGCCGGGCGTGTTCACGAGTGCGATGACGTTCAAGGCGCCGTGCTTTGAGATCCCCGATGCGCCGGGGTTGGGGATTGAGGTCAACGAAGCGAAGATGGCGGACTATCCGTGGAAGCCGTGGCTGCCGCCGCTGTACCACCGGGCGGATGGCGGGTTCACGAATTGGTGATTGGGGATTTCGGATTGGCTATGGAAGAGAGCATCCCAAGGCCGAAACGCCGACCGTGGTTTCAGTTTCACCTGAGCACGGCCATTGTGCTGATGTTTGTGGCGGCGGGGTTGCTGTGGCTGAACATCCGCGTCCACACCACCATCGCCGCGGGGAAACAGATGTGGGACGACCGCGAGTGTGCGGTCGTCCGCACTTGGCCTTCTCTGGGCTGGCCACGCTCCGTGGTCATTGGCACGATGACAGTGTACCTGGGCGCTCCCGATAGAGAAACGCTTAGAAACCGGGCAGACCAATCAGTCGCCGAGTTCTGGCGTTCTCAATGGCCACACGATATCTCACGCCAGTGGAAGTGGTTGGCGGCCGACTTTGCCGTCGCCCTCGCCATCCTCGCCGCCGTCGGGTTCGTCTGCGAGTGGCGGATCAGGCGCAGGGCGCGACACCCGTGAACTGCGGGGCAGTCGTTTTTCCATTGACGATTGTGGGGGCTTGAGTAGGCCATATTCGATTTCCCCGATCACATGCCGCGACAGACGGGGCCGCACTGTGATACTGCACTGACAGGAGGATGCTTCAAAATCATGGCGTGGAAGCTGAGAGCTGCATGTCTGAGTGTCGTGGTGCTCGTCGGACTGGCCGCAGCCAGTGGGCCCGCGCAGGGCAAGGAAGAGTATCAAATTCCGTGGGACTCGCTGAGAGAGACGGCGCAACGTTATCTGGATGCGCTCGTGGCGCCGAAAGACGTGGCCACCATGGCGAAGAAGCTGAAGGACCGCACACAGGAGCGGATGCACGATATGGACCTCGACGAAGACAGCGCCATGCGCTCGCTCATGCTGGACTGGGCGGCCGGCAACCAGGGAAAGCTGAAGCGCAAAGAGTCCAAGGCCATCGCGCAGGCGTGCTACTACTTCGTCATCTTCATGGAGAAAGGCTATTTCCTCCCCGGCCAGATCCGAAGCGAGCTCAACGAGAAGAACGTGGACGAAATACTGAAACACCTGAATGAGCAGATCGAGAAGGCGCAGAAGACAAAGGAAGGCAGGCAGTAACGCATTGCGGATTTCGGATTTCGGGTTGCGGGTTGCGGTTTGGGCGCTCCCCCGCCTCGCCCTGGCTGCTCTCATTCCGCAATCCGTAATCACCAATCCGTAATCGAAGGAGGCTACCATGCGTATCGCGCTCGTCGGTGCGGAACTTGAGGAGAATCTTGCCGTCCGGTATATCCGCGCGGCTCTGTCCGCGGCAGGGCACGACGTCGTACAGATTGTCTTCAACAGCAAGGACGAGACGGAACGCGCTGCGGCGGAGATCGCCGCGTCGGGGGCGGCGCTGGGCGGGTTCTCGATGGTCTTTACGTACCGTGCCCGGGAGTTCGCCGGGCTGGCGGCGCGGGCGCGCGAACTGGGCTTCGCGGGGCACACGATCGCGGGCGGGCATTTCGCCGCCTTCAACGCCGAGGCGCTGCTGCGCGAGGTCCCGGCGTTCGATTCGGTCGGCATCGGTGAAGGCGAGAACCTGCTGTGCGAGCTCGCGACGCACCTGCATGACCTTGCGGCCGTGCGCGGGCTGGTCTGGCGGGATGCGGCGGGCGGCATCGTCCGCAACCCCCCGGCCGCCAAGCCGGCCGACCTGGATGCTCTCGCGAGCCCCGTGCGCAAGCAGCCGCCCGACGCGTATCTGGGCCTGCCCATCGCCAACATGCTTTCCTCGCGCGGCTGCACACACGCCTGCGCGTTCTGTTCGATCGCCGCGTGGCACAGGCTCTGCGGCGGCGAACGGTTCCGCCAGCGCGCTCCGGCAAAGGTGGCCGAGGAACTGGCGCGGCTGTACGCGCAAGGGTACACCGTCTTCAACTTCCACGACGACAATTTCTTCCTGCAGGAGACGGCCGCGACGCTCTCGCGCATGCGCGTCCTGCGGCGGGAACTGCGGCGGCGCGGCGTCGGGCGGATTGCCTTCGCGGTAAAGAGCCGGCCGGACACGGTGGACCGCGAGCTGTTCGCATTCCTGAAGGAGATGGGGCTCTTCCGGGTTTTCCTCGGGATCGAGGCCGGGACCGCGGAGTCGCTCCGCAGACTCGGGCGCGGCCAGACCAGGGACGACAACGAGCGCGCTCTGGAGATCGTCAACGGGCTCGACCTGCACGCATGCTTCAACCTGCTGCTGCTGAACCCGGATTCGACGCTGGAGGATTTCCGCGCCAACGTCGCGTTCCTGCGCGCGCACCCGCACAATCCCATGAACTTCTGCCGCACAGAGATCTACTCCGGCACGCCGCTGGAAGCCAGGCTGCGGCGCGAGGGGCGGCTGAAGGGGACGTACTGGGGGTACGATTACGAGATGCGCGATCCGCGCGCGCAGCGAGTGTTCGAGCTGATCTATGACGCTCTGGAAGGCCGGCACTACGGCGACGACTGCGTGCAGCACCTGACGATGGCCGTGGACTACGAGCACCAACTCCTGGGCCATTTCTTCCACACGGACGACGAACTGCGGCGGCAGGTCAAGAGCTTCACCATGCGCGTGAACCTGAACACGTGCGCGTACCTCGAAGAGCTGGCCGACGCCGCTGACGGGCCGGCGCTTTCGGAGACAGCGCGGCGCGCGCTGGTCGGCGAAGTCATGCGCCGCGCGCAGGCTGACGACGCGGCATTCGCGGCGGAGGGCGACGGGCTGCTGGCGAAGATCCGCAGAGCGGCGATCGTGGAGCCGCGGCGCGAGTGGGCCGGCTGGACGCAGAAGGCCGCGGCCGTGACGCTGGCCGCCTCGCTGGCGCTCGGCGCCACGGCCTGCGGCGAGAAGGGCGGGCACACGACCGAGATGGTGCCTCTGCCGGGGCCGGAGCGTGTTCGCGATCCGGCGTTCCTGCGGCCGCAATTCGACGCCAAGGCGCTGCCGATCATGGCGCAGATGCTTCGTCCCGCGCGGGACACCATCATCGAGATGCAGTTGGACCAGCAGGGGCGTGTCGTGGGCGCGCAGTTCCAGGGAAAGGAATTTGGCCCGAAGGAGCAGCGCACAGCGTTGATGCTGGCCAATGACCTGGCCGGCAAGGATGCCGCCGCGCAGGAGAAAGCCATTGAGGGGCTGAGGAAGCTGGGGCCGACAGCGGTGCTGTATCTGGAGACCATCAAGAGGCAGACGACGGACGAGGGGACGCAGGCGCGCGTCACGAAGCTGATCGCCGAACTGCTCGACCAACTCACCGGCCCGCAGGCCCAACAGACGCTGGCGGCGCTGCGGGAAATATCCTTCGCGGGCCCGGCCGCGCGCGGCGAGCATTTCGTGTTCAACGTCTCCAAGGAGCAGTTGGAGCAGGCGTGGAAGCGGCAGAATGAGCTGACGCCACCGACCGAGATGGCGCCCATGCCGCCCAACACGCACCCGCACGAGCGGGCGCCCGTGCCGCCGGCCAAGAAGACCGGGGATGCGAACGTGCCGCGGGGCACACAATGGACGGAGGAGGTGGCGATCCCGCCATGGGTGCCGCCAGGGCGGTAAGCCCGCGCTACGAACGCAGCGGCAGCAGCGTGAGTTCCAGGATGTTCTGGTCGGCTGCGCAACAGCGCAACAGAACTTCCTGCGGCGGCGCCTGGTCCAGGTTAATGTGCGCGACGGCGGCTTCCGCGTTTTCGAAGATGACATTCTCCATTTCCTGCACGTTGATCTCGGCGGCGCGCAAGGCGTCCAGCACGTTGGCGAGCACGCCCGGGCGATCGAGGTGCCGGACGATGAGCATGTGCGTGGCCGGCGTGCGGCGCGCCAGGTTCACGACGTTGGGGACTTTGCCCGTGTCCTTGAACGCCTGAATGATGCGCACGGTTTCGGCCGCGATGGCTTACTGCGCCTGTTCCGTAGAGGCGCCAATGTGGTGTGTGCCGTAGACGTTCGGGTCCTGGCCGAGCGGGTCGGCGAACGGGGCTGAGCCGCCGGCCGGTTCGTTCGCGTAGACGTCCAGGCCGACGCGCAGCTTGCGCTCCTTGATAGCCTGGACGAGCGCCGCCTGGTCCACAAGGTCGCCCCGCGCCGCGTTGATGAAGTACGCGCCCTCGCGCATGGCGCTGAAGAAACCCGCGCCCAGCAGCCCCTTGGTCGCCGAGTTCAGCGCCAGATGGACGCTGACGACATCAGCCGCGCGCGCCACGTCTTCGGGGCTGGACTTGCAGGCGATGCCGAGCGCCTCGGCGCGGGCGGGCGTCAGGCTGCGGCTCCACGCCGCCACGGGCATGCCGAAGCCACGGGCGCGCGGGATCATCTCGGAGCCAATCTGGCCGACGCCGATGAGGCCCAGCGTCCGGCCGAACAGGCCGCGGGCCTTGGAGAACTCCTCCTTGCGCCATTCGCCCTTGCGCAGCGCGATCACGTTGTCGGCGACGCGGCGGTCCAGGGCGAGGATGAGGGCGAAGGCCAGTTCCGCGACGGCGATGGAATTCCTGCCGGGGCAGTTGGAGACATAGATGCCGCGCCGGGAGGCGGCGGCGACATCTATGGTGTTGTAGCCGGCGCCCGCGCGCACGACGAGCTTGAGCGGGCCGGCATCGAGCATGGGTTCGGTGACCTTGGTGGAACGCACGACCAGGACATCGGGCTTATCGGCGGCGATGGCCTGGACGAGCGCCTGGTCCTTGGTCCCGGGCTTGTAGAGCACGTCGCAGCCGGCGGCGGCGAGGCCGTCGCGGCCGGACTGTTCGAACTTGTCGGCGATGAGAATGCGCATGGTCGGTGGCTCCTGGGTCTTGGCTCCTGGCTATTGGCTATTGGCTCCTGGCTATTGGCTCTTGGCCCGAACAACTCGTCAATCCGCAATCTACAATCCGAAATCCGCAATCGGATCAGCCTTTCGTTCCCGTGGTGGCGATGCCCTGGATGAACGTCTTCTGCGCGAGGAAGAAGAGAATGATGATCGGCGCCGTGAACATCGTGGCGGCGGCCATAAGCTGCGCGTACTTGCCTCCGTAACTCGACATGAACTGCTGCAAGCCATACGCCAGCGTGTAGCGCGAGGGGTCGTTCAGGTACAGCAAGGGCGTGAAGAAATCGTTCCACGTCCCGAGGAACTGGAAGAGCGCGCAGGTCGCCAGGACAGGCTTGGAGAGCGGCAGGATGATGCGCCAGAAGATGTCCCATTCGCTGGCGCCTTCAATGCGCGCGGCTTCGGCGAGTTCTTCCGGCAGCGTCATGAAGAACTGGCGCATGAGGAAGATGAAGAACGGCGCGCCGAAAAACGCGGGCACAATCAGGGGCAGGAACGAGCCGTACCAGCCCAGCTTGGTGTACAGCGCAAACGTGGGGATCATGGTCACCTGGCCCGGCAGCGCCATGGTGGCCAGCAGCAGGACGAAGAGCACTTCGCGGCCCTTGAAGCGGATGCGCGCGAACCCGTAGGCGACGACGGCGCTGGAGCCGACCGCGCCGATGACATTGAGCAGGCACAGCAGCAGCGTGTTCTGCAGATACACGGCGAAGGGGACGGTCTTCAGGGCCGCGGGGTAGTTCTCGAACTGGACGGGACTGGGAATCAGGTTGGCCAGGGACACAGGCGAGACGCTGCTGCCTTCGCGCGGGAAGATCTGCGCGTCGCCCTTGAGCGACGTGGAGATCATCCAGGCAAGCGGCAGGAGGAACGGGATGGCCAGCAGCAACAGGACCGCGTGCGTCAGAATGCGCTGCGCCGGCGAGAGGCGGGTCAGGGGGTTCTCGTTCACAAGCCGAACCTCCTGCGCCGCTCGATCTCTTGCGCCACGTTGCGCTCGAGGTCTTTGAGCGCCTGTGCCGGCGCCAGCGTGCCGCGCATGGCGAAGTCGTCCGCCCGCCCAATCATGTCCCCGAGGAAGACCTGGTACGGCACGGGCGCAGACGTCTGGATATTCTCGCTGGGGAGAACGTCGAGGAAGGTCTTGAACTGCGGGTACTTCCTGAGGTACTCCTGGTAGACCGGCGCCCGCGCTATCTTAGGAGACAGCGGGAGCCAGCCGCCCCGCGTGTAGAACTTCGCGGCGCGCTCCGGATTTTCCACGCCCGACCAGAACTTGATGAACTCCCATGCTCCCGCGACGTGCCGCGCGCCCTTGGGGATAATCATGAAGTTGCCGTTCGACCAGCCCGCGAGCGGCTTACCGCCCTTCGGCGGGGGGATGGGCGCCGTGCGGTACTTGAGGTCGGGCGCATACTTGGCGAGCTGTTCCACACGCCACTGGCCGTCCACGGTGATCGAGTATTGGCCGCTGATGAACGGCCATTCCGTGGAGAAGCCGCCGGTGTTGAGCATGGACTGGAAGCGGACAACCTTGTCATAGCCGAGTTCCTTGTGCTTGTCGGCGAGCCACGTCAGAGCGTGGAGGTTGGCGGGAGTGTAGATTGTGACCTGGTCCGCCCCGGGGTCATAGAAGCTGCCGCCGAAGACCGGCACGTACATCTGGCACCAGCCCGGCAGGAACCCCATGCGTGTCAGGTTGCCGTTCTCGTCGTAACGGTTGAGCTTCTGGCCCCAGGCCCAGACTTCGTCCAGATCGGTGGGGAAGTTGTCGGGGTCGAGGCCGGCGTCGCGCAGGTGCGCGGGGTTGTAGTAGCAGCCCCAGATGTTGATGCCCGTGGTGACGCCGTAGAGATGCCCCTTGTAGCAGCCGATCTTCAGCGCAACCGGATAGGCGCTCGCCTGGAAGTCCTGCCACTCCGCAGGGGACATGAGCGTATCGAGCGGCACGAGCATGCCCTGGTCGGCCCACGCGGGGATAACCTGATTCCACTGCGCCATGCAGTCGGGCGGGTCGCCGCCGGCGACGGCCAGCAGGAACTTGTAGTCGGCGCTGGCGCCGGGGACGGAGAGGGCGATGACTTCGTACTTGTCCTGGCTCTTGTTGAACTCCGCGGCGATTCCGTCCACCACGTCCTTCCACTCGCCGCTCCACATATGCCAGAAGCGCACCGGCTCGCGCTGCGGATAGGAGCGCTCCTGCGGGCCGGGGAGCGCGAAGAAGAGCACGAGACTTCCCACCAGCAGCAGGTTCAGGAGAACGACGACCAGACGCCGCAGCCCTGAGGAGGGCGGCGCCTGATCCAGGCCGCGAGAACTCACCGTCGCGCTGTACTCACCCGCCATAGTGCACCCACTTGCGATGCGTCCTGAAGACGACCGCGGTTACCGTCGTCACAACGACAAACAGCACCCATGCCATGGCGCTGGCATAGCCCATGTCCAGGTACCTCCACGCGCGGTAGAAGAGGTACAGCGCGTAAAAGAGCGTGCTGTCCTCGGGGCCGCCGGCGGTCATGATGAAAGCCTGCGTGAAGTACTGGAACGCGCCGATGATCCCCATGATGAGGTTGAAGAAGATCACGGGCGTCATCATCGGGATGGTGACGTGGCGGACACGGTCCCAGGTTCCCGCGCCGTCCACGACGGCGGCTTCGTAGAGCGAGGCGGGGATGTCCTTCAAGCCGGCCAGGTAGATGATCACGCTGCCGCCGACGCCCCACAGGGACATCATGATGAGGCTGCGCATGGCCCACTTGGTGTCGTTCAGCCAGGCGGGGCCTTCGACGCCGATGTGGCGCAGCAGCCCATTGACGAGGCCGATCTGCGGGTTCAGGATCCAGACGAAGACGATGGAGGTGGCCACGGCCGGGACAATGTTGGGCAGGAAGAAGATCGTGCGGTAGACGCTCATCCCCTTCACGTCCAGGTTCAACAGCAGCGCCAGCGCAAAGGCCGCCACGATGCCCAGCGGCACCGCGACAGAGGCGTAATAGAGGGTGTTCCACAGCGCCTTCCAGAGGCGCGGGTCCTTAGCCAGGAGTTCCTCGTAGTTGGCCGTGCCCACCCACGCGGGCGGAGAGATGATGTCATAACGGCAGAACGACAGGTAGATGCTGGCGACGAAGGGGAAGACCGTGAAGATCAGGAAGCCGAGCAGCCACGGACTGATGAACGCATAGCCGGTACGGTTGCTCTGCATCTCGCTACGATGTCCCGAGTCCCGGGTAGAACGTAGCACGTATTTCGTAATCCGTAAAGCGTGAAGAAACAGCACAGGCTCCCGAGGGGGAGCCTGCGCCTTACTACGGGGACAACAACGACGTTCGCGCTTCGGTTACTTCTTTGCAGGGATCGTGAGCTCCTGGCCGACTTTGAGCTTCGCCGGGTCGAGACCCTTGTTCGCCGCGGCGATCAGGGCAATGGTCTTGGGGCCGCTGGTGCCGAAGTACTTCTTGGCAATGGCGGAGAGCGTGTCGCCGGCTTCCACCTTGTGGGTCGTCGTCGCGCTGGCGGTCCCCGCGGCCTTGTCAGTGTTGGTCACAGGCTTGGAGGCGGTCGCCGGGCCGCTGGCCGCGTCAGCGCTGTGCGGCTTGGCGCGATCCGCGACGTCGGTCGTGCCGGCGGCGCCGCCCTTCTTGGCGTCCGCGAAGGTGGGCATCTTCGTGAGGATGGTCTTGTTGGCGATGACGGGGATGCGGAGGATGGTGCCGGGCTTCATCTTCAGCGTGTTCAGGCCGGCGTTGGCCTCAATGATCTTTTGCGAGTACTTGCCGTCGCCGTAGACTTTGGTGGAGATCTTCCAGATGTTGTCTCCGGCGGCCACGGTGTACCCGAAGCCATCGGCAGGCGGCTTGTGGTCAGCGGCGGGCGGGCCGGACTGTTCGTGGTCGAGCAAAGCGGTATGGTCCGTGTGACTTGCCCCGTGGGAAGGAGGCGTGCTGTCGCCGGTGGACGGCTTGCTGTTGTGGTCCGCTGTCGCGGCAGCGTCGGCTGGAGCCGGTTTCAGGGCGGCGGCGGGCGCGGGCTGGGCTTCGGCCGACAATTTCCGCGTCTGGTCGTCGGTGAACTTCTTCAGCGCCGGGTTCGACGCGTCAGATGCTCGCGCCGCGGTGTCGTCGGCGGGCGCGGCGGCAGAGGGCGTCGCCGCGGCGGCAGCCGAGACCTGCGCGGCATCTATGCCGTCCACGCGCGCGACGTCGGTGGTATAGGCCGCGGCACCGCGTGGCGCGGCCGAGTCGGCGTCGGCCGTCTCGCCGCCGCGCTTGCAGACCGACTGGGCGATCAACAGCGTGACCGCCAACCCAAGCACCAGCACTACCGCCAGACCGATCCGTGCGTCGCGCTTCATGGTATTGCATCCTCCTGCTGGCAGTGACAGTCCGAACATGCCGCGTGGCGATCATGCCGTAACTGCCGTTTTCTCCGCGGCGCGTACGCCGCCTGCCAGAATCGCCTCGGAATCCACCTAAGACCCGTAGAAGGATAATCGGCAAACCAGCGGCGCAGATTCACTCAAAATGTCACTTGTCATTTGTCACTTGCCGAGCGACCTCGCTACGATACCAATGGCCAATGACAAAGGACCAATGACCAATGACCAATGACCAGGATATTCTCGCGTTCGATGTCGGAGGCACTCGCGGGCGCTGCTGTCTGGCTCGCGCGGACGGCACCCACGGTGACGTGATCGGCCTGGCGCGCGCGCCTCATGAGGACGGCGCACGCTGGCTGGCACGGCTGCTGGAGGCCGGCCGCGACCTGAACAAAGCGCCGGGGAAACGCCGCGTCGTGGGGGTGTCGTTCGGGGGGCCGGTCGCCCCGGATGGCCGCGTGCTGTCCATGCATGTGCCCGGCTGGGAGAAGGTTGACCTGGCCGGCGCCATGGCCGGCGCGTTCGGCCTGCCGGTCTGCATTGAGAACGACGGCAACACGGGCGCGCTGGGCGAACACCGCTTCGGCGCGGGCCGCGGCACGCGCTACATGGCGTTTCTCAACAGCAGTACCGGCATTGGCGGCGGCGTCATCCTGGACGGCAAGCTCTACCGGGGCGCGCACGGGCTGGCGGCGGAGTTCGGCCACATGGTGATGCGGACAGGCCCCGACGCGCCGCAGTACGCCGCCGGCAAGCCGGGGGTGCTCGAAGCCCTGGCCAGCGGGCCGGCCATTGCGCGCGATGGCGCGCTTGCGCTGCGGGGCCTCGGACGGCCCGTGCCCGCCAATTTCGGCGCGAAACACGTGTTCGACGCGGCACGCAACGGCGAAGCATGGGCCGTTGAGGTGCGGGACCGGGCGGTCGAGGAACTCGCGCGCGGCGTGGCGGCGGTGATCTGCGCGTACGATCCGGAACGCGTGGTGATTGGCGGCGGCGTGTCGCTGGCGGGCGACGCACTGTTTGAGCCGTTGCGGGCCGGCGTGACGCGCTTCGTGCCGCACTACCTGGAACGCAAAGCAGACATCGTGCCGGCGGCGTTAGGGGACAGCGCGCCGTTAATGGGGGCTGTGGCGGCGGCGGGGGAACGGGGGTAGGGTCAGGGTTCAGGGTTCAGGGTATCGGGGAGCGAGACGCCCGCGCTACGCTTCAGCCGACCTCGGGGCCCGCGATGGCGGCAATTCTCTGGCGCTGGCCGGGGGCGGCGTTGGGGCCTTGGTACATACGCACGAGCGCTCGCTGCTTGGTGAAGCCGGCTTGTTCGAGGAACTCGCACGCCCAGAGTACGCGATGACGGAAGCGAGATCAGAGGCGGCGAGCGGCCGCGTGGCGCGCGAGGGCGCCTGCATGGGACCGGCCATGCCTTGCCAGCGTTCCAGGCTGCATTCGTCCAGGAAGCCGTGCTTGAGGTACACCGGCCGGCCGAGCGGAGTGGCGTCGAGCTTGACCGTCTCAACGCCGCACGCCCGCAGATAGTCAATGGCTCGCCTGAGCAGCGTTGAGCCGATGCCGTGGCCGCGAAAGTCGGGATGGACCAGGACCATGCCGACCCAGCCGAACGAACCGGGGCCGGAGGCCGGGAGGAAACGCGTGGTCGTGGCCGTGCCAATCGCCACGCCGTTGACTTCGGCCGCAAAGCACCCCTGCGGCTCCATGGCGAGCAGGTTCAGCCAATCCTGGTCGGTCTGGTTCCAATGCGCCAGTTCGCGGAGCCGCTGGGCCGCGCGCAAATCCGCCGTCTGCAGGAGACGGCACAACGGCGGAACGCTCAAGGGCTCGGACATAGCGGGAACCCCTATCGGAAACGCATGGCGTACAGGTCTGCGTCGTTCAGCGCGAACCGCAGACGCACGCGTTTGCCGGAGAGACTGCTCACGTCGCCGCCCTGAAGCCAGGCGACAACGCCTTCAATCCTGTCGCCGACAATCGGCTTGCAGTCCGACAGGCTGAAGCCGGCCACGGCTTTGCCGTCGGGCGACTGAATCTCAACGCGAATACTGCCCGCGGCGGACGTGCTGTAGTTCAGAACCAGCTCCTTGCCCGAGAACGCAAACGGCCTGGTGAGCATCTCTCCGCCGGCATGGCCCGCGTTGACCGAGGCGAATCCATCCGTGCGCAGAACGTAGCGGCAGCCGCCGGGCGCATGGTAGATGGACATTTCCGCCGGACCCGTCGGGACTACGTTGAGGGCGGCGTAGTTGGCGCGATTGCCCCACCGTTGCGGGTCAAGGCCGGGGCGGATGAACGCTTCGAGGAAGGGACGGTCGTAGCGTGAGCCGCCTCGCGATGTCATCAGCATGATGTCGGTGGAATCGCCGCGGTCGGGATGGAAACGAGTGGGCAAGGCGATGTAGATGTGCGGCGCGCGGAAATAGGGATGCGTGTTGCTGGTGTAGAGGTGTTCGCCGGGGAGATTGGGGTTCATGGGGGTCGCCGCGGACCAATGGAGGAAATCGTCAGACGTCGTCCGGCTGACCGTCCGGAGCTTGCCGTGCGGCGTCTCCCAGGAACGATAGCAGCAGACATAACAGTTTTCGGATTGCGACCAGAAGGCGGTATTCTGAGAGTCGAAGGCGAAGCCGCCAGACTTGATCACCGGCTCCTCCGCCAGTTTCTTCCACCGAACGCCGTCACCCGAGACAAACGCGATGAGCCCTCCTCCACTGTGGACGCCCGCCAGGGCTTTGAAACGTTCGCCGGCAGGGACGCCCGGCCGCGTGTCGAGGAACGGGCTGAAATTGTGGCTGCAGGGAGCGGCGCCGGCCAGGATGACGTTGCCGCCCTCCGGACCGTTGACCCTGTAAAGGCCAAGCTGCGGGTACTTCCAGTTGTGGCCATCGCTGCTTTCCGCGTAGCACGTGATCTCGCCTGGATTGCCGTCGCGCTTGTCGCCTTTGTACTCGATGTCGTAGCCGCGATAGTAGGCTCGGTACAGATCGCCGTCCTTGATGACCGTCATGTAGTAACCTTTGATCGGAGCCGCGGAGAGGGGGAGCGGCTGAGGGACATGCATCCTGAGCGCCGCGCCCTCAAGCTTGTCAATCAGGTAGCGGTCAACGAACAGCTCAAGCCGGGATCCGATCTGGATCTCCTCGGGTTTGCTCTCGGGTTCAGCGGCGTCCGCCGAAACGGCGGCGAGGCCGGCAGAGAGCACGAGTAGTGCGACCAACGTCTGTTCGATGGATGTCGGGTTCATAACGACTCCTCCTGCTGCGCGACCATGTCCATCTTGCATACGAGGTTTGCAACTCTAACCCAGCAACGGCATACGGCAAGGAGTGCGGGACATATCAGCTTGACCGGGCATGGGCTTGCCGTAAAAAGCTGGCTCACTGCCGCGGCGGCTGTCGTGGTGTAGTCATCATTACCGACCTGAGCGGCGGGTCCGTGTAACGTTCTGGATAAAGGATACGGAAAGCGTGAAACACGTCCATCTCTCCACCACACACACCTTGCGCGGGCTTCTCGCGGCCGTGCTTCTGCTGGCGGCATCCGCAACGGCCGCCGAAACGTCCGATTGGAACCAGTGGCGCGGGCCGAACCGCGACGCGGTCTGCAAGGAGACCGGCCTGCTTAAGGAATGGCCCGCCGGAGGGCCAAAGCTGTTGTGGGACATGAAAGGCATGGGGACTGGATATTCCAGCGTCGCCATCGCCGGCGGCAAGCTGTTCACGATGGGGGACCTCGCTGAGGGCGGGCCCAAGGCTCAATACGTGATCGCGTTCGACCTGGCCGGGCAGAAACGGCTCTGGACAGCAAAGGTCGGCCCGCCGCACGGGGACGGGTCCCGCTGCACTCCGACGGTGGACGGCAACCTGATCTACGCCATCGGCACCGAAGGCGACCTGGTTTGTGTTGAGGCCGCCACAGGGAAGGAAGTGTGGCGCAAGAGCTTCCCGAAGGATTTCGGCGGGAGCATGATGACAGGGTGGAAGTACAGCGAATCGCCGCTGGT
>JAPLOD010000509.1 GCA_026692735.1 Planctomycetota bacterium | reverse complement strand
CCTGGCAGTTGCCGACGGCCGCCTGCTGGCGCGCGAGGTGCCGCACGCCTCGCTCGGGTGGGGTTGGCCGGTGGTGGCGATGGCCTTCGCCGTTTTCGGTCTGGCATTCTGGATCACGCGCCGGAGCCTGGTACCGCAGCCACATCCGGAACCCGACGCATCCGACGCCCCTGCCACGTCGTGAGCGCTGCCGGCGGGGTCGTCAACGACTCCTGCCACTGCCGCTACCGCAGCGCTATCCGTCCGCGCTTCGTGGGCCGCGGCGGCGCGCCGTAAAGGCCTCTCGCTCGGATGTGCTCCTCCACGTCGCGGCGCAGGTAGCCGGGAATCTTCTCGCCCGCCTTCAGCATCTCGCGGATCAGCGTCGAACTCACATCCACGCGCTCGACCGCCACCACGCCCAGACGCAGCTTCTCCTCTGCCGCCGGCCCCAGCGCCGCCCGGAGTTCTTGCCACAGGGACTCCTTGAGCGGCGCTTCGCGGCGTTCGGCAACCGCGAAGTCCAGCAGGCTGATGAGCTCCCGAATCTCGTACCAGTGCGGCAACTCCGCCAGACTGTCAGAACCGATGATGAAGAAGATCCTGGTCGCAGGACCATAGGCCTTGCGCAGAGCGCGCGCGGTCTCAACGGTGTAGCTGACGCCGCGCTTGCGCAGCTCAAAGCCGCTCACGGCGAGACCGTGCAGGTTGTGGATAGCCAGTTTGCACATCGCCAGGCGGTCGGCGGCGGAAGCCAGTTCGCGCCCGTCCCGTTTATGCGGCGGCGTCGCAGCGGGCAACAGGACGACCTTCTCGAGATGCAGAGCGTCGAGGATCTGCTGTGCTATTGAAAGATGACCCACGTGTATGGGGTCAAAAGAGCCGCCCAGAACGCCGAAGCGCTTGAGTGGGCCAAAGGGCAATTCGTTTCCCATGCGAAGGAACTTAGCGTAGAACGTGACACGCCAAACGTAAAACGCAAAATGCGCAACCCGCCGGTGTACGTCATTGCCGGAGGATACGACTATGTGCAGTCGCGCCGCTGTCAGACTGGCCCTCGCGTTCCTTGCTGCGGGCATATGGCTGGAGGGACTTGCTGTGGAACCTGCCAGGATGCAACTCGTCGAGGACTTCGATGGGACATGGAAAGAGGGCCGCTGGCAGTTCTCCGACGGACGCGAGTTCCCTGGCGCCAAGGGGTCCTTCGAGCGCTCGAAGGAAGGTGCGCATTCCGGTGAGTTCGGCGGCAAGCTCAGCTTCGATTTCGCGGGCGGCGGCAACTACGTGGCCGCGATCCTGAACCTCACCGGCGCGCCCGACATCAAGGCCGTGCGCGTGTGGCTCAAGAACCCCGCCGGCAACCGTCTCACGTTCCGCTACACGGACCCCGGCGGGCAGACGCTGCAGAAGGCCGTGCCCCTGCCGCCCCACGGAGATTGGGCCGAGACCGAGATCGAGTGTTCCAACTGGAGCGGCCACTGGGGTGGCGCGAACGACGGCATCGTCCACGGCCCGCCGACACACATCGCGATTCTCGTTGAGACCGACGGCAAAAAGCAGGGCTCCCTCTTCTTCGACGACATCCGCCTTGTGGAAGGCAAGCCCATAGTGCCGGTGTGGACCTACACCGCCGCGTCCTTCGAGCCTGACGAACGCTGGCACGCGTACGGCGACGGCAAAGGCGCGAAGACGAAACTGAGCGCCCGGAAATGGCAGTTCGACTTTGCCAAGGGCGGCGAATGGGTGGCCATCTCGCCCCGGGAGTTCTCTCTGCTCGGCACGCCCAAGCGGATACGGATTCGCTTCCGCGGCGACCTCGGCGGCCACGCCATGCGCCTGCGCTTCGCCACGCACTTCATGACCTTCGAGCGCAATCTCGGCCCCGCCACACCCGTCAAGGACGGACAGGACGGCGAGCAGGAGATCGTCACGCACGCGCCTCCGGGCGAAGGCTGGCACTGGTTCGACGGCGAGAACGACGGCAAGCTGCACGGTCCGCTGCGCATCGCCGGCCTGTTCATTGATGCCGGCGGCAAGCGCGACGCGGGAGAGATTGAGCTTGCCGGGATCACAGTGGACGCGGAATGCTCCGCGCGCAGACTGTGCCTGGTGCTGCCCGACCAGGAAGTACCGGTGGTGCAGGCCTATTACGTCGCGCCGCTTCCGGCCGCCGAGGACACGGCCCAGCTCGATCCCGCCTCGCCGTTCGGCATGGGCCTGTACCTCTATCGCTATCCCGGCGATGCGAAGGGCCTGCGAGAGATGGACCAGGCCGCGAAGATGGGCGCCACCGCGGGCGTGAAATGGTCGCGGGAGGAAATCGCCTGGGCGCACATCGAGCCGGCGCAGGGCAAGTTCAACTGGACCTTCTACGACAAGGTCGTCGCCACCGCCAAACGCAACGGCATCTCCATCTACGGCCTCCTGGACTACTGGACGGGGTGGACCAAGCCGTACACGCCGGAAGGCATCGCCGACTACTGCCGCTTCGTCACCGCGGTCGTCGAACACTACCGCAACGACATTCAGTACTGGGAAATCTGGAACGAGCCCAACATCTTCTTCTGGCAGGGGCCGCGCGACATGTACGCTGAGCTCCTCAAGCAGGCGTATGCCGCGGTCAAGAAGGCCGACCCCAACGCCAAAGTGCTGGGCTGCTCCACCGCGGGCATTGATTACGGCTTCATCAAGCGCACGATGGAACTCGGCGCGCCCTTCGACATCCTCACCATCCACCCCTATCGCGGGCACCTCGACGACCGCGCGTTCGTCAACGACCTCAAGAAAGTCGCCGACCTGGTGAAGAACCCCGACGGCTCGCCCCGCCAGGCCTGGATCACGGAAATGGGCTGGGCCACGCACGTCCCGCACAACAGCATGCGCATGGATTTCAACGTGACGCCGCAGCGCAAACAGGCGGAGCTGCTCGCGCGCGCGTACATCGGCGCGATCGCGTCCGGCGTCGCGCCCAATATCTCGTGGTATGACTTCCGCAACGACGGCACCGATCCCCTCAACTTCGAGCACAACATGGGCATCATTACGCGCGACTTCCGCCCCAAGCCGGCGTACCGCGCCTATGCGACCATGACACGCATGCTGAAGGGCCTCAAGGCCGACAAGCCGCTCGATCTCGATCCCGGTGTGGTTGCCTGGCGGTTCGGCAAGGCTGACGCCAGGAACGTCGTGTGCCTGTGGAGCATCAGCGGCGACAAGGCCGTCGCCGTTCCCGCCGCCAAGCCCATGGTCCTGACCGGCCTCATGGGCGACGCGGAAACGCTCACGCCCGCCGCGGGCAACGTCACGGTGCCGCTGCGGGGCGAGGCACCCGTGTTCTTGACAGAGCCCCCCGAGTGACGTACGAAGTCATTGCTCCGCGATCCCCGGTCGCAACTGCCGCGCGCAGGTGACTGGCAAATCCGCTGCCGCCGTTTAGATTCATCATTGCATGAGCCGACAAGAGCAGGTGTCCATTCGACGTTGTTTCGCCGGCAAAGGCGTCCTGCTTACAGGGTCCACCGGCTTTCTGGCCAAGGCGGTCGTCGAGAAACTTCTCCGCGACCTCCCGGAGGTCGGCCAGGTCTACCTCCTGATCCGCGCCCGCGTGAAACCCGACGGCTCGCGCGTCGAGCCCCGCGAGCGGTTGCGGCAGGAGATCCTGCGCAGCAGCGCGTTCCGCCGGCTGCGGGAACAATACGGCGAAGGCTTTGAGAGCTTCTGCGAGTCCAAGATCACCTGCGTGGCCGGCGATCTCACCGCGCCGCGGCTGGGCCTCGACGAGGCGTCGTTCAACGCTCTGGCGCAGAAAGTGCATATCGTCATCAACAGCGCCGCCACCGTCGTCTTCGACGAACGGCTCGATATGGCGCTCGCGCTCAATGCTCTCGGGCCGCTGGGTCTGCTCGAACTCGCCAAGGCCGCCAAGGGCGTGTATGTGCACATCTCGACCGCCTACGTCAGCGGCCGGCGGACCGGGCTGATCCCTGAGAAACTGCTCGACCCGCTCGAAGCCATTGATGCGCAGATGCCGCCAGGCGCTCCGCGCCCCGAGAAGTTCAGCGTCACTGAAGAGGTCACGCGTCTCGGCGAGTTGGTCAAGAGCATCACCGCCGATTGCCACGCCCTCTTCAAGCAGAAGGGCATCGCCCCGGACAGCGAGGACGGCGTCGCGCAATTGCGCGCTGCGCTGGTCAGCGCGGGCATGCGGCGAGCGCAGAGCCTCGGCTGGAACGACACGTACACGTACACGAAGTTCCTCGGCGAACAGCTCGTCAAGCTGAACCATGCTCCCGTCGCGGCGGTCATCGTGCGGCCCGCCATCATTGAGTCCAGCCTGCTCGAGCCTGAGCCGGGCTGGCTGGACGGCCTGCGCATGGCCGATCCGCTCATCATCGGCTTCGGCAAAGGCCGCCTGCCCGATTTCCCCGCCGACCAGACCGTCACGCTCGACATCATCCCCGCGGACCTGGTGGTGAACGCCATT
>JAPLOD010000508.1 GCA_026692735.1 Planctomycetota bacterium | reverse complement strand
AAAGCACTCCTCGCCAAGATGCAGGACGGCGACGAGCTGTGGACGTTCTCCAGCGGCGGCCTCAGTTGGATGTTTCTCTGCGGGCGCGCCGGTATCTCGCTGGTACGTGACGGCAAGATTATCGCCTCCATGGTCACCGGGCTGAACTAACGCAGCGCGGCTTCCACTTCCGCCGGGCAAACGAAGATGCAGGTGCCGGTGTAGTAGACGGCGTTAGGTGCCGTGAAAAGGGAAGAAGCAGCCGGAATCGCGGAGGCGCCGCCATGAGAACGCTCCTTGCACTTGTTATCGCGCTGGCTCTCGGTACCGCCCTGTGGGCCGAGGAGGCCGACGCGTGGGTCGAGCCGATGAAGGCTGTGCGTGCGAAGTTCACGGGCCAGGCCGGAACGGTCGCTCAGTTCGGCGACAGTATCACCATCACGATGGCCTTCTTCGTTCCGCTGCAGGAACGCGTCAAGAACCTCCCCGACAACCTTCAGGAGGCGCACGCCTGGGCTCGCAAGTATGTTCAGAACCGCTGCTGGCGCGGCTGGAAGGGACCGGAGTTCGGCAACGAAGGCAGGACAACAACCGAGTGGGCGTTGCAGAACATGGACGGCTGGCTCAAGAAGCTGAACCCCGAAGTGGCTCTCGTCATGTGGGGCACGAACGACACGTACCTCGGCCCCAAACCGCCGAAGTACACGGATAACCTCCGCGCCATCGTTCAGAAATGCCTCGACAACGGCACCATTCCGATCCTCTATACCATCCCCCCGAAAGGAGACCAGGCCGGCAATCCGCAGGCAACCAAACACGTCGAAACGTTCGTTGAGGCGGCGCGCACCGTGGCGGAAGAAAAGAAGGTCCCGCTCATTGACTTCTACAAGGAGATCATGACCCGCCAGCCCACGGACTTCGCCAAGACGCTACTCGGCGATGGCCTGCACCCGTCGTACCCGCCTCAATACCAGAACGACTTCAGCGAAGAGGGACTCAAGAACAGCGGCTACACGCTGCGGAACTATCTCTCCCTGAAGAAGTACCACGAGGTCTACCAGAAGGCGCTCTCGAAGGCTCAATCGGCTCGCAGTGCCTCAGCCGAGGCCGCCTGGAAGGGCCCGAAGTACAAAGGCCGGCCCGCCGTTCTGATTCCCAAGGCCGCCAAAGCCCCGACCGTGGACGGCAAGCTCGACGACGAATGCTGGCAGCAGGCGCCGTCCCTCCCGTTCCGCTTGCTCGATGGCAGCACCGCCCAGCCCAAGCAGCAGACGTCGGCGAAGCTGGTCACCGCGGGCGATACGCTTTACGTGGTGTTCCATTGCGCCGAGCCCGAGCCCGGCAAGCTCGTCAGCAGCAAGCGCGACCGCGACTCGAACATCTGGGAGGACGACTCCGTGGAGTTCTTCCTCCGGCCGGGCCCCGAGCCGGCGAAAGACTACCACCACCTGATCGTGAACCCGGCAGGTTCCTTCCTGGACGCGGTCGGCGACGACCCGCAGGCCTGGCAGTCGGAACTCAAACTCGCCGCCGCCACGGGCAAGGATTACTGGTCGGTGGAGATCGCCGTCCCGCTGGCCGAACTGTACCAGCCCGGCGACAAAGACAAGCTCTCGGGCGCGTGGCGGCTGAATCTGACGCGCATGCGCCCGCTACGCGACGATCAGCCGGCGGAAGAGACTGCCTTGTCGCCCACGGAAGATCCCTCGAGCCACGTGCCCGAGATGTTCGCCTACGTTTTCTTTGAAACCTTCGGCGGCAAAATCCCGCAGGAATGAGCCCGCCAGCGGCACGTAGCGCAACCTGCTCTCGTTGCGCCGCAGCGCCCGCTGCGGTAGATGTTTCCCCAGGAGAACCCATGCCGCACCGATCCTCTTGTCGTCCGTCCACTTTCACGGGGATAATGGTCATTCTTCTCTCATACCAGGCCTGGGGCGCTGACGGCGTTGAACGCGCCGGCGCGGGCAGTTACCTGACCCGCTGCCCGGCCGGCGCCAAGGAGCCGCCTGCCACCATCTACAAAACGGATAACGTGCGCGGGCCCGTGCCTACCGGCGACTGGTGGAGCTCTCTTGCCTGGCTGCCGTTCTCCGAACCGCTGTACGCGCACCCGCTCGTCCTGCGGGCTGAGCCGGAAGGCATGCGCGTCTACCACGCAGACAAGATCACGGCCAACAAGGTCGGCATCTTCGGCCCCATGGCCGCCGGGAAGAACGACCTGGTGCTGGGCCACTCGGCGCGGGCGCGTTTCCCGGACGCGCGTTTGCAGGACTTCAGCGACTGGTTCGTGACGGCTTCCTTCGCCGCGGACGGCAAAGGCATGAAGGTGACCTGCGGCCACGGCAGCCCGTACGTGTATGCCGTGTACGAAGGCGGCGATCCCACGCTCTCGTTCGCCAACGCGCCGGAAGTCTGGGCAGGCGGGCCGGACAAGCCGGTCCTGGGCCTGAAGGTGAACGGCAAGCCGTATGGCCTCTTCGGGCCGAGCGGCTGCAACTGGGCCGGCCTGGGATCGAAGTCCCTGACCTGCAACCTTGGCGGGAAGAACTACTTCTCCATCGCTCTGCTCCCTGACAAATCGCCGGCCACGCTCGACCTGTTCGCCCGTTATGCGTACGCGCACGTCACCGGCTCGAAGATCGCGTGGTCGTACGACGAGAAGACCGCCACCGTCGCCACGCGCTTCTCGCTCACGACCAAGGCGTTTGAAGGGCAGGAGACGGCAACGCTCTACGCGCTGTATCCTCACCAATGGATGCGCACGCAGGACAAGACAATGGCGGCTGTCGGCGGGACTGAGAGTCCCGCCTACCCGTCGGTGCGCGGCCAGATGCGCGTGATGTGCGGCAACGGTTTCGCGACACAGATGGTCTTCCCGGGCGTCCTGCCCTCGCTGCCTGACCAGGGGACCTACGACAAGGCCGTCTTGCGGAAGATCATCGCCGTCGCCGTCGCCAAGAAGGACAACGACCTGAAGGACACGTACTGGGGTGGCAAGCGTCTCGGCTGGCTGGCGACGCTGCTGCCCATTGCCGAAGAGGCCCGCGCGAATGCCTGCGCCGCGCAGCTTCGCCTTGAGCTGAGAGAGCGCCTCGAGGAATGGTTCTCCGCCGCCGGGCCCTCGGGCCAGCCGAAGAGCAAGGGCTGCTTCTACCTCAACAAGACGTGGGGCACGCTGATCGGTTACCCGGCCAGCTACGGCAGCGACACCGACCTGAGCGACCATCATTTTCACTACGGGTACTTCGTGCGTGCGGCGGCCGAGCTTGCCCGCCACGACCCCGCGTGGGCCGGCGCTGAGAACTGGGGCGCGATGGTCCGTCTGCTGATCCGCGACATCGCCAGCCCTGACCACGATGATCCGCTGTTCCCGTTCCTGCGCACCATGGACCCCTACGCGGGCCATTCCTGGGCCTCAGGCAAGGCCGCGTTCTTTGACGGCAACAACAATGAGTCTTCCTCCGAAGCTATGAACGCCTGGACCGGCGTGGTCCTGTTCGGCCAGGCCGTGGGCGACACCAAACTGCGCGACCTGGGCATCTACCTGTACACGACCGAGATGGAGGCCATCAACCAGTACTGGTTCGATGTCGAGAACCGCCATCGGCCGGCGTCGTACACGCCATCCGTAGTCACGATGGTCTGGGGCGGGAAGAGCGTGAACGAGACGTGGTTCTCGAATAAGCCGCCGGTCGTCCACGGCATCAACTGGCTGCCGTTCCATGGCGGCTCGCTGTACCTGGGCCGCTATCCGGAGTACACGCGCCGGAACTACCAGGCCCTGGTCGATGAGAACAACGGCGACAAGTTCGACGAATGGGCCTGCCTCGCCATGATGTACCGCGCTCTGCATGACCCCGCCGACGCGGTCCTCCAGTACGACGCCAATCCGGACGGCTACGCCCTCGAAGGCGGCAACTCGCGCGCGAACGTGTATCACTGGATCCACAACCTGAACGCCATGGGCCAGGTGGACCGCGACGTCACCGCCGATTACCCGCTGTACGCCGTCTTCAAGAAGAACGCGTCGCGAACCTACGTGGTGTACAACATGGAAGGGGCCGCTCGCACGGTCACCTTTTCGGACGGTGTTTCGGTGCAGGCCGCGGGGCGCGGGCTCACAGTGAAGGCCGCAGCCGCGAAGTAAGCTGACGGCGCGCGGGGCGGGCGGCGAGACGCCTGCGGTACGGGTGCATGGGCGGGACGCCCATGCTACAGCCGGCGGGACGCCGGCGCTACAGTTGCAACACGACCACGGAGGCACTCCATGACTCGCAATCCCACAGTCCTGGTCCTATTGGCCGCGTGCGTCCTGTTTGGTGCGGCGGCTGGCGTGCACGCGGAGGAGCGCGTCGTCACGCTGGAGTCTCTGCTCAACGAGATGATTGACCGCGATGTAATCGCGCGCTGGCCGCACCCGGAATATGTGTGCCGGCAGGATGGCAGTTGGGACAGGCGCACCAAGACGCCCAACGATCCCGCCGGGTGGTTCGCCAACGGCGACAACATGGAAAGCATGGGCGTGCCCGTGAAATGGGAGACGCACCAGGGCCGCCAGGAATGCCTGCTGCTCGCCGTGGACGGACCCGGCGCCATCGTGCGGTTCTGGTCGGGTGGCGCGCGTCCCAAGGGCAAGGTCCGGTTCTACCTCGACGAAGCGGAACAACCCGCCATTGAAGCGCCGCTCTACGACCTGCTCGGCGGCAAAGCCTTCGTGCCCAAGCCGCTGGCCATCATGAACTCCGGCGAGGCGATCAACCTGTACCTGCCCGTTCCGTTCGCGAAGCACTGCCGGATCACCTACGACGAGGGCAAGCCGCCGGGGCCGCCCCCCGGCCGCTGGTACAACATCGAGTACCGCGTGTACCCCGCCGGCACCAGGGTGCAGCCGTTCACGATGGACGGCTTCAAGGCCGCCGCTGAGACCGTGGAGCGCGTCAACCGGACGCTTGCTGAAGCGCCCGACCCCACAGACGGCAAAGCAGTCACCGCGGACCTCGCTATCGAGCCGGGCAAAGATGCCGCAGTGGAACTGCCCGCGGGGCCGGCCGCCGTGCGTCTGTTGGAGCTGCGGATGCCGCTCGACGCGGCCGGCGAGAGCGAGGCGCCTCTGCGCTCGACCATCCTGCGCATGAACTGCGACGGCGTGGAGACGATCTGGTGCCCGGTCGGAGACTTCTTCGGGAGCGGCCCGCGGGTCAACGCGCTCAAGAGCTGGTATCGCAGCGTCAGCAAGGATGGCGTGCTCACCTGCCGCTGGGTGATCCCCTACGAGAAATCCGCGCGCGTGACGCTGTCCAATCTCGGCAAGCAGAAGGTCGCCGCGCAGCTCAGGGCGCTCGTCGGCGACTGGAAGTGGGACGGCCGCTCAATGCACTTCCACAGCAACTGGCGACAGCAGCGGCAGATTCAGACGAAGAGGGCCGCCGGCACGATGGACTGGAATTACATCGAGATACAGGGCAAGGGCATGTACCTGGGCGACACACTCGCCCTGTACAACCCAACGAAAGGCTGGTGGGGCGAAGGGGACGAGAAGATCTGGGTGGACGGCGAGAACTTCCCCTCCCATATCGGGACGGGCAGCGAAGACTACTACGGCTACGCTTGGGGCAATCCCGCACTGTTTCAGGGACCGTTCTGCAATCAGCCGCTCGCCCATGCCGGCAACTTCGGCCACACGACCGATACCCGCACGCGCAGCCTTGACGCCATCCCCTTCACCAAGTCACTCAAGGCCGATATAGAAATCTGGCACTGGGAAGCCTGCAAGATGGACTACGCTGCCGCCACGTACTGGTACGCGCTGCCCGGCGCGACCAGCAACCGCGAGCCGGCGCCCGAAGAAGCCGCGATGCCGTTGCGCGAGGGCCCGGCCGGCATCCGCGGCGCCATCGAGTGCGAGACGATGAGAGTCGTCGCCAAGTCCGATGCGCTCGCCCATTCGACGCAGAGCAACTATCCCTTCGCCGACGGCCAATGGAGCAAGGACGGTCAGCTCTTCGTGCAGGCCAAGAAGCCCGGCGATTTCATTGAGCTGCTGATCGCTGAGAAAGCGGAGGGAGCCAGGAAGGTGACGCTCTACGCGACGAAGAGCCACGACTACGGCATCCTGCGCTTCACGATCAATGGGAAGCAGGTGGAGAAAGAGTTCGATAGCTACAACGGGCAGCCGGTGCTCAGCGGGCCCGTTGAGCTCGGCGTGTTCGAACCGAAGGACGGCCAGTTCACGCTGCGCGTTGAGGTAACCGGAGCGAACCCCGAGTCAAAGGGACCGAAGTATTACTTCGGGTTGGATGCCGTGGTTCTTTCGCCGCCGCAGAAGTGAGCGGCCACTCGCGCGTGGCCCCGCTAACCCGCGGCTGCCATCCGCAACCCCTTCGGGGTTGATTTGACAACCGTCACACGCGACGGCATTATGCGCGTGGGCAGTCGGTATTGCGGCCTCTTTCCACGGAGCGTGAGACCATGAGCGGCTACTACGGCACACTCGTGCGGGTCAACCTCACGACGGGCAAGATCAGCACTGAGACCATTGACCGCGCCGTGGCCGGCAAGTTCATCGGCGGCCGCGGGCTGGGCACGTACTACCTGAAGAAGGAGATTGACCCCAAAGTTGATCCGCTCTCGCCGGACAACAAGCTTATCTTCGCCACGGGCCCGCTGACCGGCTCAACCATGCCCGCCGCCAGCAGGTACATGGCCATCACCAAGAGCCCGCTCACCGGCACCGTGGCCAGCAGCAACGCCGGAGGGTATTGGGGACCAGAACTGAGATTCGCCGGCGTTGACCTGCTGATCCTGGAAGGCAAAGCCCCCAAGCCCGCGTACCTGCTGATCCATGACGGCAAGGTGACGATCCACGATGCCTCCGCCTACTGGGGAAAACTCGTCGGCGAAACCACCGACGGCCTGCTCGCCGAATGTCGTGAACCCAAGGCGCGCGTGCTCTGCATCGGGCCGGCCGGCGAACACCTCAGCCCCATCGCCGCCATCCTGAACGACAAGTACCGCGCCGCCGGCCGTTCCGGCGTCGGCGCCGTCATGGGCTCGAAGAACCTCAAGGCCGTCGTCGTCCGCGGCACAGGCAAGGTGGCCGCCGCCCAACCCGACAAGGCCGAGGCGCTCCGGAAAGACCTCCTGGCCCTCATCAAAGCCAACGGCGTCACCGGCCAAGGCCTGCCCACGTACGGGACGGCTGTGCTCGTGAACATCATCAACGAGAGCGGCATCTACCCGACGCGGAACTTCCAGACCGGCGTCTTCGAGACCGCCAACCAGGCCTCGGGCGAGGCGCTCAAGGAGAAGTACCTCACCGGCAAGGATGTCTGCTTCCGCTGCCCGATCGCCTGCGGCCGCTACTGCAAGGCCGACGACGTTGAAGGCGGCGGGCCGGAATACGAGACCCTCTGGGCCTTTTCCGCCGACTGCGGCGTCAGCGACCTCGGCGTCGTCATCAAGGCCAACAAATGGTGCAACGAATACGGCTTGGACACCATCAGCGCCGGCGCCACCATCGCCTGCGCCATGGAGATGGTCCAGCGTGGCATCCTCAAGCCCGGCGAGGTGGACGGTCCGCCCTTGCAGTTTGGCTCAGGCGCCGCGATCGTCGAATGGACACGAAAGATGGGCGCAGGCGAGGGCCTCGGCGCAAAGATGGCCCTGGGGTCCTACAGGTTCGCGGAGTTGTACGGCGTGCCGGAACTGTCCATGAGCGTGAAGAAGCAGGAATTGCCAGCCTACGATCCACGCGGCCTGCAGGGCCACGGTCTGCAGTACGCCACGTCCAACCGCGGCGGCTGCCACGTGCGTGGCTATATGATTTCGGCGGAAGTCCTGGGCATCCCGGAGAAGCTCGACCCGCACAGTATCGAGGGCAAGGCGAAGTGGGCGAAGCTCTTTCAGGACCTCACGGCCGTCATTGATTCGCTGGGCCTGTGCCTGTTCACCTCGTTCGCCGTCAAACCCGACCATTACCGCGACATGTACAACGTCGTCACCGGCCGCAGCGTGACCACCGACGAGCTTCTCGCTGCCGGCGAACGCATCTGGAATATGGAACGCCTCTTCAACCTCGCCGCCGGCATCAGTCCGGACCAGGACACGTTGCCCAAGCGCCTGCTTAAGGAGCCGTTGCTCGAAGGCGGCGCCAAGGGCAAGGTGCACCGTTTGAGCGAACTGCTGCCGGAGTACTACCGCGAGCGAGGCTGGACTCCGGCCGGCGTGCCGACTGAGGAGAAGCTCGCCCAACTGGCCGTCAAGTAACGCCGGCGCCGAAAAGGGCCTGGGGCCGCAACAATGCAGGTTGAAGTCCGCCTGTTCGCCGCTCTTCGTGAAGGCCGCTTCGGCACTCAGCGGCTGGAACTGGCCGTGCCCTGTCCGGTCCGGGACCTGCTCCAGCTTCTCAGCATCTGCGAAGGCGAGGTCTTCCTCTGCCTGGTGAACGGCCAACACTCCAAGCTCGACCGCAAGCTCGCGGATGGCGATGTTGTCTCGCTGTTTCCTGCTGTGGGCGGCGGTTAGGGCTTGCGAGCGTCGAGGGACCACTGTGCCAGCAGGCTGCGCACGCTGTTGTAGAGGCGGAAACTGCATGCGCCTTCGCTGGCCTCGACCAACAGCACCAACTGCCTGTTGGCGCTCTCCGCCGGCGCAAAAGATGCGAGCGTTGACGCCTGCTTCGCTTCGGCCAGCAGGTCGTGGTTGTCGTAGTCCTGCCCCGCGCCGGCCTGCGTGCAGAGATGGTAATCGGAGCTGACAACGAACCGTACGCGTTGCTGCGCCAGCCAGGAACCCAGCGCCGCGGGCATCTCCCCTGATGGGAGCTCATGTACCGCCAGCCCTCTCCACCCTGCGGCACCGGCCGGATACGAACAACCCGGCGCGTCCCGCCCCTCGCAACTGTCCAGGCCCGCCTTCCCGGTCTCGGCGCAACAGACCTGCAGCATCCCCCCGCCGAACACCTCAACGTGACCGCATGGCGTGCGGATCGCCGCCGCAGGCTGGCAGTCGGGGCCATCGGGAGCCACGGCGTACAACGGTATCTCGCGCGGCAGAACGCGCTCGTAAGGCCGCCAACCGGCCTCTTGGCGCGCGCGGCTCAATGGGCAGTACGCGTGGTGAAGGAACACGATCCCCTGCACGTTGACCTCGCGTGACAGGCGGTACAGCGCATCGGCCAGGTTGGACGCCCCGATCGCACTGGTGCCGTCGTCGTACACGAAGGCGAGCCGCGCAACACCGGGACGATCGTGCCCCGGCTGGCAGACAATCATCCGGCGCTCCCGAGTCAGAGCTACCTCTTCGAACGCCACACCGGCCTGCCTCAACCGTTCGCACACGGGCGCCATGCCCTGCCTCTTGGCGGCCGCCAGTTCCTTAGCCAGAGTCCTGGTCACGAACACGCGCTGGAGTTCGCAGTCGCGCGCCGCTGCAATCTCGTCGTCCAACGGCCAGGAGCGCACGAAATCCGGGTAGGGACGTTCCAGCGTGGTGGCCTCTATCACGCATTCTTTGCTGTAGAAGGCCACGCCCCCGAGGTCCTTATCCACCGCCACCACACAATGGGGGCCGGAGGGCATCCTCGCGCGCATTTCCTCCCACAACGCGCGCATATCGCGGTCCATGGGCCAGTAGCAGGCTCCGATCTTCAGCGCCAGCAACCCGACGCCCCAGGCGCCCGCCACCAGAGCAAGGCGGGGAGTCGGCTGAAGCGGCGGCACAACCGCGTTCTTCGCCGCGGCACAAGCACACACGCGCGCCACCAGCAGCGCAATCGCAGGGAAGACCGGGAGGATGTACAGCGGCAGCTTCGAACTGGCGAGCACCAGAGCCGCGCTTGGGATCGCAACCCACAGCAGCAACAGCAGGACGGCCGGCCGCTCCCGAAGCTGCCGCCACCAGCGTAACGTGTGCACCGGCTTTCTCAGCCGAAGGAGCGCGATCAGAGCCACCAGCGACCAGGGCAACGTTCCCGCCGTCAGCATCGGGCCGTACAGCAGCACCCCATTCCAGACGCCCGGACTGCGCTTGTACTCGTCGGAGACCAGACGTCCCCAGACCTGGCTGCTCCAAAGGTATTCCGCGGCGCCGGGAATGCTCCGGATCACCGCGACGTACCACCACCCCGACACCGCGAGGCACACGGCCGCGGCCAGCAGCAGCCACGGCGTCAGGAAGAACTTCAGCGTCTGCCTCGTCAGCAACAGGTACACAAACATCGGAACGCACGGGATGAAGGCGGCCGGTCCCTTGGTCAGAGCCCCCAGGCCGATGGCAAGACCCAGCAGCACCTTCCAAGGCCCCTTGTGGCTCGGCGAGTACACGCTTTTCCAGAAACAGAGCAGCCCCGCGGCACACCACAGGGTCAGGGGCGTGTCGGGCGTGATGACACTTGCCGCTGCGACCGGCGCCGCAAGCGTCGCGTAGACGAGGGCAGCCAGGATGCCTTCGCCGGCGCCCCATAGGCAGTACCCAAGCACTCCGACCGCAATCGCCGTCAGGATGAAACACACCGCGTTGAACGCGCGCGCACCCCATTCGTTCCAGCCGAAGAGCTTCAGACCTGCGGCAATGCCCCAGAACGTGAGCGGAGGCTTGTTGAGATACGGCTGGTGGCTCGGCCGCGCCACAAGCAGATCGCCGGCGTCGAGCATTGCTGCGCCGCCGGAGACATACCGGCCTTCATCGGGAGCCCACAGCCCTCGAGAGCCCTGAAAACAGAACCCCATCGCGCAGATGAACAGCCCCGTGGCAACGATCCTGGCTTTCTGCTTGTGGAGACTCGACGCGACCATCAGCTCCTCTGGATGAGCGTGTACCTGTTGACGACATCAGATAGAGCGTCTCATGCCGCGCCATCTTCAAGTGTAATTCGCGCCCCGGACGGAATCCACCTCCAACGCATCGCGCGGAACCGGACCGCAGCGGCTTTCTTCAGAAGCAATGAACCGACGTGCTCTTGAACGTGCAGTACAATTCCGCGCCCGCCTCGATGGCCAGTTCCTTATGCGACGCATAGGTGATCAGTGCCGTCAGCGGCAGCGTATCAACCGTGACGCTGACCGAGATAAGACCGCCCTTGTGTTCCCAGCCCGCAACGCGGCAGCGGAACTGGTTCCGGGCGCTTGAGCCGAACGGCTGCCTCGACAGCACGATTTCCTCGGGTCTGATCCAGATGTGCGAGACGCTGGCAACAGTATCCGGAAGATGGATGGCGACGCCATGCGCGGCGTAGGTCCCGGCTGATATCCGCTCAACGGCCAGCACGTTCTGCAGACCCAGGAAGTCCGCCACGTCCCTGTCGGTCGGGCGCTGGAACACCTCCTCCGGCGTGCCCACGCATTGCAGCCGGCCGTTCAACAGCACGCCGATCCGCTGGCCGAGGTGCAGCGCCTCGTCCACGTCGTGAGTCACGTGCAGGAACGCCGTGGCCCTCTGCCCATGAACATCCTTCAGCACCTGCCGCAGCCGCCCCCGCACGTTCGCATCCAAGGCGGCCAGCGGCTCATCCAGAAGCAGCACCGGCGGCTCCGTCACCAGCGCCCGCGCCAGAGCCACGCGCTGCTTCTCTCCGCCGGAGAGC
>JAPLOD010000507.1 GCA_026692735.1 Planctomycetota bacterium | reverse complement strand
GAAGATGAGCGTGCCGTAGCTGATGGAATAGCTCAGCGTCACCAGCGCGGTCAGCGCGCCGGCAATCAGGTTGGGCCCCAACGTGGAAGCTGCGGGCTTCCCCACGCCTGGCTGCTGCGCCGGCACAGTCTTCTCCCCGTTCGCACTGGCTGCCATGGAGCGCAACAGGATAACGCAAGAGGGCGGCTTTGGCGAGGGACACTACGGCGCGCACAGGAAAGCGAGGAAGTGTTGAACATCGGCAAGACTGCGGTACAATGATGGACAAAGGAACGGGCCATGCCTATCGTCGTGCTTGAACCTGACGTTGTGATACCCTCCGGCATTGAGACGCTCGCGGACTTCCGCCGCTGGGCGACAGCGGATGACTTCCCCGAGCGCGGGCGGGTTGACTACATCGCGGGGCAGATCGAGGTTGATATGAGTCCTAACCGCATTACGTCCCACGGTCTGGCTTACGCCGCCATCATCACGGAGCTGTCGCGCCTGGTCAACCAGGGCAACCTTGGCCAGGTTCTGCCCGACAACACACTCATCGTCTCCGACGTGGCCGACCTTGCCTGCGAGCCGGATCTGTCGTTCATTTCCTGGGATAGCCTGCGTTCCGGGCGAGTCAGGTACGTGACGGCTCCCAAAGCCGGCCATGAGAGCGACTACCTTGAAGTGTACGGCGGTCCCGATCTGGTGGTTGAGATCGTCAGCCCAAGTTCCGTGGCCAAGGACACCAAGCGCCTGCCGCCGGCGTACTTCGCCGCGGGCGTTCGCGAGTTCTGGCTGGTGGACGCGCGCGAGGCCAAACCCAAGCTTATTATCCACAAGCGCGGCGGAACCAGGTTCGAACCCGTGGAACCTGGCGCCGATGGTTTTCACGCAAGCGGCGTCCTCGCCAAACGGTTCCGCCTCACGCGCCGTCCCGGCCCCGTGCCGAACACGGTTGTGTATCGGCTGGAATCCCGTTAGCGCTTCTCGCGTGCCTGCTTCTCCTTGATCTCCTTTAGGAGCTGCTCGGCCTTCTTGGTCGCCTCCTCGGCCCCGCGCCGCACCTTCGCGGCCTCGCGCAGCACCTCTTCGACTTCTCTGCGGTTTGGATGCAGAAGCCAGTCCGCGACCTGGTCAGAGAACAAGCCAAGACACCCGGCCCCGGTGCCGAGTACAAGGCACAGCAACAGGCCGAACGTGGCCAGCCAGTTGGCCGTCGGGTGGCGCTGTTCCCTGGGTGTCCGTCGCACAGCGCGGATGTGGTTGACTACGCCCCAGCACGCCAGGACCGTCCCGGAGATGAGCATCATCAGCGCGAAGGCCCTGACCGTTTCGGATTCCTTCTCATGCAGGACAAACAGAAGGGGGGCGAGCTGAATCAGGAAGCCTGCGTTGAATATGAAGAACGCCTCCTTGATGTCTCGCGGCACGCGCACTGATCGCCCGGACCGGATTGCCGCAATGCGTTTGGGGAGCGCCTTCCACGCGTAAAGGGCTCCACCGAGACCCAGCGCCACGTAGGCCACCACCCACTTCAGCAGCAAGTGCCAATGAGGGTTCCCCATGAGCCAAAGGACTGCGGACATCACCAGGACGACGAACACGGGCCACAGCACGCCCCGTAGCAGGACAAACCGCCTCTTCCCGCCCGCCAGCCGCCGCTCCAGTTTCTCCAGTTGCCGCGCGCTGTAGTCGTCCGGCGGGCCGGGGGGCTGCGAAGGATTCGGATTCAGTTCGGCCATGCTGTCCGATCTCGAACGTTCCTATTCCTCGAACAGATCAGATTCCCAGCTTCCGGAACATGTCATCGGCGTTCTTGCAGAGAATGACCTCGCGCCCGGCGTTGGTTGCCTCAAGCGTGCGTCGGGTGGTTCGGTTGGGGATGACGACATCGAACGGAAGCCCCCGGCGCAAGACCACCTGCCTGTAGAACATGGCTATGGCGCGAGTCGTGGAGAGGCCAAGCTGATGCAGGATGTGCTCGGCATCCGCCTTCAGCTCCGGCTCGACCCTCGCCCTGATGACCGCACTCTTGCTCATGGCGCCCGTCCTTTCGCTCGTGACGATGTAGCACGAATTGGGTACAGTTGTCCAGGCCGTCAGTCCGAAAGGGGGAATACACCAACTCATCGAAAGCGCACAGTCACGGCGTGACTGCGGGCGTCAGGCAGCTACACAGGCGGTGGACGCCAGACAGGGAACCAGTCACGCTCAATCCGAACGACGGCGAAGTAGTAGGCCATGATGGCGAGCAAGGCCGAAATAAGCACCATGAGCCACGCGGCTTGCCATGGGAATACGGGAATCGCATACTTCTGTTTGCGGACGGAATCGTCGGCCCGAACGTGGAACCATGTCCTCTTCACAGCCGCCCACCCAACCACTACCGTTCCTATGATGGAGAGCATGACCGCAAACGGCACAACCTGTCGAGGACACAGTGCCGCACCAAAAAGCGCAGCGTAACCACACAAGTACCCCATGAAAAGCATTGTGTGGCATTCCCGCAGATCTCGCGGCCGGCCAACGTACTCGCCGGACCGGAGTTCCAGAATCCTGCGGTTCATCGCCTTCCACGTGTAGTGACCGGCCGCAATGCCCATCCCCGCTGCCAGAACCAAAGCGAGGCCGAACCCCAGCACCTCTCCGGGCATAACAGCGCCGAACACGCAAAGGATGACCATGTCGAGAAGGGGTGCGAGCGCGAGGAGACCGCCGATGACACAGATGTGGTAGTTCCTGCCGCGCGCGGCCAGCCGTTCATTCCACGCCAGCGCCTTTCTCGTTTCCGGGTCGAGTCCCGGCGTCTCTCGCGGTTGCGTTTCTCCCTCGTCCATGCCACTACCCCTGATCCGGCGTGGCCAGCATCTTCCGCACGTGCGCCAGCGCCGATTCCTTGTCTGTCAGCGTTCCTTCCAGTTGCCGGTCCTCGACCTCCGCGAGAATCGCTTTGAACCGCGGCCCAGGCTCAAGGCCCAGGGCGATCAGGTCGCGGCCGGTGATGAGCGGCTGCGGGCGAAGCGTCTCGGTGCTCTGCTTCTGCAACGCGGCCACGCAGAAATCGTACGCTTCCAGGCTCCCGTGCGACGCCAGGCAATCCAGCCGGTGCAGCGCGAGATGCTCGTCGAAATGCGGCTGCCGCAGGAAGCGCTTCAGCGTGGCGGGGCGCATCCTGTGCGCGTCCTTGAAGATCATGTGCTGGCGCACGAGGTCGCTGACGCGCTCGGCCTCTTCGCTGGAGTACTTCAGCCGCGCCATGATCTTCTCTGCCATCTCCGCGCCGACGCGCTCATGTTCGTTGAAGCGGATGCGGTCCGCCTGTTCGAACGTCGCGGGTTTCCCGACGTCATGCAACAGCACGCCCAGGGCCAGCGTCACGGAGGCGTCCTCGAGGTGCCCCAGCATGAGCAGCGTATGGACCCACACGTCGCCCTCGGGGTGAAATTCCGGCGGCTGCGGCACGCCTTCCATCGCGTCCGCTTCGGGGAGGACGTGCTTGAGCAGGCGCGTCTTCTTGAGCAGCTCGAACGCGCGGCGCGGGTCGGGGCCGGTCAGCATCAGGCTCAGCTCGTCCCGGATTCTCTCGGCGCTGATGGCCGTGATCCGCGGCGCGCTGGTCTTGATCGCGCGCAGCGTCGTCACGTCAATCTCGAAGCCCAGCGTGCTGGCGAACCGCACCGCCCGCAACATGCGCAGGTGGTCTTCCTTGAAGCGCTGCCGCGGATCGCCGATGGCCCGGAGGCGCTTGCGTTCCAGGTCGCGGCGCCCGCCGACATAATCGAGGACGTCGTTTTTGAGCGGGTCAAAGAGCAGACCGTTTACGGTGAAGTCGCGCCGTTTGACATCCTCCACCTCGTCCGTGAAGCACACCTTGTCCGGATGGCGGCCGTCGGAATACGTCGTCTCGCCCCGGAACGTCGCGACCTCGACCGCCAAGGGCTGCTCTCCCTCGCTCAAGACACGGACCACGCCGAACGCCACCCCCACCGCCACGGTGCGCGGGAACAGGGCCATGGTTTGCTCGGGCGTGGCGGACGTCGCAACGTCATAGTCCTGCGGCTGAACGCCCAGCAACATGTCCCGGACGCAGCCGCCGGCGAACACGGCGCGGAAGCCGGCCGCGGCCAGCTTCCGGACAACGCCTATGGCGAAGGTCCTGAGCTCGTCAGCCGTCGTGCCCGCGTGCGCCACGAAACCTGTCCTTCCTACCAATGATTACCCTAACATTTCATCAAGGCCGTCCGGCCCGCCATGCGGCTGGCCAACCTCGGCCCATATCATAACTCAGGCATATCGAGGCACCGGAGCAAATCCGGGCAAAAAAGGCGATTTTGCATGACCGGCGCCCACGGACCGAGTTAGAATCAAAGCAGGGGAAATCGGAGCAACCCACGTGAACCTTTCCTCAAGCTCACACGTATCACATACTGCTGACGGGAGGGGAAGCGTGACCGCAGCTACTGTGCCCTTGACAGCCCCGGCCCTCGCCGTGCGCTCCACGGCGGCAATCCGTCCCGTCGTGGCTGCCGAGAAGGCTGGTGTGACGGACGAGGTGCTCTTCGCCCGCGCGTTGGCAGGGAACCGCGAAGCGCTGGGCATGCTGGTGGCGAACTACGAGAAGAGCCTGTTCAGCCTGCTGACCCGGTTGACGAACGGCGACCGGCACAGAGCTGACGATCTCTTCCAGGAAACGTTCCTGCACGCCATGCGCGCCGGGGACACGTTCGACCGGAAGATGGCCTTCAAGCCCTGGATCATGGCCATCGCGGTGAACTTGGTGCGGGATGACGCCCGCAAACGCAAGACCCGCGGCGAGGTGCCGCTGGAAGGAGGAGTGGACGACACCGAATACGAGCGAGCGTGTGTGGTCGCCGCCGGGGACGAGACCCCGGGCGAGCATGCTGAACGGTGCGATGAGGAACACTGCGTGCAGCGCGCCCTGCAACGCTTGACCTTGCTCGAACGGGAAGTCGTCCTTTTGCACTTCTACGACAACATGACCCTGGCGGAGACGGCCGCCGCGCTCGGCGTGGCGCTGGGCACGGTCAAGAGCCGTCTGCACGCGGCGCTGAAGCGGCTGAGCCGGATGCTGGACAAGCCGCAGGAATAATGAGTTCGCTTTCCGAGGGGAGGATGCTCCCATGAACGAGAACAGACCGCCCGATGATCTGCAGGAACCCGAGCTGGTGCGCGCCGGAGCAGAGGTGGCGCGGCTGCCGAAGCTGGAGCCGCCGCCGGACCTCGTCGCCCGCACGCTGGCCCGCCTCACGGCGGGCTACAAGCCGGTGAAGCGCCTCTTCTGGTTGCTGCGGCCGATCTATAACCCGGTGGCCCGCGTCGCCGCGGCGGCCATCATCATTGTCACGATGCTCCCCATGGCGGACCTGAACATGGCCACGCCGCTCGGCGCCCGCATCGAGCAGCGGATCATCGGCCGGCGCGCCGCGGACCGCATCGAAGTGTTCATAGACAAACTGCTGCTGCGGAACGGCCCGCCGAAGTACTCGCAGTACGAGCTGCAGGAGTGGCTTGGAGTGCCGAAGCCGGAGTTCACGCCCGTGCGGCGGGGCATCACGCCGCCGTCAAAGCTGAACCGAGTGTAAGACGTCTGGTCTCCCAAGACCCCGGGGCGGGCGCGTGCCCGCCCCGTCTGTTTCAGGCGTGGATCAAGAGCGGGATGCTTTGCGGCAGGTAGTTGATCACTTCCTGCAGCACGTCGCCGCGCAGCGTCTTCCACAGCGCGCCGCGCTTCGAGACGCCCATCAGCAGGGCGTCCACGCCGAGCGTCGCCGCATGGTCAAGGATGACCTCCGCCGGCGAGTCGTGCACGGCATAGAGCGGGACAAGGGGCACGCCCGCTTCCTCGCACAACTTCCGCACGTCCGCAAACACCTTCTGTGCCTCTTTGTCGTGAGCCAGGGTCACCCTGCTGGTGGCGAGCGGGCCGCCGCGCTCCTTGAACGCCAGGGCGACCTCCCGCACAAACAACACGAACAGCGCGGCCTTCTTGTCCTTGGCGTAGCCGACGGCGAATTGGAACAGCTTCGGGTTCCCCCGCAGGGGCGCCAGCACGCGCGGCATGCTCGGCGGGATGCGCTCGTGCATCAGGGCGGCTGCGCCCGATAGCTCCGCCACGGCCGCGGCCGGCGCAACCGCGGGGACGCGCATCCTCGCGCGCTGAGCCGCGTATCGCGCCAGGAGTCCTGTTGCCAGGACGATCAGGGCAAAGTTCCGCGCGGCGGGCTTGTCCACGGCGACCGTCACGCCGATGCAGCCGACCACGCCGCCCACCGCCAGCAGCGTGCCCCGTTCCCACTTGGCCAGCGTCAGCTTCAGGTTGCTGCCGCACGCCAGCAGGTTGATGGTGATCGCGCCCACCACGCCGATGGCATACATGCCGGCCAGAACCTCCATGTGCGCCCCAATGACCAGCAGCACGGCGGCAGGCGCTGCCGTGGCGCCGATGAGGGCCAGCCACGGAACGCCGAAGCTGTTGAGGGACGTGAGCGCGTCGGGCAGCTCCTTGTCGCGCCCCATCAGGTACTGGATGCTGATCATGTCGCTGATCGCCGTGTTGGCCGCGGAGACCAGGAGCAGGCCGAAGAAGAACGCTGAGACGGCCGCAAACCGCGGCCCCACGTAGTAGGTCGCGACAAGCTTCACCATGTGGTCCTGCTTGTCCACGAACGACTCTCCGGCCAGAAAGGAATCCGGCAGCGCGTTCATGGCGTAGGCGATGACCAGGTTAAGGGTCACGACCTCCAGCAGCACGACGAAGATGGCTTTCCGCGCGTTCTTCGCGACGGGCTCGCCCATGATGCCCGTCATGTTGGCGATGGCTTCCACGCCGGACAGCGCCAGAATGACGTTGACGAAATGGTTCCACTGCAGGCCGAAGCTCTCGTGAGGCCGCTCGATGACCGCGTGTCCGCTCTTGGCCAGACAGAACCCGCCGATAATCAGGTAGAAGACCACCGACGCCAGCGCCACGACCAGCGCCAGGAAGCCCGCGCGCCGCGGCCCGAATACGTTGATCACCCCGATCGCCACAATGGAAAGCACCGCCGCGTACATCGCGTACCCGGGATCAACATCGTTGGGCAGTATGTAACGGAAGCCTTCGTACGCGCTCAGCGCCGCCGTCACGATGTAGTCCACGATCAGCAGCAGCGCGCCGACGACAGCCAGCGAACGGGAGCGGTGCTTGGCCGCCGAATACACGCCGCCGCCGTCCGGAAAATGCGCGCAGATGATCGTGTACGAGAAGCCGACCACCGCCATCAGGACACAGATCGCCGCGACGTACCAGAAGGACGCATGCAGCGACATGACGAACGCCAGGCCCATCACGTACAGCCGTGACGTGCCCCAGTCGCCAAACAGCATCCCCGCGGCATGGTACCAGCGCAGTTCCCGCGGACGTTCAGTGAACACCGGCATACCGAATATGTTCCTCAAATCCCCTATCACGTACCGTGCCACAACCCGGAGGATTGCGGGACGACACGCCGCGTCCTGTTCCCGTGCGGCGACGTCCGGCAGCGCGGCATGAAACCTCAGCAACCGATGCGCTACGGGCCTGCAACCTGCGCGTACCGGCCGCCGACAACAACTTATCGAGTTATGAAGACCGCCTCAGAAAACCGCCTGTGGGCGAGAACGTTTGTTGCGCGCCCTGAACATGCCTACGAGGTTAGCTGACGGGTTAGGGACTTCAGGCTCCCCTCCTGCCTACTACTGTAGCGCGATTTGCCAAATCGCGTTACGTCAGGATTCACCCCACTGTCACGGTTCCCCCGTTCCGCCCGCGACACGGGCTGGACTCGGCTTTACACACGGGCCACAGAACCTATCACGCCAAGCCCCGAAGTCAACTGCCGGAGTTGCTGGGCCGGCAGGCGCCCAGAATCCGCCCTTTTTTACTCAATCCCGGTTCCCACCGTGCCGATAATGCCTCCGGGAGTTTTGGGGGACGGCTGATGATGGGGGGAGAGGGCGAGGTTACTCGTGATCGCAACCCAGGCCGACGTCCTGGTAGACTACGATAGATTGTCCAACGTTGTCCACAATTTCCATGGAGTCATCCCCAGCACGATAAGCAAGTGGGACCTCGATGCCGCCGCGCGGAAACTCGGGCTGTGGCACAGAGGCGTAGTGATCTTTCGGGCTGAGCACGAACTGAACGTACTGATGGACTACTGCGTCTACAACATGCCCGTCGCCGGGCTGAGCGCGGCCGCCCGCTATATGCGCCGCAACCCGCCGGCCGCGGGATCGGACGAGGAACTCGCCCTGCAGGCGATGGCCGGCGCGCGCCACGCAGTGCTCTCCATCTCCAGCATTGTCCCCGGCGTCGGGGTCGAATGCCGTGATCTCCTGCGGGACAGCAGCGTCTTTATGGTCAACAGGAACCTCAGCCGCACTGCCAGGAAGGGCCGCCTGTTCGCCAGCCGGCTGCTTTCGTTGCCCGGATTTGAGATGTCCACGGGCGCCGACTTGCCGGTGTTTTCCGACGCCCTGGATGCCATCGAAGAAGCGCTGCGCGCTCTGGGCCCGAGCCTCGGCGCTGACGCTGAGAGCGTGGACGACCCGCGCATCGCGCCGCAAGTCTCGACCTGTATCATCCGCGCCTGCCTCCGTTCCGGGGCTGCGGACTGGATACGGATGGATCAGAGCGGCGCCGACCCGGCGACAGCCCTGCCAAGCTTCCCAGACTGCGTCCCCGACGCGGACGTCGGCGGGCCGCACGCGCGCAACCGCCCCTGCCCCTGTGGCAGCGGGATGAAGTACAAACACTGCTGTGGCGAGCTGAAGCGCTGGTGATCCGGCCATTCCGCCCGCCGGCTTGCTGCTCTACTTCGGTGGCCTTTCCCGCTGGATAGCAGGATCAGGAATGTTGGCGTGGAGCGGGCCGTTGGTGTGGGCCGGGTTGCTCGGCCTCTGCGTCGCAATCGAGCTTGGCCGCAAGGTCTCCCGCGCCGCGCGTGCGATCCTTGGCTCTTAGCTCTTGGCTCTTGGCTATCCCCTGCCACGTCCTCTGCTACAATGCGGCCATGCCGGATAGCGAACCGCCAACGGCGGGCGACGATGATCCGAGCCGCGACCGTGAGGGAGCGGTTCCCGGACGCCTTGTTGACGCGCGCGGCTCGGATGCCCCGCATCCCGACGCAGCTCTCGCCGCGTGGTATCTCCGCGACCGCCACCGGCGCGTGTGGCGGCTGCCCATCACGGTCGCGCTGGTCATCTTCGTGGCGGTCCTTCTGGTCCGCGGCACGGCCGACGATCCCAAGGCGCACCTCGAAGCCAGCCGCGCGGCACTCCTGGCGCTGGCGCCGCCCGATGTCCCCGCGGCGGAGAACGCCGCCCTGGACTACGCCCGCGCCCACAAAGCCAAGGTGGCGTTCCCACGTGCGCCGGGCAAGCAGCAATGGCCGGACGACCCGCATGTGAACGTCACGAAAGAAACCGCGCTCCTCGACTTCCCGCAGGTGCACGCCTACCTCGCCAGCAATGCGTCGGCGATCCAGCTTCTCTACGCCGGCGCTGCCAAACCCCGCTGCAACTGGGGCCTGAACTACGCCCTCGGCCCGGCGATTCCCATGGCGCATCTGGCTTCGACGCGCGACAGCGCCCGGCTGCTGGCCATCCATGCGCGCCTTGCCGCTCACGCCGGCGACCATCAGGCCGCCGCCAGGTCCATCGCCGCGATCTACCGCCTGGCCGACCAATGCGCCGTGGATCCGCTGCTCATCAACGGCCTCGTGAGCGTGGCTTGCGCCGCCATCGCTGATGGAACGCTTGAGGCAATCGTCACGTGGGATATGCCCGCCTCCCTGGATGACCTTGCGGCCTACCGCAAGGCGCTCTGGCTGGACCGCCGCGGCTGGGCACGCGCGGCCCGATCCCTCGCCGCCGAAAAGGCGTTCTGCCTTTTTATCCTGGACAGCGTCACTGCAGGAGTGATACCGGCGCCGGTGCAAGCGCCGGGCCTCGGCACGGGCCTCGAATTCCTGGCGCCCGATAAAGGCGGTGCCATCTGGTACGGTGCGGAACGCTCCTGCTACGTCGCCGTGATAGACGAGTTGGTTGACAGGACCGCGCGGGGCGAATGCCTCAGCGAGGAGCAAGCCAAGGCGCTCGTAGCGAAACACCAGGCCGGTCCCGCCATCATGACCTTCACGGACATGCCCGTTTTCACCCGCTGCGTTCTCAATTTCCTCGCCAACGAGGACAGGGGAGTGGTAACTGACGCCGGCCTCGCGTTCCTCCAGTTCCGTCTCAAGCACGGCCGCGACCCGAAGTCGCTCGACGAACTCGTCCCCGAGTTTCTCCCGGCGGTGCCGACAGGTGTGTTCCATCCTTCGCCGCTGCGCATGAAAGTTGATCCTGAAGGCGTCCGCGTAAAGGATCGGAAGACAGGGAAGGTATCCCACCGCGACCCCGGCACCATCCGCGTCTACACGCTCGGCCTCAACAACACCGACGACGGCGGGCTCAACCACATATGGGACGATGAACTGCCTGCGCCCACACTCGGCGACGACGTTGGCTTCCGCGTGCCTCCAATCAGAACAAGCGGCCCCGCGGCGGGAGGCACACAGCCATGACCGAGCCGCTCAAACCTTCCTTGTTCCGCCGTATCGTGGCCTGGGACCGCGCAAAACGGGAAGAGATGAGAACGCTGGCGCGCGCGTCCGCGGGCTTCGATCTGCGCTTCGCGCGCGCGCTGCTGACGTTGTGCGTGCCGCTAACGGTCCCTAACATCGCGCCGTTCGGCCCTGCCCTGGAATGGACGGCCGCCATCGGCACGGGGGCCTTCGCCATTCTGCTGTGCGCCTACTTCGCCTGGATTCTCTTCCGCCGCCTGCAGTGTTCGCTGCTGGAGCTGATCGCGCTGGTCGCGTTTCTCGGGAACGTCGTCGGCATCGCGCTCACCACGCCGAACCTGTCCGGCCTCGCCCCGGGCGCATGGGCACTCACGCCGCTCCTGGCCGGCTGGGTGTTTTACGGCATGGTGTTGGGACTGACGCAGGCGCGCCTTCTGGGGGTCCACAGTCCCCTGCCGCGCCTGCTGCTCCTGGCCGCCAACTGGTATGGTCTCGCGGCGCCGGCACTGCTGCTCGCCGGTGTGCTCCTGCACTTTGGCGGGTCCGTGCAGTTCTTCGTCAGCCGCGCCATGGCCGCCTGGGGCGTTCCGCTGATCCTCCTCGGCGTTGCCGGCTACGTGGTAGCAATCTGGCTCGGCATCAAGACCCGGCGCGCCGCGCGCACGGTCCTTGCCTCTTAGCTCTTAGCTCTTGGTTATCCGCTGCCGCGGCTCGCAACAGCCAGGAGCCAGGAGCCAAGAGCTAAGAGCCAACAGCCGCGGGCCGTGGCTGGTCCCATTGTGCATTCCCCATTTTGCATTTTGAACCCGGCGTGCTTGGTGTACATATCCTTGTGACGGCATCACGCCAACAAGCGCGCTAACCAAGCGGAGGCTACGATCATGCGACGACGCGGATTCCTCAAGACTGCTGCTGCTGGAGCCGGACTGCTCATTCTGCGGAGCGGCATGCTCCGCGGCGCCGACGCCCCCAGCAATAAGCTCAACATCGCCATGATAGGCACGTGGGGCCGGGCCGACGCCCACTTTGGCGTGCTCAAGAGCGAGAACATCGTGGCCTTGTGCGACGTGAATGAAGACCACCTCGCCCACGCGGCCAAGATGTTCCCCAACGCCAAGACCTATGTGGACTGGCGCAAAGTCTTCGATCAGAAAGACATCAACGCCGTGGTGTGCTGCACGACCGATTTCACGCACGCCTTTATCGCCAACTGGGCGTTGAACCGCAACCTGCATATCTACTGCGAGAAGCCGATCGGCAACTGCGTCGAAGAATGCCGCGTGGTCCGCGCGAATTACCTCAAGCGCAAGGACAAGGTGGCTACGCAGGTCGGCACGCAGCGCCACGCCATTGACAACTTCGCCCGCGTGAAGGAACTGGTCCGCGACGGGGCCATCGGCGAACTGCAGGCCGCCTACGCCTGGGGCGACCGGAATATTCCCAAGCCCGGCTACATGGTCGGCGAAGGCCAGCCGCCCGACAATTTCCATTACGACCTGTGGCTCGGCCCGTCCCCCTATCACCCCTACAATGCCGGCTACTTCAAGGGCGGTCCCGGCGCGAACTGCCTGAGCTGGAACATGTACTGGGACTTCGGCAGCGGCCAGATCGGCGACATGGGCAGCCACACCATGGACCTGGCCTGGAACGCGCTCGATGCCGACTTGCCGACCAGCGCCGAGGCCGAGGGCGAAAAATACAACCCCGACGTGACCCCCCCGTCCATGCACACCTCGTTCGACATTCCCGCCAACGACTGGCGGAAGGAAATCCGCCTGCACTGGTACCAGGGCGGCGGCGGCATGTTCCCCAATCCGCCGCCGGGCTTCGGCGACGTGAGCCGGTTTGGCCACGGCGCGATGTTCAAGGGCACGCAGGGCTTCATCGTCGCCGATTTCGACCAGCGGGTGGTCATCCCCTACGGCAAAGAAGCGAACATGACGTACTACAAACCGCGTCCCAAGGACCAGCTCATCCCGCCGCTGGGCGGCTTCCAGCAGGAGTGGATCAACGCGGCCAAGGGCAATATGAAGACCACCTGCAACTTCGACTACGGCGGCAAGCTTATCGAAACGATGCTCCTGGGACTGCTGGCCTATCGTGTCTGGCCGCAGTTCCTGCCGGACCAGGTCAAGGAGGTGCCCGCGAGCAAGGACAAGGGCAAGGGCAAGGGGCCCAAGCAGCAGGGGCCGCCGCTTTTCACTGGGCCGAAGAAGCTGGAGTACGACGGCGCCAAAGGCCGCGTGACCAACTGCGAAGAGGCCAACCAGCTTATCAGCCGCAAGTACCGCGAAGGCTGGGTCCTCGACGGCTGAGCCCGTTGGCCCTGTCCGCGGGCAGTGCGGGAAGCATTGGTGGCGGCGCGCGGCAACGCGCGGCCCGCCGCCCGGAACGCCAGGCCCGCGCACGGGAAGCCGGTCCACAAGGCGTGAGGGGCATAGCGGAAGCGCACACGGTCAGGCTTGACTCCCCTTCTGCTTCACACCGTAGTGAAGCCGTAACTAAAGGGACTTGAGGAGGTGTGGTATGGCCGGCCAGCCCCCGTCGTTGGTGTGTCCGCGCTGTCGGAAACCTATTCCCGCGGGATCAACGCGCTGCGACGCCTGTGGGCTAGTCGTCGGAGGACAGCCGACAAGACCCGCCGATGATGCCGCCGGCAACGGTGCGGCTGACGAGATAGAGTGCCCTTATTGTGCCGAGAAAATCAAGCGCGCAGCGATCAAGTGCAAGCACTGCGGCGAGTTTCTCGATGGGCGGACGCCTCAAGAACGAGCTGAATCCGCCCCTGTTCCTTCACCCCTGCCTCTGCCCTTCGCGCAGCCACGAGGCGGCCTCCCGCGCCCCCGGATGCCCGGCGTCATGCAGGCCGGTCTGGCGATGTACATTGTCAGTTTCGTATTTGGGGTGGCGAGCAGTTTTTGGGAGGGTTCACCTGCGTTCGCTGAGTTCCCTAGAGATCAGGCTGCTGGTCTCCTCGCCATGGGGTGTATTGCGCTGCTCATTCTGCCCGCCGATGTCCTCGGACTCGTCATGGCCTGTTTGGGGAGAGCATGGGGTGCGATTCTGCTGATCTGCACGACGGCCACCGGATTCGTTCTTTCGTTTGCTTCCGCCAACTATGTGCCCGGCGGCAAGAGTCCCTTGTACATTCTTTCTATGATCCTCGGGGTGGCCTGCGTTATCTGTTTTGTTGTCCCTTCGGCTTGGGCGTTCTACAGACAGTCCGAAGAGTACCGGAAGTCACGTTGAGGAAGGTGGCGCTGTCACGCCTCGCGGCCGTCCATCGGTGTCGCGCGAAGCGCGATTTCTGTTGCACACCAACTAGTCAACTAGTATGATACGGGCATGAAGAGCGTGGGGCTGTTCGAAGCCAAGACCAGGCTGTCTGCGATCTGCGACGCGGTGGCGCGCACCGGCCGCGCCGTGCGGATCACCCGGCGCGGCCGTCCTTGGGTGGTCATCGCGCCTTGCCTGGACGACGCGCCGCGCCAGTCGGTCTGGGCGCGACGGAGGGAGTTCGAGCGCGCCCACGGCCCGCTGGATGAAGACTTCGAGTTGCCCGTGCGCAAACTCGACCGCCGCACTTGGCGTAACCCGTTGCGGTGAGCGTTCCGTATGCCGACGCACCTCCTGGACACGTCCGTCTTCTGCCAGCCTCTGCGGCCCCGGCCCCTCCCGTCGGTGGTGCGGCGCTGGGAGCGTCTTGGCGACGGCAACCTCGCCACCTCCGTGCTGGTGGAAGCCGAAGTGCAGTACGGCATTCACCTGAAGGGCTCGCGAAAACTTGCCGAAGCCTACCGGACGCTGCTGCGCGGAAGGCTGCCCGCCTTGCCGGTGGACCTCGAGGTGGCGGATGCCTACGCCGGTCTGAAGGCCCAGTTGCACCAGCGCGGCCGGCCCGTGCCCGACCTGGACCTGCTCATCGCCGCCACGGCGCAAGTCCACGGTCTGGTGGTGGCGACGCTGAACCCGCGGCATTTCCTCGGACTGGAGGGCGTCAGCGTCGAGGACTGGAGCGGCGTGTAGCACCCCTTGGCGTGTCCCGCTGCCGGAAGATGCGGGCGCGGGAAGGCGGTCCACAAAGCGTGAGAGGCAGATGAACACCCAGCCCCAGAACATGCTGCCCACGTGGGCGCCCCGAGTGACGCAGCGGGAGATCCGTCGTCTCTACGAAGCGGACGCCAAAGGCATCTACGACGAAGAACTCATTAACGAGGTGGGCTACGGCCTGTTGGCCAGGTGCCAGAGTTTCCTCGATGCCGTTGACGCGGTGCGTGGGAAGGCGCGGTGTCCACGATGTGCCTCTGTTGTCGTACACGCCGGCAGAAAAGACGAAGTGCTCCGCTGTAAGTGCGGCTGGGAGTTGGCGTGGGCTGCTTACTTCAAGACCATCCAACACAAGCAACTCAGCGGAGCGGAGCCGGTGCTCGACCAGTTCCGTTCCTTCGTGCAGGCGTTTCCAGCGGCCCGCACTCCGCAGGAGAAGACGATCCTCATTGACCGCCTCATCCACGGGTTCCACTGGTACTACAAGACGAACGCGCCCACGCGTCCTGTTGCCATAAACCTGATTGAAGGGCGGTTGAGCGAGGTGGTCGCTTTCCTGGAGAACCTGAGCTCCGGCGCCAAGAGCACCGCGGGAGTGGCAGAGAACTACGCGCAATGGGACGAGCGCATCGAGCTCAACAGCGGCTGGTACGCGTCCAGACGCAAGCGCAAGGCCGGACCAGAGGGTGCTGAGAGATCGGACAGCCACCGCTCGCGTGCTTGAAGCCGCCCGTTTGCCAGCGCCCAATCCAAAATCCAAAATCTAAAATCCAAAATCGAAACTCACTTCTGGCCTTCGTACACTTCCAGCTCCGCCACGCCCATCTGCTTGCCTTCCTGGTCGGGGCCGTCGGGCTTCAGCGCCTGAACGCGCACGTACCGCGCTTTCGTGCCCGCGAAGTGATGCTCCTGCCTGCCGCCCTTGCAGCCCTGCATGTGCACGATCGTGATCCATTCCTTGCCGTCGGCTGACAGGTTGAGTTTGTACTGGGTGGCGAAGCACTCCTTGTCGAAGGTGATGACGACACGGTCAATGACGTACTCCTTGGCCAGGTCCACGTGATACGTCCAGGGCCACTCGCCGCCGGCGTGCGCCTTCGTGTCCGGATCGCCATCCACGCCGTTGCGCGCGAAGTGCTTGCCGCTGTTGACGTCGAGTCGCTTGGTGCCGGTCACATCCAGCAGTTTGGCGCGCTTGTGGTAGGCGAGGTTCCCCAGCGGGATGGGCGGGCCCTCGGGCTCAGCGCGCCTCGGTTCGGCCAAGCCCTTGCGCAGCGCGGTGAGCTGGTCCACGAAGGGCTGCGGGATCAGGCCGCTGGGCTGGATCGGCACGTCCCACGTCACCACGCCTTCGTTCTCGATGATGCCGCGCGTGATCTCGACCACGACCTCGTCCTTGAAGCGGGGCGGCTTGGCGCACCACGTCGGACCGAGGTAGCTCAGCATGTGCCACTGCGCCTTGCCCAGCCAGCGCCCGTCGCACTCGACGGCGAGCGGCTCGTTGATCTCGCCGGCCGTGTAGTCGTCGGACGCCGACCAGTTCTTGATCTGCACGCCGGGGTTGAAGGCCACTATTGCTTCGGGGTTCCCGGCGCGGACAGCCTCCGCGTAGATGCGCGCGATCGTGTCGTTGAACCGGACGTGCCCGTACGCGCCGTCGAACCACCAGCCGACGACCTTCGCGCCGTAGCGTGACGACCACTCGCGGATGACGTCCGCCCATTTTCGCGCGGCTGCTTCGTCAATGGGCTGGTCCCTGGCGCCCTGCGCCAGGCCGAGGCCCTTCTGCGCGATGGGGTCGGCGTTGGGGGCCTGGCAGGGCAGGTACAGCATCAGCTTGATGCCCTTGGGCGAGATGGCCTCGTGGATTTCGGCGACGATGTCGCGCGTGGAGCACTTGCTGGGCTGGATGCCGACGTACTTGTCGTAGGCCGCGTTGGGCGAGCAGTAATGGCCCGAGTTCTGGCCCAGCGTGATGACGTAGTATCTGCAGCCGATGCCTTCGAGCTGCTTGCCCAGCCCGGCCACGTCGAACTTCTCAACCTGCTGGTTCCACGCCGCCGCGGTGGTGTTCGCGCCGGTGAGGTAGTGCGTGAAGACTCCCCACTGCGCGTCCTTGAACCAGTCCGTGCGGTGCTTGGCCGGCGCGGCTTCCTCACCCCCGGCGGCAGCCACGGCCAGAAGACAGACGAGCATTGCCGGCAGAGCGTACGGCAGGTGCAATGTCATGGCGGTGTTCCTCCACGCCTACAGCATGTCCACCAGCGCCATTTCAGGATCAGGAGACTCGGGATTCGGGATAAGGCGCTGGCTCCTGGCATCCACGAGGAGGTCGAGTCCTTCGAGCGGGATCTGGCCCAGAAGCGCCGGCACGCCGGCTGGCGCGGCCTGGACCTCGACAAGCACCTCGCGCCTGAGCACGCGAAGCTTCGCTGGCCCCCACACGGAGCGCGCATGGAGCTTCCCGTCTGCCTGGCGGCTCTGCACCGTCCGCTGCAACCGCAGCCCCAGCGCCTTGATGTTCTCCTCGGGCAGCACGAACAGCGTGGCGCCCGTGTCCACCAGGGCTCTGACCTGGATCTTCCGCACTTGGTCGGCACGCAGCCTGCCTTCGCTGGCGTTGCCCTCGTCCAGTTCGTTCGAGACCTCGATGTCCGCCCACACTCTGCCCATCGCGGCTCCTCTCTTATTCCTCAGCCCGGCCTTTGTGGTTGCCTTCGTTGTCGTATCGTGCGCCATGGCGGATACCCCCTTCGTAAGGCCACTTCAAGCTTACCCCTTCGCTCGCCAGACCGCAAGACAGACGCCTGCCGTGTCCGTTCCGAGATTGCGTCGCGCCGCGCATTGACAATCCCCCTCAAAAGCGGGAAGATAGTTGGCGGCTAAAGCCGCAACCCCGACGCCGCGGAGGAGACTCTTATGTGGGCCCGTCTTAAGCGCATGTTCCGCTCGTTCGTAGGCGCGTTCATCAGCATAGGCGAAGACCCCAAGCTCATCCTTGAACAGAATATCCGCGACATGCGCGACAAGGTGCCCGAGATGAACACCGGCATCGCCAAGGCGCGCGGCGGCATCATCCGCATCGAGAACGAGATCAACCAGTACAAGAGCGACATCGCCAAGCTGACCGCGCGCGTCAAGGCCTGCCTGCTCAGCGGCGACGAAGCCCTCGCCGGCCAGTACGCCGTGCAGCTCAAGCAGCGTCAGGAAGCCCTCGACCGCGACCAGGAACAGTTGGCCGCGGCCAAGTCCGGCTACGAAGCGCTGCTCAAGCTCAAAGAGCGCTACATGCGCGAGATGAAGCTCAAGACCGAGGAAGCCATGCAGGCCATTCGCGAGGCCGAGGCCGGCAAGTGGAAGGGCGAGCTGGCCGACGTGTTCCAGAGCTTCGAGGTCGCCGGCGTGGACGCCACGCACCAGGAAATGGTGGACAAGCTGCGCGAGAAGTCCGCCATGGCCGACGGCAAGATCGCCGCCGCCGTCGAAAGCGTGGACATGAAACAGATCGAGATGGAAGAGAAGGCCCAGGCGCTCGAAGGCCAGGAGTTGCTCAAGCAGTTCAAGCTGGACCTGGGCCTCGAAAAGAAAGCCGAAGCCGCTCCGCCGGCCGCCGCCGCCGCCGAACCCGAAGCCAAGGAAGCGCCCAAGACCATCGGCCCGGAAAAGGCGAAGGTGCAGTAAACGACGGAAAGAAGAACACGGAAAACAGAAGGCAAAGCGCGATTGCAGCGCTCACCCGGCAACTACAGCGAGGATACGATGCGAACCATACTGATCGCAATGGCAGTTTCGTTGGCGTGCGCTCTGGCGCTGCCCGGCAGGCTCGGCGCGGCCGAGAAGAACCCCCTCGTCGTCATGGAGACCTCGATGGGCACGGTCGAGATTGAGCTCTACGCCGACAAGGCGCCGGGCACCGTCAAGAACTTCCTGGCCTACGTGAACGACAAGTTCTATGACGGCACGGTCTTCCATCGCGTCATGGACGGCTTTATGATCCAGGGCGGCGGCTTCACGCCCGATCTGAAGGACAAGAAGACCAAACCGCCGATCAAGAACGAAGCCGACAATGGCGTCAAGAACGCCGCCGGCACCGTCGCCATGGCACGCACGCCGGACCCGCATTCCGCGGCCTCGGAGTTCTTCATCAACGTCGCCGACAACGTCGCTCTGAACCACACGGCCAAGACCGCGGATGGCTGGGGCTATGCCGTGTTCGGCAAAGTGACCAGCGGCATGGACGTCGTGAACAAGATCAAGGCCGCCAAGACGGGCTCAAAGACGGGCACGATGCAGGGGCAGAAGGTGCCGATGGACGATGTGCCCGAGGAGACCGTGCTCATCAAGTCCGTGCGCGTGAAGGAATGATGAGTGGTCAGTGGTTCGTAGTTTGTGGTTTGTAGTTTCTGGTTGTCCGCCTGCGCGCCGCAGTGCGAACCACGAACCACAAACTACGAACAACCAACCACGAACACTGAACGCCTGAAACCCAGGACCCTGAACCCTGAACCCTGAACCCTGAGCCCTGAGCCCTGCCGTTCACTTCCGCAGCGCGGCGCGGCCCTTCTCTGTCAGCGTGAGCTTCTTGTCCGTCGCGCCTGCCGGACGAAGGTAGCCCTTGGCCCACATCGCCAGCACGTCCTGCAATACCTCGTCATACGACAGCCGCGCCAGCTTGCCCCACTGCGGCAGCGCTTTCAGCTCATCCGTCCGCGTCGCCGGTCTGCGCTCGCCGCCGCGCAAGACCGCCACCACCATGGATGCCGCAAAGCGCCCTTCGTGCGCGGCGACCAGACGCAGGATGAGCAGCCCGCGGTTGCGCGGCACCGTGCGCTTCTCCAGTTCGGTTCGTACAAAGGCGCGCTTCTGCGACCGCCAGAACACCTCGCCCGGCGGCACTGACGGCCGCTGCGGCGGGTGTGCCACTGCTGGCTTGTCCAGCAGTGCCGGCGGCGCGGGCGCGAACGCTGGAGCGCTGTCCAATACCTGTGTGGCAATCTCGGCGACAACCGCACCGCGCATGTGGCCCAGCGCGCCGAAGCCTGGCAGCTCGCGCCATTCGCGCGGGACTTTCTTCGATTGGCTGCCGCTCAGGAAGCGCGCCCACACGTCGGGGCTGAGCGGCCCGCCGGCTTCGAGTGCCGCGCGGTGCAGCGTGAAGAGCCGCGCCGCCTCGTCCTGCGCCGCCGCGCGCCCGGTGAGCGCTGTGCCGCCAGAACAGGCTGAGCAGTTGCCGCAGCGGTAACCATCCGCTACAGCCTCGCCGAAGTAGCGCAGCAGCACCGCGCGGTGGCAGGTCGTCACGCTGCCGTAGGCCATCATGGCCTCCAGGCGTCTGTAGTCGGCGTCCTTGCGTCGAAACATGAGATCCAGGTTCACGTGCTGCGGCATTGCCGGGTCGCGGCACAGGTTGCCGGCGTCATCGCGCCACACCAGGCCCTGTTCCAGCAGCGTCACCAGCGCGACGTTCCGCTGCTCGTCGCTCATGGCCTCATCGCCGAGCAGCTTCAGGTCTTCCGGCGGCGTGCCGCCGGGCGACAGGTCTGCGAGCAACGACAGCACCTGCGCCCGGGTCGGGTACCGCTGCCGGATGAAGAACTGCGCCAGCGCGTTGTCCTGGCCGCTGAGGAGCAGGATGCAGCGCGCGGGCTGGCCGTCGCGCCCCGCGCGGCCGGCTTCCTGGTAATACGATTCCAGCGACGCCGGGTGCTGATAGTGGATCACCGCGCGCACGTCCGGCTTGTCAATGCCCATGCCGAAGGCGATCGTCGCGACGGCGATAGGTTTCGTTCCCGCCCGCCACGTCTCCTGCGCCGACTTGCGCCGCTCGGCGCTCAGCCCCGCGTGATAGGCCACCGTGCCGAAGCCGCTCCCTTCCAGATCGGCCGCGATCGCCTCCGCGTCCTTGCGCCGCCCCACGTACACGATCTGCGAACCGGACACGCCCAGGTCCGTGATGATGCGCCGCAACCGGCGGGGCTTTTCCCCGGCGCTGCAGGGATGGACTTCAAAGCGCAGGTTGGGGCGGTCGAACGGCGCGACGAAGACCAGAGGGTTCACAAGCCCCAGGC
>JAPLOD010000506.1 GCA_026692735.1 Planctomycetota bacterium | reverse complement strand
GGTGAGGCGAACGTGACGGAAGAGCAACGCCAACCGGAGTTCGGCTGGTTCCGCACGCCGCTGGCGGCGGGGATGCTGTCGGGGGTGGCGGCAGGCGCGGCGTCTCTCGCCGCCTGGTGCGTCATTTTCCGCCTCCCCAGCTCCGGAGTGACACCTTCAGCCTTCGGTGTCCCGTGGTGGATGGCCGTCCAGATTCCGTCGTACGCGCTGATGTGCTGCGGCCCCGCTATCGCGCACCGTCGCTGGAAACTGGCCGGCTACGCTCTGCTGTCGGCGCTGGCGTTGCTCACCCTGGACATCATGATGGTCGAGGCGCGCATCTGGTTCGTGCGCCTGGGTGTACTCACTCCGCCCACAGCATGGGACCCTGCGTGGGACGCGCGCGCCGCTGTGTCGGGGGCGCTCCTCGGCTTGGTTCTGACATGGCTCTACGGCTACAAGCCTTACACGGCGTGGGCTCCGCTTCTGGGCGCCGTCGGCGGCGTGGCGGTGTGCTTGTGCAGCGCCATGCTGAACTCGGAGGCCGTTGCGCGGTCCGGACAATTGAGCACTGCGCAAGAGTTCGCGGCGGCCGGAACAATGCTCACGTTGATCGGCGTCGTCGTCATGGTCCTCTTCCCCACGTGGGCCATTGAGCGCGCCATGCGCAAGCGCCCGCCGCCCACGCTGGACGCCGCCCCGCAAAACGGATAGTAATGCCTCCCATGAAATGGCTGTTCGCGGCTTCGTTCGCGGTGCTCGTGGTGCTCTCCTGCGTGGCGTGGAGCATCAAGCCGGAGGCCACGGGGACCGGCAAGGTCCCGCTGCTGTGGGTCAGCGACGACAACCCCGCGCGCCGCGAACAGATAGAGCTCTTCTGCAAGCTCAACCCGCAGTACGATCTCCGCCTCGACCCCACCAACACCGGCATGGAGAAGGTCATCGTCCAATCCATCGCCGCCGTCGGCCCGGATCTCTTCGACTGCTACGACGGCTTCCAGCTTTCCGGCTACGTCAAGTCCGGCATCGCCTGGGACATCACAGAGGAACTCCGCAAGGAGATTGATTACGACAAAGACGTCTGGGCCGCGGCCTTCCCCAACTTCGTCCTCGACGGCCGCGCCTACGGCTTCCCCACCAACGTCTCCGCCAACGCCATCTGGTACAATAAGGACCTCTTTGACGCCTGCGGCCTCCCGTACCCCACCGGCCCGTGGACCTGGGAGCAGTTCATCCCCATCGCGCAGAAGCTCACGGTCCGCGAAGGCGGGCGCATCAAGCATTTCGGCCTGCTGTGCGACTGGTGGAACTGGCGCCAGTTCGTCCTGCAGTGGGGCGGCGACGTGTACAACGAGGACGGCACGCGCTGCATTCTCGACACGCCTGAAGCCATCGCCGGCATCCAGTTCCTCCACGACCTGATGTACAAGTACAACGTGATGCCTTCGCCCGCGGACGAGGCCGCCATGGCCACCGCGGGCGGCTGGGGCTCCGGCACCATCACCTACTTCGCCGGGGGGAGAGGGGCCATGGCCATCGGCGGACGCTGGTGGCTGTGCACGCTGCGGACCGTGCAGCAGGAGAAGAAGAAGGAAGGCAAGGGCCTCCGCCTGGGCGCGGTCGAGGGCCCGCACGGCCCGGTGCGCGTCTTCCGCGGCTACGCGCGCGCGACGCTCGTGAACAAGCACAGCCCGTACCGCGAGCAGGCGCTGGACTTCATCCGCTACGAAGCGCGCAAGCCCTACAACGATCTCATCAACGCCCAGGCCGACGCGCTGGCCACGGTCAAGCGCTTCTGCTACACGCCCGAATATCTCCACAACCCCGATTTCCCGGAGGAGGATTACAACGCCGTCTGGCGCGACGTGATGGACTACGCCGTCCCCGACCGCGTCAGCCCCTTCATCAACGGCCAGGCCGCCAGCCGCATCATTGAGAAGCAACTGGACCTGGTGAAGAACGACAAGAAGCCCGTCCAGAAGAACCTCCAACGCGACCCGGAAGCCCGCGCGCGGTACGATGAGATCGTGCGGAGGAAGAACCGGTGAAGGGCCGCCAGAACGATATCCTCGCCGCCGCGGGCTTCCTGTTGCCGAACATCCTCGGCTTCCTGGTCTTCACAGCCGGGCCGCTGGTCTTCTCGCTGGCCGTCAGTTTCTCCAACTGGAACCTGCAGCGCACCATCCCGTTCCAGTGGACCGGCCTCGACGGTTACCGCGAGCTGATGCGGGACAACGAATTCTGGCTCTACTTCGTCAACACCATCTATCTCATGCTGGGCATGCCCATCGCCATCGGCGGCTCGCTGTTCCTGGCCGTGCTGCTCAGCCAGCGCCTGCGCGGCATGGTAGTCTACCGTACGCTCTTCTATCTGCCCACGTTCACGAGCGGCGTGGCGCTGATGATCCTTTGGAAGGCGCTCTACAACCCCAGTTTCGGCCCCATCAACGCGGTGATTGACTGGTGTCTGCAAGGCTTCGGCATCAACGACCTGCTCCACGCCATAGGCTGCGGGCCGCTCGCCGCGCCCCAGTGGCTTCTGGAGACCAAGAACCTGCTGGGGCTGGACGTCGAGCAGGTCGGTTTCGTGGCTGCGCAGCGCGGCATCGGCGCCCGCGAGGCCCTCATCATCATGGGCGTCTGGATCGCCATCGGCGGCAACAACATGCTGCTCTACCTCGCCGCCCTCACCAACGTCCCGCAGGAGCTCGTCGAGGCCGCGCAGATTGACGGCGCAAGCCGCTGGAGGGTCTTCCGCCACATCACCTGGCCCCAGCTTGCGCCCACGACGTTCTTCATCGTGGTCATGAGCTTCATCGGCAGTCTGCAGGGCGGCTTTGAGCAGGCCCGCGTCATGACCAACGGCGGCCCCGCGGGCACCACTACCACCCTCGCGTACTACATCTACACGAAAGCCTTCCAGGAGTACCAGATCGGCTACGCCTCGGCCGTCGCATGGATTCTGTTCGCCATCATCTTCGTGATAACGCTCATCAACTGGAAGTTCGGGCAGAAGGAGCTGAGCTATTGACGAGTGACGAAGCGGCAAAGAGCGTGCGCGTGTATGAACCGGCGGGGCGCGGTGGGCTCGGCACGCCCGGCTACGCCGGCTGGTGGTATCGCCGCGGCCAGTTCATCGCCAGCCACGGGCTGCTGGCCGTCCTCGCCATCACCATGCTCCTGCCGTTCCTGTGGATGGTGCTCGCCAGCTTCAAGCCGCTTGACGAAGTGGAAAACCTCAATCCGTTTCCGTCGCGCTGGCAGCCCGAGAATTACGCCAAGGTCTTCGACCAGGTCCCGTTCGCGCGCTACTACTTCAACAGCGTCCTCGTCGCCCTCTGGGTGACGTTCCTGCAGTGCCTCACCAGCGCGATGGCGGCGTTTGCGTTCGCGCGGCTGCAGTGGCGCGGGCGCGACATGGTCTTCCGCCTCTACCTGGCGACGCTGATGATTCCGGGCATCGTGACCATGATCCCCAACTACGTGCTGACCGTGAAGCTGCAGTTGCTCGATTCGTACCTGGGCCTGATCGTCCCGGCGTCGTTCAGCGCCTTCGGCACGTTCCTGCTGCGGCAGTTCATGCTGACCATTCCGCCGGCGCTCGACGAAGCCGCGTGGATGGACGGCGCCGGGCCGTGGACCGTCTTCTGGGACATTGCCCTGCCGCTGGCGCGTCCGGGGCTCATCGCGCTGGCGGTCTTCACGTTCATGGGCAACTACGGCTCGTTCTTCTGGCCGCTGATCCTGATCAAGAGCGAGCATCTGCGCACGCTGCCCATCGGCATGCTGTACTTCGATTCGGTCTACGGCAAGCAGACCAACCTCATCATGGCCGCCAGCGTGATGAACCTGATCCCGCTCATCGTCCTCTTCGTCGTCTCGCAGAAGTTCCTCGTGCGCGGCATACAGATGGGCGGCGTGAAGGGGTGAGTGGCATTTTCGATTTTCGATTGCCGATTGCCGATTGCCGATTGAACGGCAGGCGTGAGGCGCGAGGTCAGGACATGAACCATGCTTTCGTGACAGCCATACTGGCCGCCTGTCTGATACACGGGTCAACGCTGCCAGGCGATGCCGGCACAGCCGCAACGGCTGAGCCGTCCGCGGGAAACGCCATCACACGCGCCGCGGTGCTGGCGAAGCTGCGGCCCTCCGTGCTGAAGCTGCTGAACGAGGTCGAGTCCAAGACCGGCTTGCAGGCCGTCTTCCGGCCGACGGCGCCCGGCACATACGTCGTCGCCCAGTATTTCTTCGATCCGCGCACCAACACGCCGACCATCTCGCTCGGCAAGGGCTGGGAGGACGTGGACGTCGCGCACGAGCTGACGCACATGAAGATGGAACTGCTGGACGGGTACCGCGTCCTGGCGTGGCGCCGGGATGTTACTCATTCAAAGGAGACCGAGGCCGCTTTTGGCCGTGTGCGCTGCTACGTGGATGACCAGGTGGTCCACGTCCTGCTGGCGCGCGCCGGCTACAAAGTGGACGGCGAGGTGCTCAAACCGCCGCTCTTCGACAGCATCTACACGAAGGTCCCGCGCTACCTTAACGAGAACCGCCCGCCGCGCGACGACGGCATGGCGCATCTGGACCCTCTGGGGCATGGCGACCTCTGCCGCGCCGCGTTCCTGGTGCAGGCGGAGCTCCTCCCGAAACTCTTCGGTGAGACCTTGCCGCCGGAACGGCTGAAGCTGGCGAAGGAATTCGCGGCGGCGTTCCGGCAGCATCGCCCCAAGGAAGCGGAGAAGGCGGACAAGATCCTGGCGCTCTTCCAGAAATACGACGTCATGACCCTGGCCGGACACGAGAGCATCCTGAAGGAATGGAGCGAGATGGAGGGGCTGGACCGCTTCGTCGGCATCAGCTCCTACAAGCGCGAGAACGGCAAGTACGTGCTGCCGTGGCCGTAGCCACTACTTCCCGAAGCACAGCACCTGTCCGTTTTGCAGCGTGACGACGATGCGGCCGCCGGCGTCCATGGCGATTCCCCAGCGGATTGGTTCCGCGGGAAGCGGCTGCGACCACAGTTCCGAACCGTCCGGCTTCTGCGCGGCGAGCACCCAGGTCACGCCCTGGTCGCCCTTGCGCGAGGCCAAGGTGAGCCGGCCGTTCGGCGCCGCCACGACCGGGTTGGCCCAGTCGCACGACTTGTCGAAGACGGGGTAATCCGGCCGCGAGTGCAACGGCTGGCCGCACACTTTCACCTGGTTGTTGACCAGGACCAGCTCCCGGCCTCGCGGCGCGCTCGTCCCCATGCCGCCGGGCGGGCTGTTCAGGCACTTGCCGGTCGCGGCGTCGAAGACTCCGGGCGACACCGAGTTGCCGCCCGCGAGGTAGAGCTTTCCCTCATGGAAGAGCAGCTCGCCCTGGCAGGCCACGCCGCGCCGCGAGAACTCATCGAGCTGACCGCAGGTGTTGTTCTCCCATTTGAGCTTCCCCGTGGCGGCCTCGAGCGCGTACACGTGCGTGCCGTCGAGGTCGTTGATCCCCGCCGCGAAGTACGCCGTGTCGCCTTCGACCAGCACGCCGCCGGCCACCGGCCACGTCGAGCTGAGCGCCCCGAACATGGGCACGCGCCGCTCAACGGGCGCCGCGCGGAAGCGCCACAGCGGCTTCCCCGTCGCCGCTTCGAAGCAGTACGCCCAGCCATCGCCGGAACCGACGAACGCTCTGCCGGCGGCGAGCGCCGGCGGGTAATGGATGCGGCCGCCCGTGAACGCCGTCCACCGCGCCTTGCTCGTTGCCGCGTCCAGAGCGCGGAGGGCGCCGTCCGCCGCGCCAACAAACACAAGGCCCCCCGCAGTCACTGGCGCCGTGGGACCAGGCAGCGTGCCTTCGAGCTGCCAGAGGGCTTTGGCTGTCTCGGGCACGGCGGCCTGCGTCTGAGCCGTGCGCGTGTTGTTCCCGCGGTACGCAGGCCAGTCGGCCGGCGAGGCGTCGAACTTCGCGGACGCGGTGGTGGTCGTCACGACGCGCTCCAGCCGCCCTTCATCCGTGGCTTTCTGCGCGAAGTCGAACGGGCCGGCCGGGCCGAGCGCCATCGCGCCGAACATCTGCAGGTCGCAGTCACACGCCCAGGGCAGCCAGTAACACTGCCCGTTGGCGATGACGACGCCGACGTGGCACGACGGGCGCACGGCCGAAATCCACTGCGTCTTGCCCGAGGCCGTGTCGAGGCGTCCCGAGCCCTCATGCCCGCGGAAGAAAATGCCGTCCGCGTTGCCCGTGGCGCGCGTGCAGGCGCGGCGCTTCACATCGTAGCTCGCCAGCACGTTGCCCGTCAGCGCGTCGAGCTTCTTGCTGTCGTTCGCCCTGTTCTGGGGGCCGATGACGTACAGACCGTCGTCGCGGATGACGACATGCAGGTCTTTTCCCGGATACTTCCACAGCACGTGGCCGTCGTCGGCGGACAGCGCCGTCAGCCACGGCACCTGCGGCCCGACAAAGTAGAGCGCTTTGTCTGTGCACTTCAGATAGACCGCGGTCTTCCAGCCTTCGACGTAGCCCTGCCCCTGCCGGTACGGCCCGATCGCCTGGAACACCTCCGCGTCCTTCTCGGCCGTCCGCCGCCAGATGTCCTTGCCTGTCTTCGCGTCGAGGCACGCCAGGCACTTGCCGTAGCAACAGATGTACATGCGCCCGTTCTTCATGCACAGAGCGCGGCTGTCTACCGGCTGCTCCTCAGCGCGCTGCCACAGGACCTTCTTCGTCTGCGCGTCAATGGCGAGGAGCGTCTTGCCCTGGCCCCACAGGCGCGGCGGAGTGTTGTAGCCCTTCGAGATTCTGTCCCAGGGCCAGCCGTGACCAGTCATCTTCCATGCGGCCACGGGGTCCGGCTCTTCATCCTCGCCCACCAGCGCGTAGAGCACCCCGCCGTCCAGCGCCATCCATTTCCAGAACGTGCCGCCGGGCAGGTCCGCGGGCGCGGCGATCTCGTCCTTCTGCTGGCCCGTCGCGGCATCGAGCACCTTACAGGACTTGCCCTCAGCGAGGTAGAGCGCGGCCGGCGTGGCGATCATGGTGCTGCGATCCACCATGTTTCCCGAAGGCAGCGGGCGTTTCCAGAGCAGCGTGCCGTTGAAGCCGTTCAGCGCGATCAGCGTGTCGAGCATCGCTTCTTCGCGCTGGTGCCAGGCAACGTGGCCGAAGGCCATGAAGATCCGGCCCGCCGCCGCCACGGCGCACTGCGGCGCGGGAGCGTAACGCGGTTCGGCGATGAACTGCGTGAGGAACGGCGCGCGGGCGAGGCGGTCCAGGGACTGCGGATTGTTGTCCGGGCCGTGGTAGTGGTGCGTCCAGTCGTCCACGCCTTCGGGGAAGGGCTTCGTCAGGACTTCGGGCCCGAGCACGGCCTTTCCGGCGGGCCGGAGCACACGCAGGACTTCGGCCTGCGGCGTATCGGGTGCGCTCGCGGCGAAGACCGCATCGGCCACGTTGTCCGCCAGACCGATGCGGGCCGGCCCGCCCGTGGCCACGAAGATGCGCGAGCCGTTCATCCCGGCGGCATCGGCGGCCTTGCAGGCGGCCTGCATCTCGTCGTAGCTGGCCACCTGCACGAACAGCGTGAGTTCGCTGTTGCGCGCCAACTCCAGGGCCAACTCGCAATCCTTGTCGCCGGGAAGGACGCAGATGCCGCGCGTGACGCCGATCTTGGCGAGCACATCCGCGGCTTTGGGTTTCTCAGCGGCCGAGGCGTAGGGGCAGCCCCATGTGGCTGCCCAAGCAACCGCCACCAAGGCGGTTACGGCAAGGGCGGTCAGTCTTGTGCGCATGGCATGGCCCCTTTCTACGGGCTTGAGATAAGCGTAGCAGCCAGCGCGTGCGGCGCCGACGTGACAGTAATAGGTTCTTTGCACGCCCTCAATACTACCACCAAGATACCCGCCGGCGCCACTTTTCGGGCGCAGCGCCGTGCCGATACCCGAAACCCGGTTATCTCACCGTCACGCACTCCGCCTCCTGCACGGCCCTGACCGCTTCCGCCGCTTCGTAGAGCAGCGCTTCGGTCTCCTCCCAGCCGATGCACGCGTCGGTGATCGAGACGCCATACGCGAGTTTGACGCCCTCCCTCCAGGTTTGCTTGCCAGGCTTCAGGTTACTCTCCAGCATCACGCCCATAAGGGCCCTCTGGCCGTCGCGGAACTGCCGCAGGACCGAGCGGCACACGTGGCTCTGGCGCGTGTGGTCCTTGGCGGAGTTGCCGTGCGAGCAGTCCACCATGACCGGGCGGGCGAGCGCCTGGTCGGCGGCCAGCGCCGCGGCCTTGCGCACGTCCGGGGGGCCGTAGTTGGTCCTGTTCCCGCCGCCGCGCAGGACGATGTGGCAGTCCGGGTTGCCCGTGGTCTTGATGACGGACGTCATGCCGTCGGCGCCGATGCCCAGGAAGCTGTGCGCGTGGCGGGCGGAGAGTATGGCGTTGAGCGCCACCTGAAGGCTGCCGTCGGTGCCGTTCTTGAGACCGACGGGCATGGAAAGCCCGCTGGCCATCTCGCGGTGCGTCTGGCTTTCGATGGTGCGCGCGCCAATCGCGCCCCAGCTTATCAGGTCGGCGAGGTACTGCGGGGCGACGGGGTCGAGCATCTCCGTCCCGCACGGCACGCCCAGATGGTTGATGCGCGAGAGCAGCGACCGCGCTATTTCCATGCCGGCGGCGATGTTGCAGGAGCCGTCCAGGAAGGGGTCGTTAACGAGGCCCTTCCAGCCGACGGTCGTGCGCGGTTTCTCGAAATATGTGCGCATGACGATGATCAACTCGTCGGCGGTGTTGTCGGCGACGCGTTTGAGCGCCTGGGCGTACTCGAACGCGGTCTCGGGGTCGTGGATCGAACACGGCCCCACGACCACCACGAGCCGCTGCATGTCCTTGCCGTGGATGATCGCGCGGAGCGCGCGCCGGGTCTTCAGGACCAGGTCCGCGCCCGCGGCGCTGAGCGGCAACCTGGCTTTCACTTCGCGTGGCGTAATCAAGGGCGTGATCTCCCGCACGTTCCGGTCCTCCAGTTTCCCGCGCATGCTGTCCTTTCCTTCGTCGCCTTTCCTGCCGCTCAAGATCGCGCCGGACCCGGAAGGCAACAAAAAAGCCCTGAGGGGCTCTCAGGGCTTCGGGGACGGCAGCAACGTTTTTTCCGCGTTTACGCAGTCTCCTTCGGCCCTGGCCCCTGCCAGGGATAGCTAAAGTAGGCGTAAAAGCGGCAACCTGTACTCACAGACACTTCCTTCCTCAACCAGAACGCAGCCTACAGCACGCCGGACGAATGTCAAGCGCGGCTCGCTGGCAGAAGGCGGCGCGACAGCGTAGCATGATGGAGAGGGGAAGGGCCGTGGGCGGGCGGGGATGCCCGTGGTACCACGAACGTCCCGTTCGTGGCAGGCGCGCGGCGACGCGGCGTTGAGGGAAACGTATTCCATGATCTACTTCGACAACGCAGCCACCAGCTACCCCAAGCCGCCCGAAGTCTTCGACTTCATGCTGAAGTTCATGCGCGAAGCCGGCGGCAACCCGGGGCGCGCCGGCCACCGCATGGCGACGGGCGCGGAAGCCATGATCGGCGAGTGCCGTAACGCGCTCTCCAAGTTCTTCGGCGTCAAAGACCCCGCGCGCTGCATCTTCACGCTCAACTGCAGCGACGCCCTGAACATGGCCATCAAGGGCGTGCTCCGTGCCGGGGACCACGTCGTGACAACGGCGCTGGAGCACAATTCCATCAACAGGCCGCTGCAGCGCATGGCCGACGAAGGCTTCATCACGCTCACCCGCGTGGCGCCGTCCGAACAGGGGGCGTGGCACACGGAGGAGATCGTCCGCGCCGTGACGCCCAAGACGCGCCTGGTGGCTCTGACGCATTGCGCCAACGTGACGGGCGTGGTCAACCCCGTCGTGGAACTGGGACGGACCCTCCGTGCCGCCACGGGCGGGGACGCCCGTGGTACCACGAACGTCCCGTTCGTGGCGGGCGGCGGACCGCTGCTGCTGGTGGACGCCGCTCAGACGGGCGGCGTTGTGCCGCTGGATATGGAAGCGGCGTGCATTGATCTGCTGGCGCTGGCCGGCCACAAGGGACTGTACGGTCCCACCGGCACGGGCGCGCTGCTGCTCGGCGCGCGGCTGCCTGAAGACGCGCTGGGCTTCTGGCGCGAAGGCGGGACAGGCGGCGACAGCACCAAGCCGCATCAGCCGAGCGAACTGCCGCACCGGCTGGAAGGCGGCACTCCCAACACGATGGGCATTGCGGGGCTGCTGGCGGGCGTGCGCTTCCTGAACCGGGCGGGCGCGGGCAAGCCGCTGGAGCACGAGCGGGAAATCATGAAGTATCTGATCGGCGAACTGGAAGGCGACAAGCGTTTCACCATCTATGGGACGAGGAACCTCTCGCGCAAAGTCGGCGTGCTGTCGCTGACGATCAAGGACCGCGATCCCGTGGAAGTGGCTACGATTCTCGATCAGTCGTTCGCCATCGCGGTGCGGCCGGGCCTGCATTGCGCGCCGTACACGCACAAGCATCTCGGCACGTTCCCGAACGGCACGGTGCGCCTGTCACCGGGGTTCTTCAACACGCTCGATGAAGCCGCGCAGGTGGTGAAGGCGCTGCGCGAGGTCGCTTCGTGATGGAACCGCGGATGAACGCAGATGAACGGCAAGTCCGAAGCACGATCTCGACGTCACAGCCTGTGCGCCGCTCGCGCTTCCCAAACTACTGCGGACAGGTTATTATGTCTTCGGAGACAGAGCGATGGGAATGCGCGAAGTGCTGAGAACCAAGCGTGACGAGATCCTGCGCATCGCGAGCAAGCACGGCGCCTACAATGTCCGCGTCTTCGGCTCCGTCGCCCGTGGCGAGGACGACGAGGGAAGCGATGTTGACTTCCTGGTCGAGATGGAACGCGGCCGGAGTCTGCTGGACATGGGCGGCTTGCTCATGGACTTGCAGGCGTTGCTGGGGCGCAGAGTGGATGTCGTCACAGACAAGGGTCTGCGGAGTCGGATTCGGGAGCGCGTTCTGCACGAGGTCATGCCGGTATGAGAAGCGACCGTGAACGGCTGCTTGATATCCTGGAGGCCGCCATCAAACGCATCAGGAGATACACCGCGGAGGGGCGTGCGGCGTTCGATCGGGATGAGCTGGTGCAGAACTGGGTCGTGAGCCACATTCAGCGCATTGGCGAAGCCTGCTGGGGCCTGTCGCAGGACCTCAAGAGCAGGCACCCGGAGGTCCCCTGGGGCGACATCGTGGGCATGCGCCATATTCTCGTCCACAACTACTTTGAGGTTGACCTTGATGCGGTGGCCGCGGTCCTTGAGAAGGACTTGCCCATTCTCAAGCCGCGGATCGAAGCCATCCTGACTGAGCTTGGCCCTGCCGAGCTACCTGCAAAGCCCGCCGCGAACAGATGAAGGCAGTGCGTGGGATGACACGCGTAGGATTCGCGTCGCGCGCCGGCAACTCTCACTCTCCCGTTTTTCTGCCCGTGCTACGGCCGGCGTTTACGGCGGCAGTTTCTGCTGGAGCGTCTCGATGGCCTTCTGCTGCGCGTCGAACTTTGCTTTCAGCGTCTCAACGTTGTGCAGCTCGTCCTTCAGCTCGGCCTCGGCCTTCGCGCGCAGCGCGGCTTTATCCTTCAGAGCTGCGGCGGCGTCGGCAGCGTCTTTCTCGGCCTTCTGCAGCGCCTGTTCCGCGCGTCCGATGGCGATCTGTTGGGTGCGCTCGTTGTGCCGGGAATCGGCAGGGGCGCTTGCGAGGTCCTTCAGCCGCGCCTTCGCGTCCTCCACCGTGGCCAGCTTCCTCTGCAGGTTCGCCTTGGCCGACTCCGCCGCATCGGTGGCGGACTTGACGCGCTTCTCGACCTTGATCAGGCGTTTCTGCAGGACCTCCCCGTCAGCCATGATTGGCCCGAGTTTGGCCGTCGCCTCATCCACCTGCTGCTGCGCGGCGAAACGCGGGCTGGCGAAGGCCATCAGCTCGTCGAGCGTCGCGGCATAGTCGTCGGAGGCCACGAGGTCCGCGTTCTCCCGCGTGCGCATGGACAGGAAGATGCGGAGCGGTTGTTCGCCCCGGGTGTCGAACTGGACGAAGGTCATGGGCAGATGAGCCGGCAGTTGGAACGCCCAGACGTTCCGGCACTTCATCGAGGGGTTGAGCGTCGGGTAGCCGCTCTGCTTGGTCTTGTACGGTTTATACAGCCGCCCCGCTTCGTCGCCGAGCTGGACGTCCAGCGGCGGCATAGCCATGGCCGTCGTGCTGCCGTTGGCCATGGTGGCGGCGAGCGCGGCGTAGACGGTATCCTTCGCGACGTCCTCCACCCAGTAATGCTCGACCTCTACCGTCACTTTGCCCAGCGCCGCCGCCCGGCCGATGATGTTGGGCTTCGGCTCTGCCGGCGCCTCAGCCACGGCCCCGGGCGGGGCCGGCGCCGGACCCAGGGCGTTGGCTTCCGTCGCGGGGAGCGGCGGCACGACGAGGTCCGGGGGCGCGACCTGCGCGGGCGGCGTCGGTTTTCGAGGCGGCAAAGGTGCCGCCGGCTGTTCCGTGTCGCTCGGCGGCCTGTCCGCGACCGCCGAGGGGAGCGGCCTGACTGTGAACCAGCCCATATTGCTGGCGAGCACGGCCACCAGCAGAGCGAGGGCCAGCATGAAGGCCAGCCACAGCCACACCCAACTGACCTGCTTCGGCTCCTTCTCGAACGAGGCAAGCTGGGGTGCCTTCGGAGCGGCCGGGCGAGGTGCGGGCTTCAGGACCTCGTCGAGGTCATAGCGGATGGGTGGGTCATCCTGCCCTCTCATGGTTGAATTATGGGTTACGGAAGGCGAATTATCAACGAGGAATTGCCGGAGGATCCGGCCCTATCCCTCGCTGCGCTCGGGCCCGCCTTCGAGAATCCGTACCGACGCGCCGGCGCCGAGCAGCTTTTCGAGCACATTGGGTGAGGCGCGGCCCTTGATCGTGAGCCACTCCCCGTCCACCGTCCGCGAGTCTTCGAAGAAATGCGTGGCCAGGAACGACAGCGTCGCGCCATCGCCGGCGTGCACGGCCACGGTCAACGGCCGGGCGTTCTCGCGAGATGGCCTCCGGGAAGTCGCGGCGCAGCATCCGGTGGTCGAGCTCCAGCGCGGGCGGAATGGCGTCCACCTTGTTCAGGACCAGCAGCGTCTCGCGGTTCGCGGCGCCAATCTCGCGCAGCACGCCTTGCACCGCGTCAATCTGGCCCCGCACCAACGGCGAGGAAGCGTCGGCCACGTGCAGCAGGAGGTCGGCTGTGCGCGCTTCTTCCAGCGTGGCGTGGAAGCTCGCCACCAGGTGATGCGGCAGCCGGCGGAGGAAGCCGACCGTGTCGGAGAGCAGTGCGTGGAGGCCGCCGCCGAGCTTGAGCAGGCTGGTCTTGGTGTCGAGCGTGGCGAAGAGGCGGTCCTCGATGAACACGTCCTCGCCGGTCAGGGCCTTCATGAGCGTGCTCTTGCCCGCGTTGGTGTAGCCGACCAGCGAGACGAGGAAGTGGTCTCGGGCGCGGGCGCGGACCATGCGTTCCTTGCGCGCCTCCATCTCGCGCAGCTCGTTGCGCAGGTCGTAGAGATGTTTCTCGATCTTGCGCCGGTCCACCTCGAGCTGGCGTTCGCCGGGTCCGCCGCGCAGGCCGATGCCGCCGGTCTGGCGTTCGAGATGCGTCCACAGGCGCTTGAGGCGCGGGAGGCGGTATTCGAACAGGGCGATGCTGACCTGCACCATGGCCATGCGCGTGCGCGCGCGGCTGGCGAAGATATCCAGGATGAGCTCGGTGCGGTCCATCACTTTGAGGGCGGTGGCCTGGTCCAGGTTGCGGCCCTGGCTGGGCAGGAGATCGTGGTCGAAGAGGATGCATTTGGCGCCGCGTTCCAGCGCCAGCTCCTTGACCTCCTCGACCTTGCCCTTGCCGATGTAGGTGGCGGGGTTGAACTGCCGGAGGTGCTGAACCACCGTGCCGACAACCTCCGCGCCCGCGGTCTCAGCCAGCCGCTGCAGCTCCTCGAGCGGCTCTTCGCCGGACAGCAGATCGCCGGGGCGGTAGCCGCCGACCAGGACGGCCTTTTCGCGCCCGGCGGTCAGTTTCACATCACGTGCTTTGGGGACGGCCATAGGCGAGTTTCGATCTTCGATGTGCGAGTGCCGATTTCCTTATCCCTCTTTGCCCGCCGGCACCGGCTGGGGGGTGGCACGAGCCACTAACGGCCTTATAGCACTTTCGGTGAGCGCCGCCACTGGTAGCGCAACAGCATCGCTCTTGCAGCGACAGGAAAGCCCCCGCCGTACGGCGGGGGCTTCTGCTCTGGCCCTGTAGTCTGCAACCCGCAGCCCGTAGTCTAGTAGAGCCCCTGATCGAGCATGGCATCGGCGACCTTGACGAAGCCGGCGATATTGGCCCCCACGACCAGGTTGCCGGGGACGCCGTATTCCTTCGCGGTGTCGAAGGCGTTTTTGTGGATGCTCACCATGATCTGGTGCAGGCGGCTGTCCACTTCCTCGCGTGTCCAGGAGAGGCGCATGGAGTTCTGGCACATTTCCAGGCCGGAGGTGGCCACGCCGCCAGCGTTGGCGGCCTTGCCGGGGCCGTAGAGAGTCTTCTTTTCCAGGAAGACGTCAACGCCCTTCGGTTCGGTGGGCATGTTGGCGCCTTCGCACACCAGGAAGCAGCCGTTCTGGACGAGCGTCTCGGCGTCTTCGCCGCAGATTTCGTTCTGCGTGGCGCTGGGGAACGCGCAATCGCACTTGATGCACCACGGGCGGTGGCCCTTCAGGTACTTGGCGCCGAACTTGTCAGCGTACTCGCTGATGCGGCCGCGGCGGACGTTCTTGAGGTCCATGACCCAGGCCAGTTTCTCGGGGTTGATGCCGTCCGGATCGTAGATCGTGCCGCCCGAATCGGAGAGCGTGACGACCTTGGCGCCGAGCTGGTTGAGCTTCTCCACGGTGTACTGGGCGACGTTGCCCGAGCCGGACACGGCGCAGATCTTGCCTTTGAGACCGTTGCCGCGGGTCTTGAGCATCTCTTCGGCAAAGTAGACGGCGCCGTAGCCGGTGGCTTCGGTACGAATCAGCGAGCCGCCCCAGCCGAGGCCCTTGCCCGTCAGGACGCCGCTGAACTCCGTGAGGATGCGCTTGTACTGGCCGAACAGGAAGCCGATCTCACGGCCGCCGACGCCGATGTCGCCGGCCGGCACGTCGGCATCCGGGCCGATGTGGCGGTAGAGTTCGGTCATGAAGGACTGGCAGAAGCGCATCACTTCGCCGTCCGACTTGCCCTTGGGGTCGAAGTCGGAACCGCCCTTGCCGCCGCCCATGGGCAGCGTGGTCAGGGAGTTCTTGAAGACCTGCTCGAATGCCAGGAACTTGAGGATGCTGGCATTGACGGACGGATGGAAGCGCAGGCCGCCCTTGTAGGGGCCGATGGCGCTGTTCATCTGGAAGCGGAACCCGCGGTTGATGTGGATCTCGCCCTTGTCGTCCTGCCAGGCCACGCGGAAGATGATCTGGCGTTCGGGTTCGACGATGCGTTCGAGGATCTTGCCGTCGCGGTACTTCTTGTGGCGCTCGATGACCGGCGTCAGGGATTCGAGCACCTCGGTGACGGCCTGCAGGAACTCGGGCTCGCCGGCGTTCCTCGCTTTCACGGTCTCCAGTGTCTTGCGGATAACATCCATGGTGCGCTCCTCCATGCTCCGGTTGAAACGACCCCCAAAGGTCGTTCGTAGCCCTTGTTCAGCGGGTTCAAGGAAACCACACGGTCTACCTTAGAGACAACACGCTTATGTAACGCGGCTAATGCTACAGGCTCATTTCCCATGGGCAACATAAAAAAGCGGTAACACAGCTTCTATTATAGCATAAGTACAACTAATGCCTGGCATTCCGTGGCCTTAATCCGCGTTTCCCCTTTCATAGGAGAAACCAGAAAGCAGCGATGTGGCGTCTTTGAATCAATAAGGCGCGCTAATCTTCTACATGCTACGCGATAATCAACAACAATCGTGCATACTGTGCACGAATGAACATCCTGCTCACGAACCACCAGTGTATGGTGTTCTCGCCTGTCACAGGAGAGTACACCGCCTCCCATTGCGGAGCCGCTGGATTCCGGTCGGCGTTCTGAGCCGCGGCCGTCAGGGAGCGGCCCATGAGAGCGAAGGGCCAGGAGCCGGCAGCCACGGGCGTGCAGGCGAAGTCCTGGCCTCAGTGGGGCGGCGCGCTGAACTCGGCACAATCCGATGGCGTGGGTTTCTTCAACCGGGCGCGCGCCCGTGAATTTGCCGGGTCCGTCGCGCCCGAGCTCAAGAAATACATCGTTGATCTGAATGCGCGTGCGTTCCTGCCGCTCCCGGGCCCGGAGAACGCGGCCGAAGCGCTGGCGGACGAACCAGCCAAACGGGCCCAGGATGATCGGCCCACCACCTACCTGCAGTTCATTGAGCATCCGAGCTCTGACCAGCGCGCGCAGTTGACGGCGCGGGGGCTCGAGCTGCTCGCGTACGTCAGCGGCTATGCCTGGACGGCGCGCGGCACCAAGGAGGCCTTCGGGGGCGCTCTGAAACTGGATTTCGTGCGCGCCGTGGCGCGCGTTGACCCGCGCGACAAGCTGCATCCGCAGGTGTTCGGCATCATGCGAGGCAGTCCGAGCCCGTCCTATGCTCTGGCCGACGACGGACGCACGCGCTTCAGGCTTCTGGCCGCGGCAGGCACGACGCGCGACGCGCTGCTCAAGCAATACGACGCGCTGGCTGATCTCGAACTGGCCCCGGCGGACGTCCGCGCTGCTCCCCAAAGTGTTCTAGGCCCGCGCTTTGAAGTCGTCGCGCGCCATGATCTGGCCCAGCAGTTGGCGGAAGCCTCGGCCGTCGCCTTCGTGGAACTGGTGCCGCAGCCGGTGGCGTCGCGGGACGCGACCACGGACCTGGAATCCAACATCACGGATGTGCGCGACAGCGGGCCGCTGCTGGACGGCACCGGCGTCACGGTCGCCGTCCGGGAGATTGGCAACATTGACGCGCACCTGGACTTCAACGCTCGCCTCCAGCGCATAGAGGCGACCGGCTCGACCAATGCCACGGACGTGGACCACGCCACGGCCGTCACGGGCCAGATCGGGTCCAACGGCGTCGTTCAGCCGACGGCGAAGGGTGTTGCCCCGAACGTGTCGCTTTTGGGCTATGTTGTGACTCTGGGCGGTTCGCCGGAGACGTTCGCTACAACAGACATACTTGACGCTGCAGCGAAAGGGGCGCGCATCTCCAACCATTCCTACGGGCCGACGGGGATCTCCACGTGGGGCGATTACGGGACCATCTCCGCCGATTGGGACGCCGCCCTGCGGAACGGGAGCCTGATCGCCTGCTTCGCCGGCAATGAGGAGGTCGGCGGCCAATCCAATCACATAGACTACTTCGTGGGAGCCAAGAACGGCATCTGCGTCAGCGCCACCGATGCCAATGCGCGCGCCGGGAACGCCGCCCTGTCCCAAGCCCCTGCCAACGGTATTGCTACCTTCAGCGAATACGGGCCGATGAACGACGGCCGGGTCAAGCCGGACCTGGTGGCGTTCGGCGACGGTGTGGCTCTGGACCAAGGCACCAACAGCGTTCAGTCCATCAAGGGCACGTCGTTCGCCACGCCTGCGGTTACCGGCGTGGCCGCGCGGGCCTTCCAGCGATACAAGGCCGTCGTGGGCGCCGAAGCGTCCGGGCAGTTGATGAAGGCCCTGCTGTGCAATTCGGCGACCGATCTGGGCACGCCCGGTCCGGATCCGCGGTATGGCTTCGGCATAGTGAACGCCAGCGCGGCGATCGCCACGGTTAACCTGCGGCAATCGGCGGCCAGCACGCCGTTCCTCGAAGACACGGTCACGAACGGCGTGACGAAGACATTCACGGTGAACCTGCAGAACGCGATCAGCCTCAAGGCCACGCTGTGCTGGCTGGATGTGGCCGGACCCCTGTCTCCAGCCAAGGCGCTGGTGAATGACCTCGACCTGACGATCGTGGGGCCGGATGGCACGACCTACTATCCCTACTCGCTGGACCCCACCAAGCCCCTCGCGCCGGCAACGAACACCGGCCCCAACACAGTGGACCCGATCGAGCAGATCGCGGTCGCCTTCCC
>JAPLOD010000505.1 GCA_026692735.1 Planctomycetota bacterium | reverse complement strand
TCGCGGTTGTGATCGTGGGGCTTGCGGTTCTTGCCCTGGTCGCCATCCTCGACGCCGTCTTTGTCCACGAACGGCACGATCATCGCGGAGGCGTGTTCACGATACCACCGGCCGGTATCGTCGTCCGCCAGCATCGCGGCGAGAATTCCTTCGAGCTCGTAGTTGGCCATGCTCTCGCACGCATGATGCCGGCACGTGAACGCCAGACGGTACTCGCCCTTCCGGTCCGGCGGCCCGAAGAAGAGGGACTCCACCGCGCGGCCTTTCTTCGTCGTGCACAGCGTCTCGGCCTTCAGCTCCGGGCGCTTCCCGTGCTTCGCGAGGAAGTCCTTGAGGTTCGTTTCGAGGTAGGGAATGGCGAAGCAGAACCGCACCTCATCCGCGTCCGGCGCGAAGGCGTAACGGAACGACGGCAGCTTCTTCGTTGCGCCGCCCGCGTCTTTCGGCGCGTTGCTCGCGCCGGCGGCGCCGTCCGTCCGTCCGAGCCACGTCCACGTCTTGCCGCCGTCCGCCGAACAGGCCGGGCCGCGCGTCCCGAAAACGTCGCCGCGCGTGAAGCGGAACGTCAGGGCACGGCCCGCCGCGCCGCGCACGCGAAAGCACCAGTAAAACCAGTCGCCGGCGGTGTCCCGCAGGTCCTGGCGCAGGAACACCTCGTCGCCCTCGAGTTTCTCGACGATGATGTTCCCTCCGGGGAACTTAGCGTCAATCTCCATCTTCGTCTGAGCCTCGGTCTTCTCCGCCGCCGTTGCCGCGGACGCAGCGCATGACAATGCTATCGCCAAGGCGGGCGCGCACAGCCAGTGGCCTCTTCGCTGGTCGCGCATCACTCAGCACCCCGGACGGCAGCACTCACCTATCGTCCTCCCATGAACTGCCGCAGGAAGCGGGCGGACTGCCGCAGCGCCTGCTGGCGGGTCGCGAGGCTCTTCTCGTACGCGCGGTCCTCGACTTCAATGCAGACGGGGCCGTCGTACCCGGTATCGGCGAGCACCGAGAAGAACCTGCCCCAGTCCACGTCGCCCAGGCCCGGCAGTTTCGGCACGTGATACTGCAGCGGCGCCGCCAGAATGCCCGCGTCGTCCAGGCGGTGGCGGTCCACGCGCGCATCCTTGGCGTGGATGTGGAACAGCCGCGTGCCGAACTCGCGCAGCGGCTTGAGGTAGTCCATCTGCTGCCAGACGAGGTGCGATGGGTCGAAGTTCAGGCCGAAGCTCGCGCTGGGGATGTCGGCGAACATGCGCCGCCAGACCGCCGGGCTGTGGGCGAGGTTCTTGCCGCCGGGCCATTCGTCGCGCGTGAAGAGCATCGGGCAGTTCTCGATGCCGATGCGCACGCCCTGGGCGGCTGCAAAGCGGACGAGCGGCTTCCAGACGCGCAGGAACGCGGGCCAGCAATCGTCCACGGAGCGCCGCCAGTCGCGCCCGACGAACGTGTTGACCAGCCCGACATCGAGCAGCCTGGCCGCGCGGATCACCTTCTTCAGATGCGCCAGACATGCCGCGGCTTCCTTGCGGTCGGGCGACAGCACGTTCGGGTAATAGCCCAGGCCGCTGATGCCGACGCCCGTGGCCGCGCAGAGGTCCTTGATCTGCCGCGCGCCGGCCTTGTCCAGGGCGCTCACGTCCACGTGCGTGACGCCCGCGTACCGGCGTTCGGCCTTGCCGACGGGCCAGCACATCAGCTCAACGCACTGGAAGCCTTCGCGGCCGGCGAAGCGCATGAGCTCGCGCAGCCCAAGCTCAGGCAGAATCGCGCTCACAAAGCCCAGCTTCATGCCGCACCTCCTCCATGCATCCTTCCCCTTGTCTGCATAGATACACCGCGGCAGAATGGTTGGGCTGTGCCATCGTCGTTGACGGCGTGTATCCACAGGCAGGGAGGACGCTCGATGAACGCGCAACTGGGTTCGCTCTGGGTTGAAGTCTGCATCGGCGCGCTGCTGATCGCCGGCGCCGCCGCACACGCGGCGAACGACACCGTGATCTGGCTGGACAAGCCCGCCAAGAGCTGGGAAGGCGAAGCCCTGCCGCTGGGGAACGGCCGCCTGGGCTGCATGGTCTTCGGCGGCGTCACGCGCGAGCGAATCCAGTTCAACGTGGACAGCCTCTGGACCGGCGACGAAAACCCTTCAGGCGACTATAAGAAAATGGGCGCCTACCAGAACTTCGGCGACCTGTACATCGAGTTCGACAGCCCCGACGGCGGCACGGGCGCCCAACCGGCGGGGCAGCCCACCGCACAGGGCGCCACGGCGACGGTGGAATGCCCCAGCGGGCACAAGTCGTTCTACGATACGGAATCCATCGAACACAGCGTGGACGGCAACCCCGACACGAAGTGGTGCGTCGAGCACAACGGCAAACCCGTCGTCTGGCGCGCTGGTATGCCGGCGGGCAAAGAGGCCGCTGTCAAGTCATACTCGATCACGTCCGCCAACGACACGCCCACGCGCGATCCGAGGGAATGGAAACTCGAAGGCTCGACCGACGGCAAGGAATGGGTGCTCCTCGACAAGCGGGACGACGAGCCGAAGTTCGAGAAGCGCGGGCAGAAGCGGACGTACAACTTCGAGAACGCCAAGCCCTACCGCTTCTACCAGATCACGTTCAGCCGCAACCACGGCGAAGCGCGCTACCAGATTGGCGAGATCGAATTGGCGGGCGTGTCCTTTGGCGCTGCGGCGCCGAAGGCGAAGGACGCACCGGCGGATGTGCCGGCGGAAGGATACCGGCGCGAGCTCGATCTGTCCCGCGCCGTCTGCCGCGTGCAATATGCATTGAAGGGCACGGCGTACAAGCGCGAGTTCTTCGCCACGTGTCCCGATCAGGTCATCGTTGCGCGCCTGACGGCCGACCGCCCCAAACAGTACAGCGGGGCGATTCGCGTCAAGGACGGCCACGGCGCGGCGTCGAAGGCGGACGGCGCGCGCATTACCGTCGCGGGCGCGCTGGACAACGGTCTGCTGTACGAAGCGCAGTTGCTTGTGAAGAACGACGGCGGCGACGTGAAAGCCGACGGCGACGCGATCCGTTTTGCCGGCTGCGACAGCCTGACCATTCTGCTTGCCGCCGGGACCAACTACGTGATGGACTACGCCCGCAAATGGCGCGGCGAGAACCCGCACGCCACGGTGACCGCGCAAGTGGACGCCGCCGCGAAGAGGACTTGGGATGACATGCTCAAGCGGCACATCGAGGAACATCAGTCGTATTTCAACCGCGTAACACTGGACGTGGGCCAGACGCCCGCCGAGCGCGCCGCACTGCCGATGGACCAGCGCCTGAAGGCATACCAACAGGACGCGAAGGACCCCGACCTCGAGGAGACTCTCTTCCAGTATGGACGTTACCTGCTGATCGGCTGCTCGCGGCCCGGGACGCTGCCGGCCAACCTGCAGGGGCTGTGGAACGACCGGAACAACCCGCCGTGGAGCAGCGATTACCATTCGAACATCAACATCCAGATGAACTACTGGCTGGCCGAACCAACCAACCTCGCCGAATGTCACGTGCCGTTCGTGGACCTCTTCGAGGCTATCCGCGAACCGAGCCGGCAGGCATCGCAGGTCAGCTTTGGCAAGGTCCGCGGCTTCACGCTGCGCACGTCACACAACATTTTCGGCGGGCTCGGCTGGGAATGGAACCTGCCAGCCAGCGCCTGGTACTGCCAGCACGTGTTTGAGCACTACGCCTTCGGCGGCGACAAGGAGTACCTGCGCAAGCGGGCCTATCCGCTGCTGAAGGAGGTCTCGCAGTTCTGGGAAGACCACCTGAAGGCGCTGCCCGACGGCACGCTGGTCGCGCCGAAAGGGTGGTCGCCCGAGCACGGTCCGAAGGAAGACGGCGTCGCTCACGACCAGCAGATCATCTGGGACCTCTTCTCGAACACCGTCGCCGCCGCGGACGCGCTGGGCGAGGACCGCGAGTACCGCGACCATCTGGCCACGCTGCGCGACAAGCTGGTCGGTCCGAAGATCGGCAAATGGGGCCAGCTTATGGAATGGATGGTGGACCGCGACGATCCGAAGGACCAGCACCGCCACACGTCGCACCTGTTCGCGGTCTACCCGGGCACGCAGATTTCCATGACGAAGACGCCGGAGTTCGCCGCCGCGGCGAAGAAGTCGCTGGATGCGCGCGGCGAGTCGGGCGACAGCCGCCGGTCATGGACGTGGCCGTGGCGCTGCGCGATGTGGGCGCGGTTCCGCGAGCCCGAGCGGGCGCACCGCTGCATCGAGGGGCTGCTGAAATACAACATGCTGCCGAACCTGCTGGCCAACCATCCGCCCATGCAGATGGACGGCAACTTCGGTTACCCCGCCGCGGTGTGCGAGATGCTGCTGCAATCGCACGCGGGCGAAGTCGAGCTGCTGCCGGCGCTGCCGGCGGCGTGGCCGACAGGACGTTTCACAGGCCTGCGCGCGCGCGGCGGCTTCGAGGTGGACGTGACGTGGAAGGAGGGGAAGCTGACGGAGGCGGTGCTGCGGTCGAAGCTTGGCAATGCGTGCAAAGTCCGCTACGGCGAGAAGGTGATTGAGGTGAAGACCAAGGCGGGGGAAACGTATCGGTTCGATGGGGCGCTGGGGGAGGCGAAGCCGTAGGCGAACCACGAAGAACACGAAGGACGCGAAGGCGGGTCGCCTGGCGACGTGTGCTCACGGCATCTTGTCGGCGGTGCGGCGGTACGTGTGCGCGGTGGGGCTAGACTGCAGACCCAATCGGATTAGACTGCCGTTATGCGCTGGGTGTTCACACTCGTCTTGGCGACCGCGCTGCCGCTATGCGCAGCGGAGTTGGTCGCGCCGCCGTCAGAGGAGCAAGTCCTCGTTGCAGTCAGGGAATGCGGTGTTTACGACTACTCAACGAGTCATCGCGGCTGGGACGTTATTCAGCGTCTTCCAGAGAAGGAACGAGCGCGTCTCCTCGAAACGCACCTGACGGACAAAGATGTTGCCGTTGATCATCAATACCTTTCGAATCTTGCTGTCTGGTCTGCTGAGGCCCCATCGCAGTTTATCTTGGGCACGTGGCAGGAGGGGTCAACTACTATTGGGGGCGTGCCTGTTGATTCACGGGACCAGCAGGGCAGGTCACGTTACGAGCAGGCTCTGCAGCGGCTTGCAGCGGCGCTAGGCCAAAAGGAGGGCGATCCGTTTCTGCAATCCTTTGTCTTGGTTTGCGCAAAGCATGCTGATCCCGATGCAGCAAAGCATAAGTTGCGGTTTGCAGAAGCCTTCGCTCACACCTCAGATGTGACGAGGGATTATCTTTTCCGCTGGGCGAAACTTGACTGGAAGATGCTCGCATCCGAGCCTCTGCTCCAGACGGTGCGCTCATTGGTTAATGAACCGTTGCCGGATTCCGGCCAGCGTAAGCAAGACGCCGTGCGCCGCAGGAAAGCCTTGGCCCTGCAACGCTATTACGAGTTGGAGCCCGAGAGCGCACGAGCGATCATCCTTGACCAGATGAGGAAGGTCGAGCCCGACTTCGAGTACAGCGGCTTGCTTCTTCTTCCAGACAGGGAGCTACCTGAGCTGACGGAAGACTTTCGGGCAATCTTGAAGTCTTCAGGCCCTTGGTGGAATTCGCTGCCGTGTATTTCGCGTTACGGGGTCGTGGATCTGTTGCCTGATGTGACAGCCTGGTACGCGCCTGCAAAAGGTCGCTGGGCGTGCGTTTTCCAGACCGCAGCGCTTCGCTTCATCGTGGAGCACGATCGTCCTGCCGGTCTGGCTGCCGTGCGCGAAGCCATGACCTTTCGCGGCGAGAAATGCAGCCGATGCTACACCACCGTGCTGCAGGATGTCCTGGCTGGCGATCACGGAAAGGACGTAACAGCAATGCTTGTTGAAGCGCTGCATGACCCCGAAGACGAAGTTGCAAAGGGCGCAGCACAACTCCTATCGGATTCTACGGACGGCCTTCAGGTTCTGAAAGCCCAGATGGTTGCACCAGGCAAGCTGTCGCCCAAAGTGCACGACCGGGCCAAGGCCCTCGTTGATATACGGGAACGATACAAGCGTTAGGCTGGTGGCCCTGTCCGCAGACAGTGGCACCAGGCCACGCCGTATGAATACTGCTTCATTCCGCCTTGGGCAGCTTCCAGGATGTGCCCATCAGGCAGGTCTTCTCGCCCGGCTTGTCAATCTGGTAGTAGATGGTGAGCACGGTCTGATCGTCCATCTGAACGGAAGCGGGATAGCCGAGGTCGCCGTTGGGCGCGTCATCGCGGATGAGCAGCTCACGGTCGAGGTCCCACGTCGCTCCGCCGTCGCGGCTGAGACACGCGCGCTGCCCAAAAGGCGCACGGCGATGACCGTAGGTGACCAGGATCCGTCCGTCGCGCAGGCGGATGAGGTGCGGCGGCAGGCCCCAGATCTTCGTCGGGCGGGCTTCAGACCAGGTCTTGCCGCCATCGGCGCTGTCCGTCTGCCACAGGACCGAATCGTGGGGCTGGCCCTCGTGGCGGATCATGCCCACCAGCTTGCCGTCGGCCGTTTCAACGACGTGCGGTTCGTGGAAGCCGCCGGGCGGCGCTTCTTTCGGGATGGGGACGAAGCCAGTGAGCGTCCAGGTCTTGCCGTCGTCACGGGACTCCGCGGCCGCGATGCGCTGCGCGGCGGACGGCTCGGGGCTCTTGTTCGAACCGACTCGCGAGTTGATGCCGAAATAGAGGAGGCGGCCGTCGCGGAGTTCGATGGGGCCGTGGGGCGTCGAGACGATGGAGTCGGTGGGATCGCTCCACGTCTGGCCTCCGTCGGTCGAGCGGCGGGTCCAGTTCCCCAGCCACTTCCGGCGGTCGGCATCGAGAATCGCGGCGGACTCCTTCTTCCACCGGTTCGGCGAGTACTCCTCGAAGGCCAGAGAAGTGAACCACGTCACGAGGACGGCGCCTTTGCTCGTGACCAGGATGCCGGCGTCGCGGTCATCCAACGGCGTCTTGCTGATGGTGAGCGGCTCCGACCACGTTGCGCCGCCATCGCGGCTGCGGACGAGCTGGGTCTTGCCGAAGGGGCAGACGTGCTCCGCGCGGTCGCCGGAGAAGGCGACCAGCAACTCGCCGTCCTTCGTGCGGGCAATGGTCGGCCAGCCTATGTAGCGTCCCGGCTCCTTGCAGATGACGAACGAGCGCTTCTCCACGGACATGCCCATGGCTCCCTCCGGCGCGACGAGCGCAGGCAGAAGAAACGTAAGCCACAGGACGGGCCGGCCGATTGAGGCGGCGGAACCCTGTGGAGGAATCGGCTCGGATGCCATATACTTGTACCCATGGTAACCTGTGCTGCATTTATCTATACACCGCCGCGGGAGTCCTTGACCATTCAGAGCCGCGCGCGTCAGCAAGCGGTTCGGGAACCGCTCCCTCACGGTCGCGGCTCGGAACGGGTCAACCATTCGTGCGGCGCTGTAGTAAGGGAGCCTTCCGCGTGAGACGCTTGCTGTTGGTGCCGATGTTGTTCCTCTGCGCCGCGTCGCCTCTGCACGCCGAAGTAGCCGCTCCGAAACCGGAGGTCTGGATGATGCCGCCCGCCGCGCCGGACGGACGGTGCCTCAGGGAGCTCTTCACACAGCCCGAACAGTGGACAGAGACGAGGTCGCGGGTCAATGTGCTGGGCTACGCCGACCACATGCTGCATAAGCAGTTCAAGGACGACGAACTCCGCGCGTGGCTGCCGTTGCTCGAGAAATGGGGCCTGAAGTTCGGCCTGGAAGTCGGCGCCGTGAAGCCCTGGGGGAAGACGGGCAAGGGCACCTTCGAGCGACAGCGTCCGATGTGGGACAGGTTCCAGTCGCTGGGCGGCCGCATCTACGCGGTGGCGATGGACGAGCCGCTGTGCTGCTGCCGCAACGAACTCAAAAAGCCCGACGAGTACGCCGTCGAAGAGACCGCGCAGTTCGTGGCGCTCGTCCGCCAGCACTATCCCGGCGTCCGCATCGGCGACATTGAGCCGTATCCATCCGTTTCGCTCACGGAGTTGACCGCCTGGATTGATGCGCTGCAGGCCCGGTTGGCGCAGATGAACGGGGGGGCCGGAGGGCTGGACTTCTTCCGGCTGGACGTAGACTGGGTCAACTTCACCGTCGCTGACCGCGGCAACTGGCGGGAGGTGAAGAAACTCGAAGAAGCCTGCCGCGCGCGGAAGCTCCCGTTCAGCCTCATCTACTGGGCCGCGGACTATCCGCATCTGCAGCGCCGGGACCTGGCCGATGACGCCACCTGGTACGTTTCCATCATGCGCCAAGGCAACGATTATGTGTTGGCCGGCGGGTCTCCGGATGAGTACGTCATCGAAAGCTGGGTCGGAGCGCCGTCGTGTGCGGTGCCGGAAACGGGCGAATGGACATTCTCCCGGTCGGTACGGGATTTCTGCAAGCGGTTTGCGAAGGCGAGGAAGTAGTCGCATTGACGCGTGGCCGCCACATCGCTAAGGTGGCGCACAAGCATAACCCTTGACGGACGGAGGAGAGCCATGCGCACGAACCGGCAGTGCCGGACCCCCATGCAGTCCCGGACCCCCAGGCGGAAGTTCCTTGGCACGGCAGCCGCAGCGACGGGAGTGGCGGTCCTTTCCTTGTCTTCGCGTGCCGAGGACCCGAAGAAACTCAAGCTCGGCCTTATCGGCGCCGGCTGGTACGGGAATGTTGACGCTCAGGCCGCGCTGAAGGCCGGCAGTGCCGGAGCCGCAGGCGGCGTGGAGATCGCCGCGGTCTGTGACGTGGACAGCGCGCACCTGAAGAAGAGCGCCGACGGATTCGAGAAGGCGCAGGGCAAACGGCCGCAGGAGTTCAAGCTGTACCAGGAATTGCTGGACGCCAAGGGGCTTGACGCCGTCATCATTGCCACGCCGCCGCACTGGCACGCGCTGCAGTTCATCGCGGCGCTGGAGAAGAACCTCGACGTGTACTGCGAGAAGCCGCTCGGCTACGACATCCGCGAAGGCCGGGCCATGGTTGACGCGGCGAAGAAGGCCGGGCGCATCGTCCAGGTCGGTTTCCAGAGGCGGCAGAGCAAGGCGGTCCAGGCGGTGAAGGAATTCATTGACGCGGGCAGCGCGGGCAAGATCATCCAGGTGGACGCGCAAATCCACTACAAGGCCGGCCCCAAGGACCCCACGCCGCAGAACCCGCCGGAGACGCTCTACTGGGACCTGTGGTGCGGCCCCTGCCCGAAGATCCCCTACAGCGCTCAGGTAGGACACATCAACTGGCGTCTGGAGAAGACCAGCGGCCACGGGCATCTCGTGGACTGGGGCATCCACTTGATTGACGCCACGCGGAAGATCCTGGGCGAGACCGCGCCCAAGCGCGTCACGGCCGCCGGCGGACTGTATTGCCTGCGCGACAAGATCACGACGCCGGACATCCTGACGGTGCACTTCGAGTTCGAGCGCTGCCCCGTGGTGTGGCGGCATCGCATCTGGGGCGCCGAGGAATACGCGCCCGAAGTGAGCAACGGCATCTTCCTCTACGGCGAGAAGGCCACCATCGTTGTGACCGACGACCGCTGGCTGGTCATCCCCGCGGGCAAGGCCAAGGAGCGCCAGGAGAACAAGGTCAGCGGCGACACGGGCCTGGCCCACATGACGGAGTTCCTCAATGCCGTGCGGGAGCGCAAGCAGCCGAGTTGCCTGATTGAGGACGCACACCTGTCCACGACGACCGTGCAACTGGCGATGATCGCCTACGAGACAGGCTCGGCGGTGGAGTGGAACGCCGCCACGGAACAGATCGCCAACAATGAGGCGGCGTCAAAACTGCTGAAGCGCGAGTACCGGGAGCCGTGGAAGCACCCCTACAAGGGCTGATGGCTCACTCGTCGCCGCGGAAGAGGGGCCGTTCCTGCCACCGGATGGCTTCTTCGTGGATGACTTCGTAGAGCTGCGAAAGGAACTCGAGCGAGAAGCCCTTGTGCACGCCTTTCGCGAGGCGCGTGGCCATGACCTCACGCCAGCGCTCCGGCTGCAAGGTGGAGACCTGGTTGCGGCGCTTGCATTCCCCCATGGCCTGGACGATGTCCATGCGCTTGCGGAGCAGGTCAATGATCCTCTCGTCCACATGGTCAATCTCGTGCCGCAGTTGTTCCATGCGCGTCTGGTAGCGCTGATTGGGGCTGGTCTCGGTCGTGACTTTCAGGCGGTCAAGCATGCCTTTGAACTGCTCGGGCGTCAGTTGCTGTCTGGCGTCGCTGAGGGCCTTGGCCGGGTCGTGGTGCACCTCCACCATCAGGCCGTCGTACAGCAGGTCAAGGGCTTCCTGGGCAACGGGGAAGATCATATCGGCGCGGCCACACATGTGGCTGGGATCGCAGATGATGGGGATGACGGGGAAGCGGCGTTTGAGCTCGATAGGGATGCGCCACAGCGGCGGGTTGCGGTAGAGCTCGGTCTCGGCAACGGCGAAGCCGCGGTGGATCACGCCGATTTTCCTCAGGCCCGCGTTGTAGAGGCGCTCGACCGCCCCGATCCAGAGGCCGAGGTCCGGCGAGACGGGGTTCTTGACCAGCACGGGCCGGTCGGTGCCGCGCAGGTTGTCGGCGAGGGCCTGGACGGCGAACGGATTGGGGGTCGTCCGGGCGCCGATCCACATGACGTCAATCCCGTGTTTCAGGCAAGCCTGGACGTGCGCGGGCTCGGCGACCTCAACGCCGACAGGGAAGCCGGTCTCCTCCTTGACGCGGCGCAGCCACGAGAGCGCCTTGATGCCGTGGCCTTCGAACGATCCTGGATGCGTCCGGGGCTTCCAGATGCCGGCGCGGAACAAGGTCAGCGGGCAGCCTTGCAGGCCCTCGGCCGCGGCCAGCAACTGCTCGGGCGACTCGGCACTGCACGGTCCCGCGCAGAGGAAGAACCGTTCGATGGGAAGGCCCCACTGTCTGATCGGCAGCAGGTCTGACATTGGATGGACACTCATCTGAATCTCCTCTGTCTCGTTTCACGAAAGATAGAGGGGCAAGCTCCCTACGTCAACCATGACGGCACTCGTGACGGAACCGGCAAACCAGCTTGCCAGGCGACGGCGGGCGGAGAGACTTGCACGCCACTATGCCGAACAATGAGCGGAGCAAGCAGGATGTGCGCAGGCTTGAGAGACAGATGAGCCACCGGGCTCTTATTGTGTTCGCGATGGTTGCCTCGTGTGTGTCAGCCGCCACGCCGGAGCCTGCGCCTGGGGGTCCGGCACTGCCTGGGGGTCCGGCACTGCCGGTTCGCGTCGCCTATTTCGTCCCGAGCGACCGCCAGCCACTCGCCGGCTACGCGGAGCGGCTCGATCGCGTGATGACCGAGGTACAGCGGTTTTACCGGGAGGGGATGGCGGCGGCCGGGTACGGCCCGCTGACATTCGGGCTGGAGCGGGACGAGCAGAAGCGGCTGTGCGTCCACCGCGTCCAAGGGAAGCAGCCGCTGCAGACCTACGGACGCAATGCGGTGGGGCTCGTCCGTGACGAGGTGAAGGCCGCTCTTGCGGCAAAGGGCGTGAACATTGACCAGGAAACGATCGTGATCTTCGAGGTGCTGCTCACCTGGGAGGGCGACAAGGCCACCGAAATCGGGCCCTACTGCGGCGGCGGCGACCATCTTCACGGGACCGCCTGGGTCTACGACGACGAGCGACTCGATGCCGCGTTGTTGGGCTCCAAGGACTCGGGCGGCTACTACGGCCGGCCGTGCTCGATCGGCGAGTTCAACTCGCACTACGTCGGCGGCGTGGCACACGAACTCGGCCACGCCTTCGGCCTGCCGCACGACTGCCAGCGAGAGGCTGACCGCGGACGAGGGCTGTCGCTGATGGGAGGGGGAAACCATACCTACGGCCAGGAGAAACGCGGCGAGGGGCCGGGCACGTTCCTGAGTCAGGCCAGCGCCATGCTTCTGGCCAACGCCCGTCCGTTCGCCGGCGACCGCGAAGGCGCGAAGACGACGCCGAGTTGCCGCCTGAGCGACCTGGAGGCCCAGTTCGCAGACGGCAAGATCGTGCTGACAGGCGCCGCAAGTGCTCAGCCGCCCGCGTTCGGCATAGCCGCGTTCAACGATTGGGCGAAGATCCCGGACGACTACGACGCCGTGAGCTGGACGTGCAAGGTGTCCGAGGACGGCCGGTTCCGGCTGGAGGTGGGCGAGATGCGGCCGGGGCTGTCGCAACTGCGCCTGCGCGTCTGCCACGCCAACGGGACATCGAGCGGGTTCGCGTTCGACTACGTGGTGGACGAGCAGAAGAAGCCGGACGTCGAGGTATTCCGTTACCGCTTGCCGTTGGATGAGGCCGTCGAGGCGTACGCGGCAGGCGACCGGCAGCGCACCGAGTCGCTTGTGGCCGGCCTGCAGAAGCGTTTTCCGGAGGTAAAGGAGGTCCAACGGAAGGCGGCGCAGTTGCTGGCGCTGCTGCGACCCGCGTCGCCCGAAGCGCTCGCGGACATCAAACCGGAAGAGACAAGCGTGTCCATTTCACGGCTCACGTTCCGCAAGGCGTCGGTGGGCTGGGGACAGCCGTTGCGCGACCAGGTGGTAATCGAACGGCCGGGGCAGTGTTTCCTGCAGGTCGGCGGCCAGTTCTTCGAGTCCGGCCTGTACGCGCACGCGCCGTCCCGGTACGAGCTGGGACTGAACCGCGCCTGGAAGCGCTTCCGCAGCAGCTACGGCCTGCAGGACAACCATGGCGGGTCGGTTGTCTTCGTGGTCAAAGGGGATGACAAGGAATTGTTCCGGTCGCCAGTGGTGAAGGATCACAAGCCGCAGGATGTGGACGTCAACATCGCCGGAGTTGATCGGCTGGAACTGGTGGTCGAGGACGGGGGCGATGGCACGCGGAGCGACTGGGGCGTGTGGCTTGCGCCGCGACTGGAGCGTTAAGAGAACAGAGACGAGGACGTAACGCGGCCATGATCGCGCACGATACACAAACGACACAAGAACGCGGCGAATGTGTGCATACAGGCGACGCCGCTTCAAGGCCACGAACCGAGCGGCGCTGACGGACCTCATCGAGACGCTGGGCGCGTCAGCTTGCATTGCGAAGACGAGGAAGTGCCGGTTGAAAGAGTTGCACTGGCCGCGCGTACGTCTTACAGTGGAGACCAACGGGGAGTTGGCTTGACGGGTTCGCTGGGGAGGTCTGCGCCATGAGAGTAACACCTCGTCATTGCATACACAGTTCAGTGTGGAGAGCGGTCATTCTCCTGTTCGTGGCGGCGACATGCTGCGCCTCGGCCGAAGAGTTGGCGCCTCGGAACACGGACATCGGTCTTTCGAATACCTACGGCGCGTTCGCCGTGAAGTGGGTTACCGAAGCGACGGCGCAGACCAAGATCGCGCGGAAAGCCGAGGTCAAGGCGGCCAGGGCACGGCAGCAGATCTTCAGAGCCGTGCAGAAACTGGCCAAGCAGCCAAAGCCGGACAACATCGGGAAGTTTACGGATTTGATGAAGAAGCTGCTGACCAGGACCGACGGCCAGACTTCGGCGCTGGTCTGGGGTGCGCTTGTCCAGGTGACCAACCTGACGCCACAGGTTGGCATTGCGGGCACGGTTTCCGTCGGCGACACTACTTCCGCCGGCTTTTCCGGGGACTACGTGCTGTCGCAGCAATACTCCGCCACCGTCAAGGGCTATGCCGTGACGGCTTTCTACTCGGCGCCGCCGACCTCATACGATCAGCCCTTCATGTTCAACGCGCTGGTGCGCAGTGACGATCTCACCGCCGTGCTTGGAGGGGGAAGCGGCGTCACCGTCGGCCTCTGGGTGTGCGTGATCGTTGATCCGCGGCTCAACGGCGCCCTCGCGGCTGCAAACGTGACGAACGAGACGACGGCTGCTGAAGGCAGACCGGTGAGCGTGCCGGTAGGGTTGACGATCAGCGGGTTGCCTGCGCCGCAGGGCCTCACGACCTTTGACGCCACGTATTTCTCGGTAGTGGACCTATTCGGTGTGGGCGTGCCGGCCGAGACGGCGCCGTACGTGCAGGAGGCCTTCGGGAAACTGCGCGCCGGCGGCGCCAAGTCGTCTCCGTGATGGCGGGGTCTGATCTCCCGTCTCCGCAGAGCCTCGGCCACCACGATTATCCTCAGCACGATGAGGTCCGGGTAGCTGCTGCCGGCAGGTGGCACTGCGAGCTAGCTCGCAGTGGCACGGGACGTGCTTCCCTTTCTGGAACAGCCTTTCTGCGTCAACCCGTGTCGTCTCGATATCCGTCCTCATTTGCCAGAAAGAGGATGGCGCAAAGCGCGGCGACGGAGTCTAACAAGTACAGTAACATGAAAGGGTCGCCCGCTCATTTCGTTGACTGTAATGAGCCGCCTTTGTCTGGAGGAGTTGACCATGCTTCGCACCACCCACATCCCGCTCATGCTCTATGTCGTCCTGGCTCTGGCCGGTGAGGCGCACGAGATCGGGTTTGCCGAAGACTTCGCGCTGGCCGAGGACCGCGCCAAGGTCCTGAAGCAACTGATCCCGGGCACCGACGATTACTACTATTACCACTGCCTCTACTACCAGCAGACCGGAGCGCTCGACAAGATTGACGATCTCGTCAAGCTGTGGATCGAGCGCCATGGGCGCACGCCACGGGTCGAGGAGGTCCTCAACCGTCAGGCGCTGCTCACCTACGACAAGGACCCGAAGAAGACGCTGGACTTCCTGCGCTGGCGCCTCGGGCTGCGCTTCGACCATGCCAGGGACCAACTGGACGAGAAGCCCAACCTGCCGACCCGTCTCGATCCCGCGCGCATCTCTCGCGAGACGCTCACCCGCGAAGCGCTGGCGCGCCATAGCAATCTGCAGGGCTTTGATGACACGGCGCTGGAGTTCCTCGCGACGCAGGAACTCAACGGCGAGCGCCGCCGCGACCTGCTGACCCGGCTGACTCGTCCCGATCTGCCGAACCTGCCCAAGCTGGTTGTGGACGATCTGAAGTTCCAGCACAGCGCCGGCTTCGGCTCGCTGCCGATCCACCGCCAGATGCTGCTGGCGCAGCTCGACGAATGCCTGCGCCTGATGCCTGAACTCCTGAACCAGACGAATTTCGTGCACATCTCCCTGCTCAAGCTGCAGCCCACGCCGGATGTGGATATCGAGCACGACGCCAAGGAGCGGCAGGCGTACCTCGAGCGGCTGTGGACCTTCGTCCAGCGTCTGGCGCCGGCGCACAACTCGCTGAAAGCGCACGTCCTCCACAGCCGCCTGGTCTTGGATCGCAGCCAGGGCGTGTATGACAAGAACCGCTTCATGGAGTACCTCAAGCTGCCGCGCCAGACCGGCTACATGAAGCCCGAGTATCTGCGGAAGCCTGAGTTCCGCGACTGCCCCGCGCAGTTGGGCGTGGGCTATCCGGACAGCATGCTGCCGCTGGTGCCGGATGACGAACCGCTGGTGCGCGATTACCTGATGAGCTTCTTCGTGCAGGAAGAGACGTTCGAGCCGTACGCGGAATACCTCCGCGACGACTACCTCAAGGAAGTCTTCGCCGAGACAAAGATCGTAAACGGGATCGGCGACATGGAGAAGTGGTACTCACTGCTCAACAACCCGGCCAAGTACCAGCGCCTGAAGGACCGCATAGACATTGATTTCGTGCCGACCAACAAGACCTGCTTCCGCACCAACGATCCGGTCAACCTGGACCTGGACGTGAAGAACGTGAAGACGCTGCTCGTGAAGGTGTTCGAGATCAACGCGTTGAACTACTACCTCGAACAGAAGCGCGAAGTAGACAGCGCCGTGAACCTGGACGGTCTGGTGGCCAATGAGGAGAAGACCTACGCGTACGAGGAGCCGCCACTGCGGCGCGTGCGGCGGCACTTCGAGTTCCCCGCGCTGAAAGCGGCGGGCGTCTACGTGGTGGAGTTCATCGGCAACGGGATGAGCAGCCGTGCGGTGATCCGCAAGGGGCGGTTGCGTTTCCTGGAGCACACCGGCACGGCGGGCCACGTGTTCACGGTGCTGGATGAAGACAACAAGGCGGTGCCGGATGCGCGTCTGTGGCTGGATGGGCATGAGTACAAGGCGGGCAACGACGGCGCGATCACCGTGCCGTTCAGCACCAAGCCCGACCGGCAGGCGATCGTCTTGAGCCGGGACAGGTTCGCGACGCTCGACTACTTCGAGCACAAGGCGGAGACTTACCGGTTGCAGGCCGGCTTCTACGTGGACCGCGAAGCGCTGCTGAAACGGCGCAAGGCCCAGGTAGCGGTGCGTCCGGCGCTTTCCGTCAACGACATGCCCGCCACGGTCGCGCTGCTGGAAGATGTGTCGCTGGTCATCCAATCCACGAACCGCGACCAGGTCGGCAGCACCAAGGAAGTGCCGGGCTTCAAACTGTCCGATGAGAAGGAAGCCGTGTACGAATTCCTGACACCGGACGATCTGGCCAGCCTGAGCTTCACGCTCAAAGCCAAGGTCAAGAGCCTCAGCGAGAACAAGAAGCTGGACCTCACGGCCAGCCAGAGCTTCAATCTCAACGCCGTGGACAGGACCGACAAGATCGAAAGCCTTCTCCTGTCTCGCGCGGACGCCGGCTACGTGCTGCAGTTGCTGGGGAAGAGCGGCGAAGTCCGGCCCGATCGGCCGGTGAATGTGGCGCTCCAGCACCGCAACTTCCGCGAAGCGGTGCACGTGGCGCTGCAGACGGACGCCGCGGGCCGCATCCAGCTTGGCGCGCTGACCGACATTGTGCGCCTGAGCGGCAGTCTGACGGACGGACAGACCTACGAATGGCCTCTGACACACGACGACCACAGCTACCCGGCCGCGATTCACGGCAAGGCCGGGCAGGTCCTGCGCGTTCCGTACATGGGCACCGAGAAGCAGGCCGCGCGCAGTTTGTTCGCGCTGCTGGAACGCCGGGGGACGCGCAGCGAGAGCGCCAGCGTCTACGTGAAGGACTGGCTCGACAGCCTGGCGATCGCGGACGGCTTCCTCGAACTGAAGGCGCTGCCCACGGGCGATTACGACCTGTTCCTCAAGGAGACCGGCGACAGGATGATCGTCCGCGTGACCGAGGGGGAGACGCGCGACGGCTACGTGCTTGCCGAGAACCGGCTGCTGGAAACGGTCAACCCCGACCCGCTGCAGATCGCCAGCGTGGAAGTGGGCGCGGACGCGCTCAAGGTTCGCCTGAAGAACGTCACCGCGAGCGCGCGCCTGCATGTGGCGGCCACGGTGTTCATGCCGGCGTATTCCATGTTCGGGCAACTGGGCAACATCGCGTTCCCGGAGCCGGCGACGATCGGCTTGACGAAGGTCGTTTCGAGCTATCAGACCGGGCGGAACATCGGCGACGAGTACCGGTACATTCTGGAGCGGCGCTATGCCGCCAAGTTCCCCGGCAACATGCTCAAGCGCCCAGCCCTGCTGCTCAACCCCTGGGCGCTCACGCCTACCGGCACCAGCGTGGACGAAGGGCAGGGCGGGGGGACGTTCGGCGGCCGGGACGGCGGCGGCAGACGTCTGGCGGTCAAGCGCCAGGGCGGCTCGCGCGCCACCGAGAGCGGCACCGGGATTGTGGCCAATCTCGACTATCTGCCCGAAGGCGCCGTGCTGCTGGCCAACCTGACGCCGGACAAGGACGGCGTCGTGACCATCGCCCGCAAGGACCTGGGCGCGCATCAGTGTGTGCGCCTGCTGGCCGCAGACAACGCGAACACGGTCTACCGCGAAGTCGCGCTGCCGGAAGCGCCCTACAAGCCGGTGGACCTGCGCCTGGCCGCAGGGCTGGAGCCGGCAAAGCATTTCACGGAACAGAGGCAAGTGTCGGTCGTGGAGGCCGGCCAGGTGCTGACGCTGGACGACGTGGGGAGCGCGAGCGTTGAGCCCTACGATTCGCTCGCCCGGGCCTACACACTCTACGCGACGCTGAGCGGCGACGCGCGGTTGGCGGAGTTCCGGTTCGTCCTCAACTGGCCCGCGCTGAAACCGGAGGAGAAACGCGCCAACTACTCGAAGTACGCCTGCCACGAACTCAGCTTCTTCCTCTCGCGGAAAGATCCGGAGTTCTTCAAGTCGGCAATCGTGCCGTACCTGAAGAACAAGAAGGACAAGACCTTCATGGACCGCTACCTGGTGGGCGACGATCTGGCCGAGTACCTCCAGCCCTGGGCCTATGCGCGGCTCAACGTCGTGGAGCAGATCCTGCTGGCGCAGCGCCTGCAGGCGGAGCGCGCAGCGGCCGCACGGGATGTGAAAGACCGCTACGACCTGCTGCCGCCGAACCTGGAGCGCCAGGCGTTCCTGTTCAAGACCGCCATGCAAAGCAGTGCTCTCGAAACGACGGAGCCCATCGCCGGGCTTCGGGCCGCCACGGCGAAGCCGGCGACCGCAGAGGCGCCGGCTGAGGCAAAGCCGGCGGCCGACGCTGCGGCCAAGGGGGAACTCCTGGATCGCGTCGAGGCAGAGAAGGCTAAAGCCCCAGCGAAGGAGCCCGGCCAACCGCCGCCTGCGCCGGCCGCTGCGAAGGAAGCCCTGAAGAAGGCCGATGCACCCGCGGCTGGGGAGAAGCGGGAACAGGCGGCCGCGCGCAGGGGACTCGCCGAGGACCTCGGCCGCCGCGAGGAAGCGCGCCAGTTCTACCGCAAGCTGGAAGCGACCGAGGAGCTGGCCGAGAACAACTACTACAAGCTGCCGATCGAACGGCAGAACGGCGCTCTGGTCACAGCCAACGCCTTCTGGCACGACTACGCCGCCTACGTGGCAGCCGGGAAGGCCACGCCGTTCCTTTCGCCGAACCTGGCCGAAGCATCGCGGAACTTCACGGAGATCATGTGCGCGCTGGCGGTGCTGGACGTGCCGTTCGAGGCCGGCAAGCACGAGACGGAGTTCAAAGCAGCGCGCATGACGCTGACGGCCAAGAGCCCGCTGGTGGCCTACCACAAGGAGATCAAGGAGAGCGCGCCCGGCGAGAGGACGCCGGTCCTGGTCAGCCAGAACTTCTACCGGCACGACGACCGCTACCGGCACGAGAACAATGAACGCTTCGACAAGTACGTCACGGACGAGTTCCTGGTCTTCACCGTGTACGGCTGCCAGGTCGTCCTGACCAACCCGACGTCGTCGCCGCAGAAGCTGGACCTGTTGCTGCAGATTCCGCGCGGCGCGCTGCCGGTACTCAACGGGTTCTACACCAAGGGGCATTATCTGCAGTTGCAGCCGTACTCGACGGCGACCTTCGAATACAGCTTCTACTTCCCGGCGCCTGGGGCCTTCCCGCATTACCCGGTGCATGTCGCCAAGAACGGCAAGCTGACCGCCTTTGCACCGCCCGTGGCCCTGAACGTCGTCAGCAAGCTGACCAAGGTGGATAACGAGTCATGGGAGTACGTCTCGCAGCGCGGGACCGACGAGCAGGTCGTGGCGTACCTGAACGGGAACAACCTCTATCGTCCGAACCTTGACCGCATTGCCTGGCGGATGAAGAACGCGGCGTATTGCAGGTCCGTCCTGGACCTCCTCGCCAAGCGCCATATCTACAACCACGCCCTGTGGTCGTACGGCGTACAGCACGATGACGCCGCCGCGATCCGCGAGTTCCTGACGCACGATGACAACTTCATCGCCCAGTGCGGCCGCTGGCTGGATACCAAGCTGCTCACCATTGATCCGGTGGCGCGGCACATGTACCAGCATCTGGAGTACAGTCCGCTGGTCAACGCCCGCGCGCATCGCCTCGGCAAGGCGCCCAAGATACTGAACGAGCGCTTCTACCAGCAGTACCTGCGCTTCCTGGAAGTGCTGCGGTACAAGCCCGCGCTGGACGACGCCGATCGTCTGGCCACGGCGTATTACCTGCTGCTGCAGGACCGCATCGAGGAAGGGATGGCCTTCTTCAAACGGGTTGACCCGGCGAGGATTCCAACGCGGCTGCAATACGACTATGCACAGACCTACGTGGACTTCTTCTCCGACGGGCACAAGCTGGCGCGTCCCATTGCTCAGGGCTACAAGGATCTCGCCGTGGACCGCTGGAGGAACCTGTTCAGCGAGGTGCTGAACCAGCTTGACGAGGCGGAGGGCAAGGCCGCGCAAGTGGCGGATGCGCAGGACCGGGGACAGGCCATGGGCAAGCTGGCCACGACCGCACCGACGTTCGACTTCAAGGTTGAGGCGCAGAAGGTGCTGGTGGACTACCAGAATCTTGCCGGCTGCGAGGTAAACTACTACCCGATGGACATCGAACTGCTCTTCTCGACCAACCCCTTTGTGCGCGAAGTAACCGGGCAGTTTGCGTTCATCCGGCCGATCAAGACTGACACGGTGAAATTCCCCGAAAACGGGCGCACGCTCGAATTCGAGCTGCCGAAGGAGTTCCAGAGCTCGAACGTGATGGTGGAGCTGGCGGCCGCCGGCATGCGGAAGTCGCAGGCCTACTACGCGCACGCCCTGGCATTGCAGGTCATCGAGAATTACGGGCAGGTCAAGGTCACGGGGCAGAAGAACGGCCAGCCGCTGCCCAAGGCGTACGTCAAGGTCTACGCCAAGATGAAGGGGGGCGGTGTGCAGTTCTACAAGGACGGCTACACCGACTTGCGCGGGCGCTTCGACTACGCATCATTGAGCACCAACGAACTGGACAACGTTGACAAGCTGGCGCTGCTGGTGATGAGCGAGACGGATGGCGCGGTGATCCGCGAGGCGGCGCCGCCAAAGCGGTAGCCCACGCCGCACGCGGCGTCCGCAATCGTGCCGCCGGTGTAACCAGTTATCGGCGCGGGAGCACCGAAGCGCGGCGCGGCTACTGGCTATTGGCGCCACGGCGCGCCAAGGGCCAAGAGCTGATAGCCAATAGCCAAGAGCCAATACCTCTACTGTAACCGTTTTTCCTGAAGTTTCCTGGAAGGTATGACGAACCTCGTATGTGTGGGGGCGTGGAGGA
>JAPLOD010000504.1 GCA_026692735.1 Planctomycetota bacterium | reverse complement strand
ACTCTACCGGCGCCTGGTGGCCAAGCGCGGAAAACAGCGCGCGCTCGTGGCCGTGGCGCACAGCATGCTAGTCACGATCTACCACATGCTCAACCGGCATGCAGCGTACGCCGATCTGGGGCCAGCGCATTTCGATCGGCGGGAGAGCAAGCGGAACACGCAGAACCTCGTGCGCCGCCTGGAGGCCATGGGGTACAATGTCACGCTGGCGCCGAAGATGGCCTCGTGATCTGCGCCGCATGCGGGGCTCTATTTTCGGAGCAGAGACGGGGAGAGCCTGGCGCGGCGGAGCCGCAGCCCAAGGGAAGCGAAGGGTTCAGGGTTCAGGGTTCAGGGTATCGGGTTTCGGAACAGCAACGCGCAAGCCTGATGGAATCCTCGCGCCAGGAGAAGAAACGAACGGTCAGCCGTGCAGAGAACAGCAGGGAGGTACACGGGAAAGAGCCCTGTGTTCATCGTTTCGCTCTGCGTCCTTCGCACTTCTGCGGTGAATCGTCCAGGCTAGGGACAACAAATGGCGGGATCTCGTCAGCCGGTGAAATGCGTGTGTTGCCTGCTGGCGTGCGCGGTCGTGCTGGCGCTTGGCGGCTGCACCGGCTCGAAGCGCGCGGCCGAACCGCCCGAAGTCTCCAGCTCCGCGCGTCCCGCTCAGCGCGTCAAGACCGAACTGTACTTCGGCCTGGCCAAACCGGGCGGCCAGATAACGGCTGAGGAGTGGCGCGAGTTCATGGGGACGGTTATCACGCCACGCTTCCCTGCCGGACTGACGGTCTACGACGCCAGCGGCCAGTGGCGGGGCGGGAGCGGGCAAGGGGTGAAAGAGGCGACCAAGGTGCTGGTGGCGATCCACGAAGGCACGGCCGCCTGCGAGCGGGCCATTGAGGAGATCCGGGCCGAGTACAAGAAGCGCTTCCAGCAGGAATCGGTGCTGCGCGCGGATATGAAGGTCGAAGCATCCTATTGAAGGACCACCGAAGGCGGGGCCCCGCGCAAGCCCCTACCGCCCCATAACGACTCTTGCGCCGCCCCGCAAACACTTGACTCTCCTCGCTTCGCCGGGAATGATGAGTACGTGACGGGTCAGGGAGGGCCGCGCAATGGGCGAAGTCCGGGCAATGGTGGTGCTCACCAACGCTGCCGATCTGGCGATGATGCGGCGCAAGCTTCTGAAGCCCTCCAAGGTGAGAAAACTTGAAGTAGACGCCCTGGTGGACACAGGCGCCGTGGCCCTTGTGGTGCCCTCCGCCGTGGCGCAGCGACTGGGGCTCGCCCGCCCTTTCACACATATGGCCGAATACGCCGACGGACGCCGGGAAGAGGTGGGGGTCACTGAAGCGGTGTTGGTCGAGATTGCCGGCCGGCAGACACAGGACGAGGCCCTTGTCCTGGGCGACGAGGTAATCATCGGCCAGACGGTGCTCGAGAAGACGGACTTGCACGTGGACTGCACCGGGCGGCGCCTTATTCCCAATCCCGCCCATCCGGACCAGCCTGTGGTTAAGATCAAGTAGCCCGCGGCCTGCGCGGCGCCGGCTACGGCCGTTCCAGCATCATGGTCACGGTCGGCGCGTCGCAGATTTCGGGCGGGCCGAAAAACTGCATGGGGCCGGGGAAGACATAGGCGTCGTTGAGCGCCCACGCGTCGCGCTCGCGCGCGAACGTCTTGAACGGCCCGCCGTTGAGGTCCACCAGGGCTTTCCTGACGACCGGCGTGGGTTTACCCTTGCGCATCTCGATGTTCATGATCGCGGTGATAGGCGTGCCGCCGGCAACCCACTTATCGCGGCTCTGCGTCAGGTTCCCAACGTACACCGTGTAACTGCTCAAGCCCGCGCAGATCAAGTGCGCCGCCGTATAGCCAAGCGCATAGCCGTAGTCCGCGTCGAAATTGGAGGGCGCGCCGCAGCGGCCTTCATACCCCAGGAAATGCGACAGGGGGCTGAACTTCGGGTCTTCATGGCCCCGTTCCCGCAGGAGCCGTATCTTGTCGGTCACGAGGTCAATCAGCAGCCGTTCGGTCTCCACCTGTGACAGGAGCGGGTAACCGTGCTTGTCGAGCGTCTGGAGGACCGCCTGGATGTCGGGGGGCAACTGCCCGTAGACGCGCGCGCTGTGGTCGGTCAGGAGGTTGTTCAGGTACTGCACGCGCTCGTTATGGTCGCGCAGGCCGGCCACGTACTTCATCCCCGCGAAATCGTCCTTGCCGAGGATGACGCTGAGCTCGCCGAGCAACGTCTTGATCTCGGGGACGAACTCGGGCAGCCCTTCCGGGACCAGGACGATGCCGTAGTGCGTGCCGGCCTTCGCGCGCTTGACGATCACGTCCACCAGGCCGTCCACAACCTGGGAGAGCGTCATGCGGCGGGCCTGGATCTCCTCCGAGATAAGCGCCACGTTCGGATGCGTCTGCAGCGCGCACTCCAGTGTGATGTGGCTCGCCGCCCGCCCCATCAGCCGGATGAAGTGCCAGTACTTCACGGACGACTGCGCATCGCGGCAGACGTTGCCGATCAGCTCCGAGTACGTCTTCGCGGCAGTGTCAAAGCCGAACGACGTCTCGATCTCCCGGTTCTTCATGTCGCCGTCAATCGTCTTGGGCACGCCGATGACGCACGTCCTGGCGCCGCGCGCCCGGAGGTACTCGGCCAGCACCGCGGCGTTGGTGTTGGAGTCGTCGCCGCCGATGACGACCAGGCCGTCGAGATCGAGGTCCGCGAGGTGCTTCTCGCAGGCGGCAAGGTGCTCGGGCTTCTCGATCTTGTCCCGCCCGCTCATCAGGAGGTTGAACCCGCCCGTGTTGCGGAACGGGGCGATGGCCTCGCTCGTGAGCTCCTTCAACTTGCCGTGGATGAGGCCGCCGGGACCTTTGAGGAAGCCGAAGAGCTTGCTGTCCGTGTGCGTGGCCTTCAGCGCATCGAAGAGGCCGGCGATGACGTTATGTCCGCCGGGCGCCGGGCCGCCCGAGAGCACCACGCCGGCGCGGAGCGGGCGCCGGTGCATACCGTCCCCGCCGGCGACGATCGCCGCCACGCGCTGGCCGTAGGTCTTCGGGAAGGCCTTCTTGAGGGCCTGCCGCTGGGTGGCGGGATAGGCGGGCGCGCCCAGCTTGACGCGGATGTTGTGCTGGCGCAGCGCCTTGGGCAGCTTGGGCTGGTAGGCGACGCGCGCTTTCTGCAATGCGGACGCTTCGAGACTCATGCTTCGATCTTCTGGATGCGGACGACGGTATAGGCGGTGCGATGGCCCCTGCGCCGGCCGAGCGAATTGGTCCAGACGCGATGGTGCGCGATGAGCTTGGCGCCCTTGATGTGCTCTTCCAGGACGCCCGTCACGCGCGCGCCCGCCACGTGGGGCGCACCGACTTTCACCTGGCCGCCGTCCTGCCCAACGAGCAGCACCTGCTCAAAGGCCACCGCGGCGCCCTTCTGGCCGGGCATGCGGTCCACCAGCAGGAGTGCTCCCTCCGTGACCCTGTACTGACGGCCGCGGTCGCTAAGGATTGCGTACATAGTCATCCACCTCGCTCACTTTCCTGAGTATCCACTCCCCGCCTTCCTTGGCGGTTGAGATCTGCATCTGGCTGAGTCCCACGGCGGGATCACCACAGACTTGCACCGCGACCCCGAACGCCTCTTCCAGCGCCGTCAGGTCTTTTCGGAACTGATTAAGGATGGCAAAAGCGGCCGCGGAATTCAAGAGCACCTTCACGCGGCGCACGCCGGTGTCCCGCAACTGGGACTTGATCTCCCGGAGCATCTCCAGCCCCAGCGACTCCGCGGACTTGACATGCCCCGCGCCGGAACAATGCGGACAGCGCTCGAAGAGCGTCTTCCGCAGGCTGTGACGCACGCGCTGGCGCGTCATCTCGACAACGCCCAACGAACTGATGGGCAGCACGTTAATGCGCGCCTTGTCGCGCGCGAGGTGGGCCTTCAGCTCGCGCTCAACCCGGCGCCGGTGCTCATGGATATCCATGTCAATGAAGTCAATCATCACCAGGCCGCCGATGTCGCGGAGGCGCAGTTGCCGTGCGACCTCGCGCGCGGCCTCGAGGTTGGTCTGGAGGATCGTGTCGTCCTGGTTGCGTTTCTCGCGGAAGCGGCCGGTGTTGACGTCAATGGCCACGAGCGCCTCGGTCTGCTCGATGACGATGGAGCCGCCGCTGCGCAGGTTCACCTTGCGGTTGAAGAGGCGCTGGAGCTGCTGTTCGACGCCGTGCTTGTGGAACAAGGGCTCTCTGTCGGAGTAGAGCTTCAGCTTGTGCTCCGTGCCGGGCGCCGTCTCCCGCAGGAACTCCCTGGCCCGTTCCAGGACCACGGGGTCGTCAAGGACGATCTCGGCCACGTCGTCGGTGATGATGTCCCGGAAGACGCGCGTGACCACGTCCCCTTCCTGGTAGACAAGCGCCGGCGCCTTGGCCATGGCCGCCTTCTTCTTGAGGTTGTCCCAGAGGCAGGTGAGGTAACCGAGGTCGCGCCGCAATTCGTC
>JAPLOD010000503.1 GCA_026692735.1 Planctomycetota bacterium | reverse complement strand
AGAAGGACCATCCTAAGGCCGTCCTGGTGATGCTCCGGGATGGGCAGAAGGGGTACGACCCGGCCAAGCCCGACAAGGCGTTCGCCGGCTGGGAAGACGCCGGCACGCCCTCACACCTGCCGATGTCGCTGACGCTGGCGTGCTTCGCCAACGCCGGCAAGAGCGAGCGCATCGAGACCTGCTTCCGCAGCCGCCCCGGCTTCCTGCGGGTTGATCTGTCGAGTATTCCCAAGGGGGCGACGATTCTCTCCGCCCGCCTGGTCGTAGTCCGCGCCATTGACATGGGCAACAACTGGCAGACCAAGCCGACGGTGTTCGTGGCCGAGCCGTGCAAACGGCCGTGGAAGGAGTACGAGGTCAACGTCTTCGAGTATGCCAGCGGCAAATTCTGGAACGATTACGCGGGCCTCACCTGGGGTGATGACGGCGACTGCATGGCCGTCTTCCTCGCCCACGGCCCCAGCGCCGGCAAGACCCTGTCGCTGGACTTCACGCAGGCGGTAAAGTACTGGACCGACGGAAAACACGCCAACCAGGGGTTCATCCTCCACGGATCGCCAAAGTACGTGGACTACCTGAACATCTTCGCCCGTGAGTGCAAGGAACCGAAGAACCGGCCGGGATTGGCGGTTGTCTACGAGCCGAACGAGTAGCGCCGGGCGCGTACCGTGGCGGCGAGCACAACCGGCGTTCCGGGGGGGGGCAGTGGGGCAGGGCCCCGCGGCTGGTGATCGAACCGGGTCGCTCGTTCCGCCAAGTGGCGCGAAATCGGATTGAGAACGGGACGTACCCGGAGGTAACCATCAGTTGTCCGGTCTTTGAGGGAAAACGCCTCTACTATCGGGCATGTGGGTGTCTCTACTGCATCGAAGAGAAGAGGTGAGTGGCTGCTGGGCATAGCGGCATGCATTTCGGAAAGCGGCGATGCCAATGGAGGGGAGGACCACCATGAGATGGAGCTCGGGGTCGTGTCAACCACTGGCGCACGCGATTGCTGTGGCGCTGGTGGTTCCCTTGGCGTGCACGGCGCCCCAGTTCGCCCGCGCCGGCGAGTACGAGTTGCCCAAGCCTGCGCCGCTGCCGTCGCTCCACCCAACCGTGCCCCCGGGAGAGAAGATGTTCTACGATCTCGAGCGCGACCTCGTCCCCGGCGTGCGGGTCTGGTCCATGAACTGCAAAGGCGACATGTGGGTCTACGGCACGAGCGAGTCGGTCGGCGACGGCGCCGCCCTGCGCATCTATGTCCCGGCGGACGGCGAGACGGGCATGTTGTGCTCCTATGACACAGGCGTTCAGGACGACTTCAAAGACTACAAGGGGCTATCCCTGTGGTTCAAAGGCGACGGTTCGGACGCCAAGGCCATCCTCACCACCGACTACGTGGGGAGCGCTTCCAGGTGTTCGATCCCCATGAAAGACACGAGCTGGCGCAAGGTGTTCATCCCCTGGGAGCAGATGAAGCTGAAAGGGGGGTTTTGGTTCCTGACCTACGGGATGGAAAGGGCGGACAAAGGCAGGGCGAACTGGTACGTCGTTGATCGCGTGCACCTCTACAAGCAGGAAAAGGTCGAGGAGATTACGCCCACGCCGGACGCCGATCCGCCGGGCATGATTCCCGCCAAGGCGTTCGTCTCCGGCCGTGAGAACATCCCGAAGACGCTGGCCAGGCTGAAGGAAAAGAAACCCGTCAAGATCGTCATCGCCGGCGACTCCATACCCTGTGGCGCCCAGCTCTGGTACGCCGGACCGGATGCCGCGAAGCGGATCTATTGGAATGTGCTGGGCCAGCGGCTCAAGGAGTTCTACCAATACCCGGATGTTTCGCTGGTCATGCACGCCTTCAGCAAACCCGACAAGAACGCGGAAGGCCAATGGAAGGACACCCCGGAGAAGCGTCCCACCGCGGACCTGCAGGTCGTGGGCGTGGTGGCGGGGGGCGCCATGGCCTCGGCGGGGCTGCAGCACCTCGACCAGATCCTGGCGGAGAAGCCGGACCTGGTGATCTGGGAGTATGGCGCCAACGACGCCACGTTCGGCTCGCGGGACCAATTCAGTAAGGCCACCGCGGAGGCGCTGGGGAAGCTGAAGAAGGCCGGCATCGAGTTGTCGCTGCAGACGATCACCCCCAGCCCAGGCATCACGCCGGGCACGGCGGGTAAAGGGGCCCACCGCCATACCGTCTAACGAGGAGGCACGGGGTCAGGGATGCCCGCACCGGGCATATCGGCTTGCCAGGAGAAGGCATACCACGAGAATGGCAACTTATCTGACGTTCCAGAGCGGCCCAGGAAGGGGTGAGCGTATGCGCTCGACCAGGCTCTTCATCTTCGTGGCCTTGCTGGCAGTGGCGGTCGCAGGAGTGTTGGCGCTTACCTGCTTCCGTCGCCCTTCCCCGAACGCGCTCCGCGGCGGCGAATGGACTGGCAGAGGCGCCGACATTGAGATCAAGCTGCCGGCGCAACCGATCGCCCTGGCGCCCCTGATCGCCGGCGTGCTGCGGCATCCGGTACAGTGCACGCCGCGGCTGAAGCCGCTCCCAATTGCCCAGGATCTGAGTAACGTCAACGGACTCGACGAAGCGCTGCTGCAAGGCTGGAGCAGCGCGCGGAAGAAGAAGCTCGCGGCCAACGGCTTCCTCATCAGCTCGTCCACCTACAACGACTTCTACGATTCCTACACCACGAATCCCACGCCGTTCGTCACGGCCGACAGCGTCTTCCACGTGTATCACGTCATACTCGCCGACACACTGGTCCACCTCGAACGGCTTGAGACGATGCCGCGGCTGCGCACGCTCTGCGTGCGTGCGCAGGCCAACATGCGGAGCCTTTACGACGCGGCGCCCGCGGAGTCGCGCGCGGGCCTGCGCGGAGCGCTCTTGTATTGGACCGTCGCCGCGCTCCTCTGCGATGCCGGCACGGCGCCGCACGCCGATGTTGGCGCGGAGGCGCAGGCGGAAGCGCAGCGTATCGCCGTAGCCGCGGCAGCCGGCGAGTTCCTCGGGGCCAGGCGCGACTACACCGTCTTCAAACCCATCGCGGGCTACGAAGCCAGCGCGGAGCGCGCCGCGCACTTTCGCCTCAACCGCTACCTCACGCTGACCCCTCTTGGCTACGACAGCGACGAGGCTGCCCGCAC
>JAPLOD010000502.1 GCA_026692735.1 Planctomycetota bacterium | reverse complement strand
TCCACCAGCGCCACGGCCTTGGCATCCGCGTTGGTGAGATCCTCCCGGGGCGCGATCCATAGGTCCTCCTCATGCCGTCCCAGTTCGTATGGCCACGGGCCCTGCATGCAGCACAACCGGACGATCAGCCGGCCGCGCGCCTGCGCCGTCACGCGGGGCGGCCGGATCGTGAGCGTCACCTCCTTGACTTCGCCGGGCTCGACGTGCGCCGGGACCTTGCGCTGGCTCCAGACCTCGCGGCCATCCACGAGCAACCCGGCCTGGAGGTGGATTTCGTTCCACGACTGGGCGTGATCGTTGGCCACCACGAAACGCCGAGGAAAGTCCTCGCCGCCGAATGCCGTAGGATGGTAATCCAGGGGCGCCACAAGAAGCTTGGGCATGAGTTGGCGGCCAATGCCGGTCCAGGGATTGAGGCAGGCCACGCCGGCGGCGCGATAGTGGTCTGTTGCCATCCTGACCATGTGAATCCAAGCGTTGTCCTCCCGCGGCATGATCGCGTCGCGCCCGTTCAAGCCCTGCCAGCGCCATTTGGTCCGGTCGTATGCTTCGTCGCCGGCATAGGGGGTGTACCGTTCCGGTTCGTCGCCGTCCTGGCAGAAGTACTCGCCGATCATCAGCGGCCGGTCCCAGACGAAATCAGCGCGCCAGGAATGGTTCCGGCCTTCCTTCTTCAGCCAGGCGAAGTCGTTCGGGACCACCCATCCGCTGTTGTCGTACTGCTTGCCGACGGTGCCGGCGTCGCCCTCCGGGTAGTGAATGCCGATGGTGTCGAGCCGTCCGTCGTACGTGATCTCGCCATCGCCTTGCAGGAGACGTGTGGGATCTGCGGCGCGAATGGCCTTGACCAGCCTGTCCGCCACTGCCATGTGCTCAGGCGCAACGCTGTCCCAGAAAGTCTCGTTCGTGACGCTCCAGAGAACCACCGAGGGATGATTGCGGTAGCGCTTCACCACGCGCTGCATTGACTCGACGGTGTTCGGAACCCACGCTTCCGCCTGCGCGATGGGGAATTGCCGATTGTCGTTCTGGTAGAAGCCCCAGAACTCGGGGATGACCAGGAGTCCAATGCGGTCCGCCTGGTCAATGACGTGCGCGTTGATGAAGAAGATATGCTGGCGGATGCAGTTGAAGTTGGACAACTCATCGTTGACGTTTGCGAGCACGCGGGCGCGGGGCGCGCCGGGGCCGGTCAGCCAGCTATTCCGGAGCAGCACCTGTCTCCGGCCGTTCAGAAGAAAGTCGCGGCCCTTGGCGGTGAACTCCCGGAACCCGAAGGTGACGGCAATCCGGTCGCGCTCTGTTTCCCCCTCCCGCAGCGCCGCTTCAACGCGGTGGAGGTTCGGCGTGCCGGGGCTCCAGAGGTGGGAGGGGAGCCAGTCCGCAGCCAGCGTCGCGGCTACGGTGCCGTTCGCCGGAACCTGGACTGGCGTTCCGGACAGCGTGAGGCAGGGCATGTTGTTGGGATCGGTGACGATGATGGCCGGGGTCGCGGTGCGCGCGGCGGGGCTGTCATTCCGCAGCGTCAACTCCACCTCGATGCGCTTCTTCTCGACGAAGGTGCGCACGAACACATCGGCGACGCGCAGGTCCGGAACGATCTCGAGGCGGACCGAGTCCCAGATGCCGGGCATGGTACCGGTGATCGGCGCGATGAAGGTCTTTCGCTCCGGGTCCCACAGGCGTACGCGGCCGGCCACGCCGATGAGTATCTGGTTCTGCCCGGCCTTGAGGGTGCCGGTGACATCGTAGACGTTCGGGGCCATTCCGAGTTCGGACGCGCCGACTTTGGTCGCGTTCAGATAGACTTCGCTGTGCCAGGCGATGCCATCGCAGTGCAGCAGCGCGCGCATTTCTTTGGGAACTCCGGCCGGGAACGGGAATGACCGGCGGAACCACGCGGCCAGCTTGTTCTTGCGTTTGGGCGTCTTGTTGTCGGCCTCGAACATCGCCTCCGGGCCGCGAGGAAAGTACGGGCCGATCCCGTCGCTGTCGAGGAGGCCGGTTTCGGGATGCGGGACTGCGTGTGGCTTCCACGCGTCGGCGGCGGGCGGAAACGGAAGCATCCAGTCGGCCGGTTGCGCCTCCCACGTACCGGCAAGATCCAGGACCAGGCGGGCGCCGTTCTGGACAGCCACGGGCTGCGGGCTAGCTTCTGCGGCCAGGACGCTCGACATCGTTGTGGCGATGCTGGCCATCAGCATCCCTTCGCCGACCCATCTCCGCATTGCCATCGTCTTCTCCTCACTCCGGTCCCACGCGACAACACCGAGACGCGCGCGGTAAAGCCGAAGATCGTCGCGTATCGCTGTGTCCCCCGTCGCTCATGTTCGCTGCCCGTGAGAAAGCGCGATGAGCGTAACAGAGCGAGGGCGTCGGGTAAAGGCGACCATCTTCACAGGCAAAGCAACGACGCCATTGCGCCATGCCCTCTTCGCTTGACCGGGTACACTGACAGTTCCCGCAGACAAGCAGGTGCGTCCATCTGGGGTGTGCGTCGCCAGCCGGCGTCGAGGCCGACGGCTTCGTCGTCCTACACGTCGTCAGGTAACTTCTCAGTCGCTTGTGTGACGGCGCTGGCGCATTACACTTTGCCGGTTTGCTCAGACAATCGCGTGTAACCGGAATCACCGAGGGCTTTATCCGGCAATGAACACGACGCTCACAGGCGCTCTCGCGACGAGGAACAGGATGATGGCCAAGCTGCTCGCGTTCGGCTTCCTCGTACCGTTTCTGTCTTGCGCGTGCCTCCCCTCTATTGCGGCGGCACAGGCAGGGCAGGAGGAGGTTTTTTCCGCCGAGGCCCGGGGCTTCGGCCATGTGGATATCGTGGCGCGTCTGTACGACGCCGGGAGCCGCTCCTGGACGACCTTCCGCGCCGAGGACGCGGCGCACGCCAAGCTCTGCGCCTCCAAACGCCTCGCGGACCTGCTCGGGTTCGGCGACCTGAAGCCTGTGGCCGAGGCCAAGCTTCCCGGCACAGTGCTCCAGATCGAAGGCGCGGGCGCCTGGCTCCTCGGCGTGCAGGGGGCAGAGTTCCATGAGCTTGTCGCTCGTGATCTTGCGGGCCTGCAGGCTCTGGCGGTCGCTGCCAAGGCCGACGCCTGGGAGAAGGTCGCGGAGCGTGCCTACCCGCGCTGGCTCGACTGCTTCGACAATGCCGGCCCGGGCGTCTGGGTCGGCGGCGGCGGCGATCAGTACGTTCTGCCCGCGGACTTCGAATGGCTCCGCGACCGCAAGCTCGCCATGTGCACGCTGTCACCCACCGAGTCGCGGCTGGTCGGCCCGGGCGTCCTCGATACCACGATCTTCGACTGGCACACGGCCATGGCCGCGAAGTACGACCTGCCGTACCGCGTCCTGTTCTTCCCTGCGAGTCACGAGTGGCTGTGGAACCGACGGCCGCTCCCGTATGTGCTCCCCGAACAGGGACGGACCACCGTCGCGCCGTGGTTCGAGTACCAGTCCAACACCTGCGCGGGCGCTCTCGAGCCCGTGCCGGCGACCGACCCCTTCGTCAACGACCTGCGCCGCCGCCTCGCCGCGCACCTCGCCCCGGACCCGAACTACGTAGGCATGCACGGCTGCACCGAGATCCCGGAGGCCGGCGTGGACATCCTGAGCTCCGTGTCCCGCACGCCGGGCATCAAGCAGCTCTGGCATGCGTACCTCGCGAGCGTCCTGCGTATGGACCTCTCCACCGTTGGCCAGCTCCATACGGGCGATCCGATGCGGTGCCGCTCCTGGGACGAGGTCGAGGTGCCGCGACCGATCAACTTCCTCGGCTGGGATCCCGCGACGTGCCTTGAGCTTCGCGAAACCTGGCAGATGCACGAGGACATCGAACGCAAGGGCGAGGCGGGCGGCTGGTCCGATCCGGCCAAAGCGCCCACGGACTGGGTTGAGGGCGATTGCGGCGACCCCATGGTCCTGATGTACACGCCCCAGCGGCAGAGCGACCCGGCCAAGCAGCCCGACTTCTGGATGCGCCGGACCGTGACCGTCCCGGCCGGGCGCGCCAAGAGCCTCGGCTTCCTGCACATCGGCCGCGACGTGTATCACGGCAACCATACGCCGCTCTTTGGCGTCTGGATCAACGGCAAGAAGCTCGAGCCGAAGAGCGACGAGCGCGGTTCCTTTGACCAGTGCTTCGCGGCCGGCGACGCGCTCCAGGACGGCGAGAACCGGATCGTCCTGAACACCCACGGCGCGCCGGTCTCGAGCTACTGTTTCCTCGGGCCGAAGGAGCTCCGGGCCTATCCGGGGATGTCCGCGACCGAGAACCGGCTCTGGTACGATGCCGTCAACTTCGACGCGTGGCTCCGGGTCGGCAAGATCGAAGCGCAGCTCCGGGCCACGCGCGCCGCCGACCCGAACCGGCCGCTGAAGCTTATGGCTATGATCAACCTCCTTGACCTGACCACGCCGCTCTGCGACCGCTACGGCGCCTACCAGCACGACACCGGCGGCGCCGGCGGCTACTGGTGCCCCATGACCGGCGCGCGCCTGGCACGGAGCCACGGACTGCCGTGGAGCTGCGAACAGGGCGGCCCGCCGCACAACGCGGCCGACATGCAGAGCGCGATGACGTTCTACCTGATGTACGGGAACGATGCCGTGGATCTGGTCTTCGCCGTCGCGCACTACAGTGGCAAACCCGACGTCGCGGCGTGGGTTGACAAGAACCTCGAACTCGTCCGCTGCATCGGCAAGATGCATCTGCCGAGGCCGAAGATCGGCGTGCTGCGCTCGAGCCGGGCCACGCGCTTCGGCTTCTCCGAGCCGTGGAACTGGGACATCGCCCGCGGTGCGCTGCAAGCCGTGGGCCGCAACTTCGCCTACCTCGAGACGCCCGACATCCTCAACGGCACGATTGACCAGTTCCCTGTCGTGATTGACTGCGGGACGGTGCTTCTTACCGGCGAGGAGATCGAGGGCATCCAGCGCTACGTCCGGCGCGGAGGCGTGTTCATCGCCCAGCACCACACCGGCAGGCACTCTCCAGAGCAGGGCAACTCCTGGGCCCTTGCCCGGGCGTGGGGGCTGACGGTTGAGCCGCGCTACATGACGGACGAGAACTATCACAAGTGGCCGCTTGCAAAGATGCGGTTTGCCGCGGAGCAGGACCTGCTGAAGAGCCTGCAGGGCAAGGAGGAAGAGGGGAGCGGCGTCGCGGTGGACTACCTCGGCAAGGAGCACAGCGGCGCGGTCAACCTCGTCGGAAAAGGTGAGAGAATCAGGCCAGTCGCCACATGGGCAGATGGCGCCATGGCCATCGCCGATGTCCGCGAGGGACGCGGTCGCTTCATCCTGCTCGGCACGCCGTTCTACGTGCGCATGAAGGATGTGGCCGGTGTCTGGGTGAACGACGAGCGCCGCAGCGCCTGGCTTGACGAATTCCTCGCCTCGCTCGGCGTGCCCCGCGACAGTTGGACCAACGCCGGTGAGGTCTGGGCCGAACTCTGGCGGAGCAAGAATGGCGTCTTCGACCTTTACCCGGTGGCGCGCATGACGAAGCAGGGCGACGCGACGCGCAACGCGACCGTCGCGCTCCGCCGCGAAAGTCCCGTCGCCGAAGTCGTCGAGATCAGTTCGCTCGGACATCCCCGGATCAAGGTCGAGTGCAAGGAAGGGAGGCTGAACCTGCCTGCAGCCGACTACGGGCTCATGCAGTCGCGCGTGTTCGTGGCGCCCCGGGCGGACCTCGGCCGCGCGGCGCTCGATTGGTTCCGGGCCCAGGCTGGAATCTGGCGCGCCCTGCCCCCGATCCCTGCGGAGCAGCAGCCGCAGGTCGTAGTCGTGCCCGAAGACCTGCTGCCGCTCCCTGACGGTTGGACGCTCAAGGTCGAGGGGCAGCCGGACCGCACGGTGCGCCTCGGCGCCTTTGGCACGCTCAGCCTCCCTGAGAATACGCTGGCCTCATTTGAGAAGTCCGTGGCTGTTCCCCCGGCCTGGAAGGGCCGGAATATCCAGTTGGTCTTCGATGCCGAGCACTGGTTCTGGGGCATCCTGCCGAGCGCGAGGCTCCTGCTGAACGGCAAGGAGGCGGCGATCCGGCAGCCGATCAAGCCCGAGGCCCTGCCTGGGTTCGCGGTAGACGTCACCGAGGCCGCGGCTGCGGGCACGCTCACCATCCGGCTCGAGGTTAACGGCGTGAAAGCCAGCACCATGCGCAAGGAGAAGAGCGGGCAGTTCAAGCCTCATGGCGTCACCGGGCTCTTCTACCTGCAGGCCACCTCGCTCGCGGTCAAGGTCGAGCCGCTCCCGGGGGCGTGGCAGGCCGCCAGCGCCTTCGGCCGGTTCGCTCCGGTCAAGACTGGCGAGAAGACGAAGTGCACCTACTTCGAGACCCGTTTCGCGCTCCCGAAGGACTGGCCGGCTAAGCGGCTCTTCCTTGAGTCGTCGTCGCACCTCGGGTTCCTGCTCCTGAACGGCCATGCGCTGCGGACGCCGGCCTGGATGAAGCGGCTGGACGTGAGCGGCATGGTCAGGCGGGACGGCGGCGAGAATGTGCTGCGCTGGGTGCCCGAGGCCCGCTACGTCCCGGCTTGGGACCGTTCGTACCAGGGCGCGGTGCCGGAGATGAAGCTGGTGTGGATGGAGTGAGGGTCTGAGTGATGTCCTCCAGATAGCGGTATGCCACTCCTTGTTGTCCGGCACCTGATATGGTTCGGCCATCTTGTAGCCGGTGGTGGACTCGTACTCGAGGTTGAGCGTGGCGGAGGCGGCGATCACAATCTTGGCGTAATCCGCGGCCGTCTGGTCACGGCCGGTGCCGTTAATGGGACTTCGACGTCCGGCGGCCAGATAGTCGGCGAGCCGCGAAACACAACTGGGGCCGCAAGGCCGGCACAGAGTCTTTGCTGGCGTCTGATTTATCGCCCACGTACTATGCACGGCACATCGCACCGGATGTGAGGTCTTCAACAAGTGTTCGCTTTTCTCCACTCGACGCCCGGCGCTGGGGAGTTCAGCATTGGACTTGCCGCCACAGTGAACGCAGTCCCATCCGCGCGGTTTTCGTTCATTGGAGGACGGACTCTCGACTCGAATCTCCGGGGTAGTCGCGAATCAAGCCGGGCAAGGAGTGAGGTTATGCTCACGGTTCTTCCTATTGCTCGTCGGCGGCGGAATCCGTGGGTTGCAGCCGCGTCGCTGATCGCCGTGATGGTATTGCTCTCGCCAGTCGGCATCGGCAGCGGCATTTGCGGCGAACCGTTCGCCGCCGAGGTCGTGCTCAACGATACGTGGCAAGTACAGCCGGCGACATCGCCTGACGTCCCGCCCAAGGCGGAAGATTGGGGCGCCCTTTCCGGCGACTGGCGCTGGTCTCCGCTCAAAGCCGATGGCACCTCCTGGCAGGCCGCAGTCAAGTCGAAGCGAAGCACGGTTCATTGCCTGTGGTTCGAGCAGTCTTCCCGGTTACCGCAAGAGTGGGCGGGCCGCCGGATCGGGCTGGACTTACGCCGTCTGGAAGGCGACGCCATTGTCTTTTTCAACGGCCACCGCGTTGCCGAGTTGCTCCGTCCCGGCGGCGAACTCGACGTCACCGCACACGCTCGTCTGGGCGAAGACAACGTCATCCGGGTCTTTGTCACCCGCAACTACACGGGGATTTCACGGCCGTTCGAGAAAGATCCTCTGCGCTACACGGCGCGTGGTCCGCATGCCCAGAACCCGACGCCGGTCGAACAGTGGCCCATGGGCATCACGGCTCAGGTGCGAGTGCTTGCGCTCCCCCGTCCCGCTGCGCTGACCGACGTCTTCGCGATCACGTCCTTCCGCAACAAAACGGTGACGATGGAAATCGAAACCGACGCCGACCAACCGGCTCCCAACGCGGTCCTTGAGACGACGATCACAGACGGCGATGGCAAGACCGTGTTGACGTTTGCCAGTGCGCGACTCTCCTTGCCGCCAGGACGGTCGCTGCAGAGGGTGGAAGCCAAGTGGGAGAACCCGATCCTCTGGGAACTGGAACGCGGCTACCTCTATACGGCCACGGTTTGTCTGCGCGTGGGAGAGCAAGTCGTTGACCGGAAAACAACCACGTTCGGTTTTCGCGAGATCTGGACCGAAGGCCGGCAGATCATGCTTAACGGCCACGTCTCCCGCTGGCGAGTGGACTGGATGTCCTGCGGTCTGAACGAGCACTCCCTCTCGTTCTTCCGTTTGATGGGCCGCAACGTCTTCTATTACCAGTGCAACGAGTCCGCTTGGTGGTGCACGTGGTCGGAGACGCCCCTCTTGGACGAGCGCCTGTTGCAGGCATTCGATGCGCAAGGCATGGGCGCATTGCTGCTCTCGCCCTCGGTCGGCAAGCTGCGGCAGGCTCTGCTGACGGATCCTCAGGCCCAAGCGGACTACGAGCGGGAGATGAAACGCTGGGTCCGCCTGTACCGCAACCATCCGTGCGTCCTGGCATGGACCATCGGCATGAACAGCTTCTGTCCGCGGGACGGCATCCACCCCGATACCATGGGCAAACGCGTTGACTACAAAGGCGGGCAGGCCGACGTCATCCGCAAGGGTCTGCAGATTGCCAAACGGCATGACCCCACGCGATTGGTCTACAGCCACGCGGACGGGAACCTCACGGACATTTCAACGAGCAATTCGTATCTGAATTTCGCGCCTTTGCAGGAGCGAGAAGAATGGCCCATGGAGTGGGCCGCCGCCGGCGATATGCCGTACTTTCCTGTTGAGTTTGGACAGCCCTACACGGCCAATTTCTGGAAGGGCAAACAGTTCCTGATGACCGAGTACCTGGCGATGTACTTCGGCGACGAGGCGTATCGGACCGAGACTGAGAACGGCCGGAAGCGCATCCTGCCCCTCAGCCTTGGGAACGTCAGCGGTCACGGCGCCGATATGAGTGTCGGCGGCCCCGGCAAGGGCGCGACGTCTTTCGACGATTACCCGCTGTACTGGGAGTTCCAGCGATTGTTCGTGCGTAACACAGACCGCTCTTGGCGGACGTGGGGCGTTCCCGGTTACTACTATTGGGATTTTGCTGTCGGCTATGGCGATCCGCCAGGCTGGGATAAGAAGAACATCTTCAGTCACTACGCATCCATCCGCGAGCCGCTTAGAGGGCGGCCCGACTGGGCAAACCCCAACTTCGACATTCGAGCCGAGAACGAACAGCCGCTGCTCGCGTACCTAGCCGGCACGCCAAGGCACACCGACAAGACCCACGCGTTCTATTCGGGCGAACTCCTGCGCAAGCAGGTAGCCGTCGTTTGGGACGGCCCAGGGCGCCGCGCCCTGCTTGTCGAATGGGGTCTCGTCGGGAGCGACGGCAAGGCCGTTGCATCGGGGGCGGCCACGCTGAACGCCGCCGCGGGCGACATCGTCTTCGCGCCCATCGAGACGGCGCTGCCCACGGTCCAGCAACGCACCGAGTTGAAACTGTCGCTGAGCGTCAAAGACGGCGAGGCCGTCGTGGCCCGCGACGTGCTTGCGCTGCAGGTCTTTCCCAAGCCGCCCGCAATGGAGCTGAAAGCAAGAGTTGCCGTCCTCGACCCGAAAGGGCTTTCCAAGCCCTGGTTGAGAACAGCAGGCGTTCCGACGGAGCTCTGGCAGCCAGGACAACCTCTCGACAACGTCGAACTGCTCGTTGTCGGGCGGGAGGCTTTGGGGCCCGGACAGAAACTGCCGTACGCGCCGCAGGATATCGCGCGCGGATTGAAGGTTATCATTTTCGAACAGCGTCCCGAAGTCTGGGAAGGCCTGGGGTTCAAGTCTATCGAAACCATGCCGCGTCACGTCTTCGTTCGCGATGCAACCAGCCCGATCCTGAGCGGCTTGCATCCGGGAGATTTGATCAACTGGCGCGGCTCGCCGAACTTGCTCCCGGAGTGCAAAGCCGCGCGAGCGGGCGACGTGATGCACGCCCCCAAATGGACCAACACGCACGCCGTCGCCTCCTGCGTTCTGCAGATCCCGCATGTGGTCGGCTTCACACCGGTGCTGGTCTCCGAGTTCGACCTGGACTACACGCCGCTGCTGGAGTTCCGTCACGGCCAAGGCCGCGTGTTCTACTCCACGCTGGACTTCTCCGGGCGCGTCGGCCTGGACCCCGCAGCCACGCTGCTGGTCCGCAATCTCCTTCTGGAAGCCGCCACACCGGTGGAACCGACGCGGACCGTCTACTACGCCGGCGGTTCCAAGGGCAAGACGCTGCTGGATCAACTGCGTGTCGCCGTCGAACCCACCGTGTCGCTCGATAGCCCCGCGCAGACGCTCCTGGTGCTCGGCGAGGGCCACGCGATGCAGCCCGATGCGCTCAAGATGTTCGCGGGCAAAGGCGGCCGGGCCTTCGTTCTTCCGCGCGCAAAGGCGGAACTGGAAGCCGCCGGCTTCAAGATCGCCAGCGTCGAGTGGTTGCGCGCGCCGGAACCGACCGCCCCCCGGTTCAAAGCGATCGGTCCGGGATTGCTGCGCTGGCGAGACACCCTGAAGCTTTCCGTCTTCGAAGCACAAGGCCAGCCGGCGAATGCAGAGGTGCACGCCGGCGGAGCGTTTCTGCTGCAGCGAGATGGCGCGGGGTTCCACTTGCATTGCCAGATTGACCCGCTGGCGCTGCGCGGCCGCTATGCGGCGGACACGGCGGAGCACGAAGCGACGCAACTCACCCAGGTCCGTCTCATGCAATTGGCAAGTCAACTGCTGACCAACTGCGGCGCGACGCCGTCGACGGCAACGGCCCAGCGGCTGGCGACACTGCTCTCCGGCCCGTCGTATGAAACCTTGGGGCATTGGAATGTCCTGGGCCCGTTTGAACCGGAGCCGAACGCGGTCAGGAATGTTCCTCTGCTCCTGGATACTGAGTTTCCCGGAGAGAAAGCTGCGGTTGCCGGCGACACCAATCCGAACATTCAGTATGCGCGCAAGGACGGCAAGGCCCTCGATTTCCGGCCCACGGTCCAAGCGAACAAGGACGATTACCTGGATTTGCAGGCCCTGCTGAAGACGACCGCGGAAGGCTCCGTCGCCTACGTCACGCGCGGCATACGCGCCGACAAGGCCCGCACGGCGACGCTCCGCTTCGGCATTGACTACTGGGCCAAAGTCTGGGTCAACGGCACGGTCGTCTATCGAATGGACCACGGCCACGGCGCTCCCATGCCCAACCGTCACTGCGTAAGGGTGCCGCTGAACGCCGGAGAGAACGTGATTACGCTGAAGCTGGTCTCCGGCAGCCGAGGCTTTGGCTTCTGGGCCAATCTGTCTCGCGAAGACAGTGTGGAAGAGCCCCCGGATGGCGCTGCGCGTGGCCCGGTCTTGTATCAGCAGGAGTTCAAACTGAAGGATCCGTATGAATACATCTACTGGTGAGAGAGAGGATGACTGCCGTGGAGTCCGGCGCCGCATCGCGGTCATCTTCGTAATTCTGGCGGCAGTATGCCGCTGCGCTCCACTTGCGGCCGGGCAAGCCCCTGCGGCGGCGTTGCCCTGGGTGCAGGACTTCGAAAGTCAGACGCCGGGGGAATCTCCGAAAGACTGGTATTCCAGTTGGGGCAAGCACGGAGACGATCTCCTCATCGTCAGCAATCTGCAGGCAGCCGGCGGCAAGCAGTCTCTGCTTCTGGACCGCACAGGCCAACTGATCGAATTCGGTGGCTGGACGACGGCTTTCCCAGGCGCAAGTGAAGGGTGGCTGCAGTTGTCGATCGCTTTCCGCGTTGAAGGTGCGGGAAGCGCCGCGCAATTCGGTATCGAAATCCGCGCGGCAGTTTCCGATGCCGGCCGGCGCGTTCTCGGACTCTCGTTCGGCGAATGCGCCGTCAAGACGATCCCCATGAACGAAGCGGGGACGAACGCCTCCGATAAGGAGGCTAAACCGGAAGTAGTGGGTACATTCGATAGAGATGTGTGGTATCGGATCGACGTTTTGCTACCCAGCCGCAGCGTGGGACCGGCGCAGGGGCAAGTGACGCTGCAGCGCAGAAAGAGTCCCGACGGTTGGGAGCAAGTCGGAACCCCTGTCCGGTGCAAGATTTTTCCGCCGGCAGCCGGGTACGGCCCCCTGATGCTCGTCCCCGCGCCCGATTCGCGAGGCTACAAGCTCTTTCTCGACGACATCCGCACTGAACAGTCCGCCGGCCCCGCGCGCTAATAACGGGCATCCATCAAGCCAGCGGGCCCCTCTGCATCGAACGTCGTCTTCCAAGCGAACAAGGACTGCCGTGTGACGCCGACAAGGTCGCCAAAGTCTCTGGCTGAGCTGCGCTTCGGTTTGCGAGCGCGACCCACTCAACCTCAGCACAGCGATCTTGCAGGGCGCGGTTCTTCCTGCTTGCGTACCGCATGCCGCGCGTATCACTATGGGAAGATTGTCAAAAGACAGACGGGTTCTGGCAATGGGCCACCAATATCTCGCCACGCCCGCGAAAACGGAGACCGAAGGTCAAAAGAGATCAACGCGGAGTCGAAGACTGTTCGCAGAGTTCGAGTCTCGAATGCTATCCGGCCTGGGAATCCTTGACCTCAAAGGACTTAAAAATGGTGGGCGCTACTGGACTCGAACCAGTGACCTCGTGGGTGTGATCCACGCGCTCTAGCCAGCTGAGCTAAGCGCCCTCGATAGTGGAGACCGGCGGGCGAGGATTGGTGCCCGCCGCCACCGTCGCTACAAACTACCCACCCATCCCCAATCGTCAATCCCCAATCGTCAGTAGTTGCACTGCCGGAACGCGTGCTCCAGCGCCGCGTACGGGGCGCCCTTGGGCACGAACTCCTGGCCCACGTAGCCCGTGTAGCCGCCCGCCGAGATCGCCCGGCATATGGGCCGGTAGTTCAGTTCCTGCTCGTCGTCCAGGTCGTTGCGGCCGGGGTTGCCCGCCGTGTGGAAGTGGCCGATGTGCTGGATGTTCTCCTTGATGGTGCGGATGACGTCGCCTTCCATGATCTGCATATGGTAGATGTCGTAGAGCAGCTTGATGCGCGGCGAATCCACGCGCTTCACCACGTTGACGCCCCACATCGTCCGGTCGCACTGGTAGTCCTTGTGGTCCACCTTGCTGTTGAGCAGCTCGAGCACCAGCGTCACGCCCGCGGCCTCGGCCGCCCGCTTCACACGCAGGAGTCCTTCCGCGGTGTTGTCCAGGCCGCGGTAATCGTCCAGGCCACAACGGTTGCCGCTGAAGACGATCAAGGCGTGGACGTTGTTGGCCTTGGCCATCTCCAGGTTCTTCCCGATCTCGTCCTCGATCCGCGCGTGGTTCTCGCGCTTGTTGAGGCCGTCTGTGAGCGACTGGTGGCCGCCGACGGTGGCGATCTGCATGCCGGCGTCGCGGATGGCCGGCCAGTACTTCTCCTCCACCATCTCCACACCCTTGTACCCGATGCGGGCCGCCTCCTTGATCAGCTTCTGCGGATCAACGCCCTTGCGGCACAAGCTCCACCAGGCGAATGACTGTCTGAACGGCGACATTGGCCCCTCCAATCGCAGTAGCGCGGATCGCCGCCGTGCCGCGCTCGCGGGACGGAGCAGAGAGCGCCTGAAGAACGCGCGCGGCTATGAGCACCGATCACCACAGGCCGGCTTCGGCGAACGGCCTGCGGAAGGCTTCGATCATCCCGTACAGTGTCAGCGGCGTGCGCGCGTATCCCTGCAGGCCCTCGGGGATGGAGCTGAACTGCACCAGCACCGGCCTGTTCTGCAGCAACGGCCTGATGAGCGCGTACGTCGGCCAGGGGTTGACCTGAGCATCCTCCTCCCAGTTCACCTTGGAGAGCCGGTAGGGCATTTCCAGCACCTGCTCGGCCTCGCCATAGATGGTCAGGAGCGCCTGCGGATCGAGGAGGTTCCGCGCCTGCTTGTAGGCGTTCCGGTCGCTCATGCGTTCATTGCCGCCCTGGTGCGCGAGCGCTGCCACCGCGTATTCCAGGATCTCGCGGTCCGTCGTGTAGGCCAGGTACTTGTCCTTAAGCCAGAAACCGGGCTTCGCTTCCTTGTCCCCGGCCGTTTCGACGTAATGGATGCCGCCACCCAGCGGCTCCTTGGTGTAACGCGGCTGAGCACCGGCGGAGGCGGCGTCCAGCGCCTGAGCGACGGGCGCGGCGTCTTTCAACAGCATGGCTGCCAGCAACGACACCGGCAGGGACTCCGGCACTTCATCCTCGACCTGCTGCAGGAACAGGCCCACCTGCACGGGCCCCTGCACCTGCTCCAGGAACTGCTCCAGCTTCAGGCCCATTTTCTCAAAGCGCTCGACTCTGGGATACGTTACGGCGGGCTTGGGTGGTGCGGGCGCCTTCTCCTCGGCCGTCTTGCCCCCCGGGCCTGCCGGCTGCTTGCCCGCGGCGGCGTCACCGCCCTGGCCCGCGGCCCGCGCTTC
>JAPLOD010000501.1 GCA_026692735.1 Planctomycetota bacterium | reverse complement strand
TCCGAAGACCTACAGGATATCGTTCCGGCCGCCGGCCCTGGCGGAAGGGACTGGGCACGTCTTTCACGTCAGTGTGCCGGATGCAAGCGGCAACACGGCGACAGCGGCATCGGTGTTCACGGTGGACCTCACGCCGCCGGTGATCACGCCGCCCGCCGACATGACCGTGGAACCGACGTGCGCGACTGGCGCGCACGTCACGTTTGCTGCGTCGGCGACCGACAACCTCACCGCGGTACCTGCGATTTCCTACAGCCCCGCGGCCGACAGCACATTCCCGGTGGGCACGACAGTTGTCACCGTCACGGCCACCGACGATGCAGGCAACAGCAGCAGTGCGACCTTCACCGTGACCGTAACCTCGTGGTTCCATGGGGCCATCGAGATTACCGGCGGGCTGACGGGCGATGAGAAGGACCTGAGCGGCCCTACGCCGGTCTACTTCACCAACAGCAATCCGGCGCGCGTCACGGTGCAGGGCCACGTGTGGATAACCGGAGGCACGGTTGGAAGCGTTACCTTCATCGCCACCGGCGAGAACGGCAGCCGCGTCACCGCCACTGTCAGCGCGGGCGGTGTTCCGGATTGCATAGTCTCAGCGCCGTTGGCTCTTCCGAGCGAAGGGAAGTACGAGATCACGGCCACGGCGCGCGGTTCCTGGACAACGTTCCCCGTGGTCACCGGGCCTGTGTCGTCTGCGCAGAGCGCGATCCTCTATGTGGACCACACGCCTCCGGCGATAGCTCTGACGGCGCCCACGCGCTGCTCGCTTACCAACGATGACGACGTGGTGGTGATCAACGGGCTGAGCACAGCGCAGAACGACACGCTGCGGGCCGAGCGGGGCTTGAACTGTTACAACCCCGCAGACTTCCAGGTGCGCGCGCAGGCGACGGACAGCAGCGGGCTCACGCTCAAGCCGGGCGCTCAACAAGCGTCAATCGCCGGACCCGCCAGTTACACGCTGCCGACGACCATCCTGAGCGGCCAGCCGCCGGACGTGCCGCAGACGGTCCTGTGTATGCCGCCGGCGGAGACAATGCCCGAATCGAACACGCCACCTGGCGCGCCAGCCTGGGCCATCGTGCGCTACACCTATCACCTGAGCCTGGTGGACCGTTGCGGCAACCGCCTGGAGCAGGATGTGTTCAAGTTCTGCGTGGACCGGACGCCGCCGCAGGTCATGATTGCGGCGCCCGCGGCCGGGGCCATCACGAACGACGCACGGACCACGTTCCGGCTGGCGTTCTCCGATTCGTCGGGCGTGGACCCTCAGAGTCTGACGCGGGCGCTCGACGGCGTGCCGCTCACCACGCTGGTGGGCTCGACAACGGGCGGCGCGGTGTTCGACGCGGACAGGCGTCTGGGCGAGGGCCAGCATACGCTGAGCGTCACGGCAGGCGACCGCGCGGGCTATACCGCCACTGCCACACGCGATTTCACTGTGGATACCACGCCGCCGACGGTCGCTGCGCCGGCGGATGTGACAGTTCCGGCCGAGGGCGCGGGCGCGCACGTAACGTTCGACGCCGCCACGGCCAGCGACACCGTTACGCCGACGGACAGGCTCACGATCAGGTACAGCCAGCCAAGCGGGTCGTTCTTCCCCTGCGGCGACACAACAGTCACGGTGACGGCCACGGACGAAGCCGGCAACGCGGGGACTGCGGAGTTCAAGGTGACGGTGACCGGCACGGCGGTGCCGCCGGCGTTCGACGGGCTTACCCCCGCCGACATGGCATGGGTGAAGGAACCGCGGCCGCTGATCAGCGGGCGGGTGAGCACGCCAGGCGTGGACCTGAACTCGCTGATCGTCGAATTGTTCCTCATTGACGGCACGCGGCCGGTTGCGGTTTCCGGGCTGACGTTGCAGGTCGTGGACGACCACTTCGCTCTGAACGTCCCGTATGATCTTGGGGACGCGTCCTACGAGGCGCGCGGGTATGTGCGCAACACGGTGGGAGAAGAGGCCACGACGGTCTGGCACTTCGCGCTGGACCACACGGCGCCGGTCATCACGGGCCTGCCGCCGCAACAGACGACGATTGAGCGCAGCCCGGTCATCACGGCGGCGTACAGCGATGCCTTCTCGGGAATTGACGTAACCAGCGTTGTGCTGAGCTTCGACGGCGCCGCTGTGGAGGCGCAAGTGACGGCGGCAGGCGTCAGGTACGCAGCCGCGGACCTGGCATGCGGGACGCACACCGTTACGGTCACGGTCAGGGACGTGGCCGGCAACCAGGCTGTTGCAGTGGGCACGCTGACGATCGTGGACTCGACGGTGGACGTGACGGCGCCCGTGTTCGGGGCGGCCTCGCCGGCCCGCGGCGCATACGTGTCTTGCGCTTTGGCGGACCAGCCACGGTTGGCGATCAGCTACAGCGACACTTCGTCCGGCGTAGACATCGTCAACCCGGGCGGCGTGCAGTTGCAGATTGACGGTGTAGGGGTGGACCTGCCGGAAGGGGCGGTGGCGGCGGACGGCCTCAGCTACGTCCTGCCGCGCGACCTTGCCGACGGTCCGCATACGTGGCAGGTTTCGGTCACGGACCTCGCCGGCAACGGGCCGGCGGTGTTGAGGTCGGACTTCAATGTGGACTCCACACCGCCGACGATAGCGGATTTCAGGGCGCTGGGGCACATTCTGACCGTGACGGCCGAAGACCTCAACGGCTCGGGGATAGATCCCGCCTCATTGTCGGTCTCGATCAACGATTGCGACTATACCGGCTATGCGGCGTTTGCGGGGTTTGACATCTCCGTGAGCGTCCCCGCCTACATCCACGAGACGGAGAAGCGTATCCGCATCGCCCTGCGCGACTACGCGGGAAACGAGCGTGTGTTCACGCAGACCTATATCGAGCCACCGGCAACTGGGCAGACCGCACTGACTCACTTTGCCTATGAGACCGCCGAGGGGTACAAAGGCGTTCCCAGCGCGAACTTTTATGTGCCGTTCGTGGGCGAGCAGACCTATATGTTCCGCGTGGCCTACGATCCGGCGTGGGACCCCACAACGTTCGGGTCAATTGCGGGGCCCCATGTACACATCTCCGGAGTAGACACTGTGAACCACCTGATCTGTTTCGACTTCGGCCTGATCACCGCGCCGACGGCCATCGAGCCGTTTACGCTGGAGATCCGCGATACTCCCTACGGCGGATCGGCGTCATACGTGAGCGGCTTTGTCTGTTTCTTCGAGCCGGGGAACGACCCGACCTTGGGGGACATCTCACCGCCCGCGGCGACCACTCAGACGCCCAGGGTGCCGATCTCGTTCCAAGCGAGCGATGACGTCGCGGTCGCGGCGGTGGAGGTACGTGTCAACGGAGTGCAGGTTCCGGCGAAGCTCAGCACTCCCGATCCGCAGAACCCTGATACGCTCATAGACGTAGTGGGGCCTGCCCCTTTGGTAGTGTGCAGTTACGTGACGCCCTTGGCGTACCCGCCGGGACCGCTCACCATCAGCCTGAAGGCCACCAATGTTGCCGGCAACGTGGCGGCGGTGGAATACACCATCACCATCGCGGACACGGTTCCGCCGGCGATATCTACAGTTGTACCCGCTGCATTCACCAACTCGCCGCGGCCCAAGCTGACGTTCACCGTAAGCGATGCCGAGGGCTATGGTGTCGCCTCCGGGAAGACACGGTTGTCGTACACCGTGAACGGCCAAGGCGCGGTTGAGGGGATCAGCCCCATGCGGAGTTATGCCAGCGCGCAGGCCGCCGGTTACGCTTACGAGTTTCCCAGGCTCGCGCACGGTTCTCTTGTCAGCTACGTGATCCACGCGGAGGACAGAACGGCGCCGCCCAACGTGACGAATTACACGGGATCGTTCCAGGTTGATTTGCTAGCCCCTGTGGTTGACGCCTTCTCACCGCCGGCTGAAGCCGTACCGTCGGCAACACGGATGTTCCAGTTTAACGTGAGCGACGACTGCAGCGGGGTGGCGTCCTTCACGGCCCGTCTCACGGGGATTGGCGCGTTCGTTCCGATCGCGCAAACGGAAGGCTCCGGCGCGGGGACACAGAGTCTCAGCCTGAGCGACG
>JAPLOD010000500.1 GCA_026692735.1 Planctomycetota bacterium | reverse complement strand
CAGTTGCCTGCCGCTGTGAACGTCCCACACTCGCGCCGTGCAGTCGTCGCTGGCCGTGACGACGCGCCCGCCGTCGGGCGAGAACCGCGCCCACTTGACCCCGTCGCCGTGCCCGGTCAGCACGGCCACCGCGGCGCCGCTCTCCGCATCCCACACGCGCGCTGTGGCGTCCCCGCTGGCGGTCACGATGAACCGTCCGTCTGGCGAGAACGCCGCATCGTTCACCCAGCCGTCGCGGCCCTCGTGGCCTTTCAACTCCAGCAGTTCCTTGCCAGTCGCCGCGTCCCATACGCGCTGCATCGGGTCGCCGCCGTGGGTGATGAGCCGCGAGCCATCGCCGGAGAAACACACGGCACGCCTGATTCGCTCTTGCCCCGCCAGCGCCGCAAGCTCGGTCCCCGTGGCGGCATCCCAGATGCGCACGACGTTGTTGTGGCCGCTGGTGGCGATGCGGCCACCAGCCGGCGACAGGACGAGTGACTGGGGGTTGTCCACGCATGTGAACGCGGACAGTTCCCGCCCCGTCTCAACATCCCACGTGTGCACGCCCCAAGACCCGGCGGCCGGCGTTGCTGCGCTGACCGTGACAATCCTGCCGCCGGCGGGCGACAGAACTGCCGCCCAGACGCGCTGCTGAGGCGTCGTCAGCGCGGCGAGCTGCTTGCCGGTTGCGCTATCCCAGAGGTATCCGCCGTCATTGCCGGTCGTGAGCAGCCGCGTGCCATCGGCGGAATAGATGACGCGGGACACCGCGCCGCCGAGCCTCCGCTCCACCTGCCATGTCGGGTTCCACCGAAACCACACGCCATAGCTGCTCCCCGCCAGCAGCACGCCGATCACCAGCGTCCGCAGCGAGAACCGCAGCCACCCAAAGCGCCGTCTTCCCCGCGCCCCCGTGGGGTGAGACGTCAGCGGTGAGGGGGCTTCCTTGTACCCCTGCTTTCCATCATCCATACGTTACCCTTCATCCCGTATCCGGTGTCCCGTATCCCGCCTCGCGTATCCGGCATCCCGTATCCGGTGTCCCGTATCCGGTATCTGGTATCTGGTATCTGGCATCCGGTATCCGGTATCCCGTATCCGGTGTCCCGTATCCGGTGTCCCGTATCCGGTATCTGGTATCTGGTATCCGGCATCCTGTTCCCGCACCGTCGCCCCTCACTTCAGCGGCACCGGCACACTCAGGCGCGTCCAGTCCGCTGTGATCTTCGCCAACGCTTCCGGCACCGGGCCGTCATAGCCCTGCAGGATGCCGCGCCACGAACCTGCCTTGTCGCGCCAGAGCGCCACGTCGGCGCGTTCGGCCAGCTCAATCGTCACCTCGCCGGCCTTGAACGACTTCAGGCCGCCGCAGGCCAGCGCCTGCAGTTTCCCATCCTTGCCCAGCCGCGCCGCCGCAATGCCGATGGCATCCACGCTCACCGGGCAGCCGCTCACCGTGATCGTCTTCTGGATCGGATCGCCCATGGCGTCCTTCTCGCCGGACGCGATGATGACTGTGCCGTCCAGCAGCCGGCACTGGCCGCTCGGCCGGGGCATCATCGAAGCCGGATAGCCGGCAGCGCCGCGCATGGTGCACGGCGTCTGCGGCTCGATCCCGGCGGCCTTCAACTGCGCGATCACCTCGCGCGCGCATGAGGCCCCGTCGCCGGCGGCTTTCATCTCGGCGGGCAATCCGGCCTTGCCGTCAAAAGGCTGCCCGTCGAAGTCCACGCTCCACTCACCCACCCTGAACAATGCCGTCTTGCCGGCGGCGCACTTGCGGAAGAACTCGGCCACGGCCGGCCGTTCGTACTGCGGATGGTACAGCACGGCCGCGGCGTAGCGCTGCGGGCCGTACTGGATGCAGCCGTCCTCGCCGAGCTTCAGGTTGCCGCTCGCGATCTCGCTGCTGGGGATCAGGTCCGCGTAGAAGCCCTCCTGCCATAGCCCGTTGCTCACGCCCAGCCCGACATCGGCCAGCGCCGGTCCCGTCCAGTTCACAGCGCACGGGTGCCCGAACACCACCGCGACGGGGCAATCCACGCAGGCGGTGGAGATGTAGTTGAGCAGCCTGATCCGGCAGTCGGCCTGCAGCAACGGACCGCCCAGCAGCGCCGTCCTCAGCTTCTCCACCGGGTGCGGCCAGAGCGGATGGAAGTTGATCCGCCCGCCGCCGAGCGCATGCCGCCAGATGTCTTCCTCGTAGAGCTTCAACGCACGGTCGTAGTACATATTGTACCAGAGCGGCGCGTGCCATTTCTTGGCCAGTGCGGTGCGCGCACAGAACGGAGCGGCCTCGTCCGTCTGCGCGAGGTCCCGTTTGGCGGCCCACCAGTCCAGGCCGTTCTTGAAGACCTCGTTCTTGTCCGGGAACGAGAACCATGTCGGATGCGTGGCGACCATGGCCTCGGCGCCGAAGACGTCCTTCACGGCCGCGTAGAACTCGGCCTCGATCTCGCCGTTGCGCTGCCAGTTCATCTCCATGGAGTGGTTGATCGCGGCGGCGCGTTCGTTCTCCCGTCCCTTTTCGCCTTTGCTCATCAGCAGCATGTCACGGACCAGGTCGCGCCCGGGGCGGCGCTTGGCGTAGGCCTCGGCCATGAAGCCGGAGAACCACAGGTCGTCGGTGCGCGGGCCGAACCTTCCGGGGAACCCCCATTCGTCCTTGCACGCGCCGGCCAGCGGCACGTCCGCGTACTGCTTGACAATCCCCCGCTCGAACTCCGTCAGGTGCGGCGCAAAGACGTCCGGCGTGAACAGGCTGAAGCCCGCCAGCACGCACGCGGTGCGGCCCTTGTCCTGGTCGCCGCAGGGAATCGAAACCTTGACTCCCTTGGCCGTGGCCTCCACGACCTTGCAGCGGCCGGTGATGTCCTGGACCGAGTCTGGCTCGATTCCCTGGGGCCCCGCGATCCAGGAATAGACCCGGACCAGCCTTCCGGACACCGGGTTATAGGGCGGCGCCGCAAACGTATAGTGGTCCCCGAACCCGATGGACTCGACCGCCAGCGATACTTCGCCCGCGTCCTTCAGCGCGACCTCACGCAGGCGCAGCAGTTCCTGGAGCTCCTCGGGATACCTGTCCTTGAAGGCCTGCCGCGCCAGGCGCACGTCGAGGTCCATGACGATCTGCATGTCGCGGTCGCGGGCGTAGAGCGCCGCGCGCTTGATCTGGTCATGGACCTTCGGATCGGTCACCTCGACCGGATGCCGGATGCTCGTGGTCAGCAGCCGAAACGCCGAATGCTTCTCGTGCAGGTCAAGGAAACGCTTGTACCCTTCCGGTTCGAACTCGTCCTTTGTCCAGAACCAGCAGCCAATGCCCGGCCAGGACTGCTTGATGGCGTTGTGCTCCTGGTGTGGCAGCTCAACCCGGATGGAACGCACCGGCTTGGCGTTCTCGGCAGTCTGTTCGGCGGCCTGAGAGCACGGAGAGGGAAGCACTGCGGCTGCCAGCAACACTCCGGTCCTGGTTCCGCTCATGGTTGCCCCTCCGCAAGCCGCGCACGCTCGTCGTGTTGTTCCCATGGCCGCATACCCCGCCGAGGGCCTATGAAACAGTCTCTAAGTACAGCGCCGCAGAAGTACGTGACCCTCCGTGAACCGCCCCACTAACCCCCGACTTTAGTCGGGGGGAGCAAGGGCAGAGATGAACAGGTACCACCGTTCACGGTGGTTTCGTGAGGTGCGCAAGGGCTTAAGTCCAGCGCGGCGCAACCCCCGGCATTCTTCATCGCGGACCCGCTGAGACTGGACGGCCCTGCTTATCTCGCCGCGGACAGTGTTGCGACGGCGAAGCCTTGCTCTATACTGGTTGTCGCTGCAAGAGAAGGGCATGCGTATCGGGGCATGTGCAGTCTTCCCCAACGAGGCAGCGAGTATTGATGCGAACGGCACATAAGGCTCTGATCCAGACGGGCTTCATTCTGGTGTTCGCTGCGTTGTTCCTGATTACCATTGTCAACTCGGAAGACGCGCCGCGTCGCGCCGACGAGCCGCTCGTCTCCCCTGGCACGGGCGTCCCGCCCCCCTCCGTTGACAACGCCATCGCGGTCGCTCCGCCGCCGTTCTCCGAAGGAATCTTCCCGTGCTCCGACTGCCATGAGGACCTGAAGGTCAACACCACGCCGCGGCAACTGACGAAGAACCATAAGAACATCGTCCTCAAACACGATGAACAGAACCGCTGGTGCCTGGACTGTCACGACGCCAAGAACCGCGACAAACTGCACCTCGCCGGCGGTAAGCTGGTGGACTTCACCGAATCGTACAAGCTGTGCGGGCAGTGCCACGGCCCGAACCTGCGGGACTGGAAAGCGGGGGAACACGGCAAACGCACCGGCGAGTGGTCTGGCCGCAAGCAGTACCTCCTCTGCGCCAACTGCCACAACCCGCATGCGCCCCGTTACAAACCGTTGCAGCCGCTGCCGCCGCCGGTGCGGCCGGAGGACCTCAAGGAACGCTATGAACGACAGTGAGCAGGGCACACAGACGAAGATCGGCCGGCGCGACATGCTGAAGGGCCTCGCCGCGATAATGGCCACTCTGTCCGCCTCGGGCTGCACCACCACCGCCTCGCCGGACCTCGACGCCTTCCTGCAGCAGCACTTCTGGAAACTCTCCAAGGCGGACCTGGATGCGATCCTCGCGCGGCTCGAGAAGCAGTACGCCGAGCAGTTCGGGAGGCCCGTCGCGGTGAAAGCCACGCCGCCGTTGGAAGGCGTGACCTTCGCCTACGCGTTGGATATCGCGCGCTGCATCGGCTGCCGCCGTTGTGTGTACGGGTGCGTGGAGGAGAACAACCAGTCGCGCAACCCGCAGATCCACTGGATCACCGTGCTCGAGATGGAGAAGGCAAAGGGCGTGGACCTGCAGCACGCCGACGCCTACTACGACCGTCCGTTGGTGCCGGAGCCCGGCAGGTTCTACATGCCCGTCGCATGCCAGCACTGCAGCAAGCCGCCATGCGTCAAGGTCTGTCCGGTGAATGCCACCTGGACCGACAAGGACGGCATCGTCGTCATTGACTACAACTGGTGCATCGGCTGCCGCTGCTGCATGTCGGCGTGTCCCTATGGGGCCCGGCGCTTCAACTGGGCCGCCCCCCGCCTTCCTGCGGACGAGCTGAACACCAACACGGAATACCTCGGCAACCGGCCGCGCCCCAGAGGCGTCGTGGAGAAATGCCATTTCTGCATCCAGCGTGTGCGGCACGGGCGGTACCCGAAGTGCGTCGAAGTATGCCCGGTGGGCGCGCGCAAGTTCGGCAACCTGCAGGATCCCAAGAGCGAGATCCGCTACATCCTGGAGAACAAGCGTGTGTACATCCTGAAGGAAGACCTCAACACGCAGCCGAAATTCTACTACTACTTCGGAATCTGAGCCTGAGGGCGGCATGGTACGAGAGCTGTACGGCTTTGTGCGTGGCAGTATCGGGATCGTGAGACGCGGCAACCGCGCGTACTACGCGTGGGTGGCCTTCCTCCTCCTCCTGGCCATCCAGGGCGTCGCCGCCTACTACAACCAGGCCCGCACGGGGTTGATCCTGACCAACATGCGGGACCCCATCTCCTGGGCCTTCTACATCGGCAACTTCACCTTCCTCGTCGGCGTCGGCGCCGCGGCCGTCATGCTCGTCATCCCCGCCTACATCTACGACTGGAAACCGATCAAGGAGGTCGTCGTCTTCGGCGAGCTGCTCGCCATCGCGGCCATGGTCATGTGCCTCCTGTTCGTGCTCGTGGACATGGGCCGGCCCGACCGCTTCTGGCACCTGATCCCCTTCCTCGGCTCGCTGCATCTGCCCACGTCGCTGCTCTCCTGGGACGCCGTCGTGCTCAACGTCTACCTCCTGCTGAACCTCGTCATCGCGAGCTACCTCATCTTCTGCGCGTACCGCGGGCGCCACTACAACCCGCGCATCGTTGTCCCCCTCGTCATCTTCTCCATTCCCATGGCCATCAGCATCCACACCGTCACCGCCTTCCTGTACAACGGCATGGCCGCCCGCCCGTACTGGAATTCCGCGATCCTGGCGCCGCGCTTCCTGGCGTCGGCGTTCTGTTCAGGACCCGCAGTCCTGCTGATCCTCTTCCAGATCGTGCGCAGGACCACCCGCTTCGACATCAAGGACGAGGCCCTGCACAAGGTTGCCGAACTGATGGCCTACGCCATGGGGTTCAACCTCTTCCTCACCGGCGCGGAGATCTTCAAGGAATACTATTCGGACACGCAGCATCTGGTTCATATCCAGTACCTCTTCTCCGGCATCCACGGGCGGCCGAGCCCGATCGCCATCTACGGCTGGAGCGCGTTGGCCCTGGGCGTCATCGCCTTCCTGCTCTTTGTCGTGCCGGCGACGCGCAAGAACTTCATCACCATGAACCTCGGCTGCCTGATGATCTACGGCTCCGTCTATATCGAAAAAGGCATCGCGCTCCTGATCCCCGGGTACACTCCCGACGTTCTCGGCCAGGTCTATGAATACGTGCCGAGCGTCACTGAGGTGCGTGTCTCGATGGGCATCTTCGGCATCGGCTTTCTGCTCTTTACGTTGATGGTGAAAGTGGCCCTCGCCACCTTGTCAGGCCGCTTGACTGCCGGCGCCGTTCGCGCGAACGGCATCCGCGCCGTGTGACGCATTCGCCGCGCTGCGTTCCCCTCTCCCTGTGGGGCGGCCCTCTGGGTCGCTGGACGATCCGGCGGGCCGTGCCACACCCGTGGGCAGAGGGATCAGGTGTGAGGCGGACTCGTTGCGCCCCTGGCCTCCATCATCCACACGTTACTCTTCAACCCGTATCCGGTATCCCGTATCCTGTATCTGGTATCCGGTATCCGGCATCCCGTAGCCTGTAGCCTGTCCTGTCACGGTTGCGTCTTCTCGTCTACGCGCACGAGCGTGAACGGGTCGGCCAGGCCCTCCTTGTCGCGCACGCGCACGGTGGCCGTCTTGTGGTCCGGGCTGAACTTGATGACCCATTTCACCGTTCTGTTCTCGTTCTGCACGTTGATAATGAGCGTGTACTTGTCCGGCCATTCGGTCCAGACCGTGTAGTCGCAGAACGCAAGCTCGCTGTTCTTGATCTGCGTCGTTATCACCAGTTTGTTGTGCGTGAAGTAGTAGTCCACCGGCTTGTTCACGGGCGCGCTCTTGTCGGTCCAGTGCCCGATCAGGTCCGCGTGCAAGCCCGTCACCGGCGGAGGCTCCTCGCCCCGCGCCAGAACCACGGCCACCAAGAACAGGACTGGAACGTATCGCATCGGGCTGTTCCTCCGTTTTCCGACTTCTGTACTGCTGACCGTTCGTCTATTCTCCTGGCGAGAGGATTCCATCAGGCCTGCTCGTTGCCGTTCCGAAACCCGATACCCGAAACCCGAAACCCTGAACCCTGAACCCTTTTCCTATCGGCGTTCATCTGCGTTCATCTGCGGTTCCTCTCCCGTGCTGTGCCTTCGCCTCGCCCGCGAAGTAGTTGAAGTCCCCCCACGCGTCAGTGGCCGATATCTCATGCTCGCCCGTCTTGTCAATCACTGTCTGCCCGCCGCGCTTGAGGACGAAGCGCTGCTTGCCCGCGGCGAACGGCAGCTCCACATGCTCCACGCCCGCTTGCACCTCGAACTCCTTCTGCGTCTCGCCGCTGTGGATCGCGAGCTCCGCCGGCGCGGTGAGAAAGAGCGTCACGAACACCTTGTCCTCCAGCTTTTGAGCGCCGCCGGGCAGCCCGGTCTTCTTCGTCTTGTCGTCCGGCTTCACAATGCCCGGCACGTTCTTCGGGTGCAGCCGGTAGAAGTAGTACAGTGCATCCTGAGCGATCTTCGGCGGCGCGCCGCTCTTGTACCAGTCAATGTAGTAGCGGCTGGCGTCGAGGTACGCCACGTGCGACAGCAGCGGGCCCCAGTGGCCGTTCCAGAGCTTCGTCTCCTCGGGCCCGCCGAAGGGCGCCACGTACGACGACTCCCCCCAGTCGTTCCACGTCACGATCTCCACCCACGTCGCCCCGTCCTTGATCGCGCCCTCCCATTCCTGGGCCAGCGCCTGGAAGCCGCGCGTCTCGTAGACGCGGTAGTTCCCGCCGAAGCCGCGGTAAAACGGCGTGACGTCGGCCATGAAGACCTTGCCCGCGCCGAGCCACTTGCGCGCAAGCAGCCGGTTGCTCGCGGCGATCTGTTCGCCCGTGCCCGCGGCGCCGAAGAAGAAGAAGCCGTCGAGCGTCGGGTTGTCGTTGAAGACCTGGTCAACGTGGCTTTGCTGCGGCATCTCGGAAGCCGGCTTGGGGTAGTAGTACGGCACGAACACGACCTCCTTGCCCGCGGCGCGGATCAGCTCGACGATCTTGTTGCCCCACTCCGTGGAGCCGGCGAACGTCGAGAGCACGGGTTTGCCCTTGTAGCGGAACTGGTTCGGATGGTCGTAGAACGAGAAGACCATGTCCGCCGCTTCCTCGGGCGCCACGCCGTCGGCGGAGAAGAACACCTTGAAGTCCGTACCCAGCGACTTCGCGGCCTCGTAGATCAGCGTGGAGCGCGCGTGGTAGTGCGGTTCGCGCTTGCGCCAGTTGCCGCAGTTAAGGGCGAAGCCGTCAATGCCGCGCTGCTGCGCGTCCTGGATTTCGCGCTTGTAGTCGTCCAGCTTCGACCCGCCGCCATACGTCGGAATGCAGACCATGTAGTGCGCAAACACCATCTTCGCCGGAACGGCCGCCGCCTCCTTCTCCCCGGCCAGGACGCCTGCCGCCACGCTCAGCACCGCCGCAACCGCAAGACCGCTCCGCATTCGTTTGCCCCCTCGTTGCGCCGGCAAAAATCCAAAATCGCAAATCGAAAATCCCATGGCGTCTCCTATAGTTACACCGCCACCTGGCAGCCACGTTCCGAACCCATGTAACGCAATTTGGCAAATTGCGCTACGAGAAGGAGCACCACGCTACCATGACGATCCCTCGCCCTGAACATCCCCGCCCGGACCTGGAGCGCCCCGACTGGCTGAACCTCAACGGCGAATGGCAGTTCGCCTTTGACGACGACGATGCGGGCCTGGCCAGTTGGTGGCAGGTCGGCCATGATCTCCCGTTGCGCATCAACGTGCCCTTCGCCTACCAGACGCCGCTCAGCGGCATCAACACGCGCGACTTCCACCACGTCATCTGGTACCGGCGCACGTTCGAAGTGCCGGCGGGCTGGTTCGGCCGGCGCGTGCGGCTCAACTTCGGCGCCGTGGATTACTCCTGCGCGGTCTACGTCAACGGCAAGCTGGCCGGCACGCATTCCGGCGGCCACACGCCCTTCGCTCTCGACATCACGCGCCTCCTCAGCTTGGATAACCGCAACGAAGTGGTGCTGCGCGTGTACGACGATGAGCGCCTCTGCCAGCCGCGCGGCAAACAGCACTGGCACCACGCCTCGGCCGGCTGCCACTACACGCGCACCAGCGGCATCTGGCAGACGGTCTGGCTCGAACCCCTCGCCGCGACCGCCATCGAACACCTGCACATCCGGAGCTGGGACCTGGGTGGCCACGTGCAGGTGGACGTCCTCCTCGACAAGCCCGATACGACGGTCCGCGTGCGCGCCGAAGCCCTGTGCGACGGCACGGTCGTCGCCGTGGCCGAAGGCGGTGTCATGAGCGACCGCGCCGAGGCCACGGCCGGCCGCTGCGTGCCGCTCCATCTGCAGATTCCCTCGCCGCGCGTCTGGAGCGTCGAGCATCCGCATCTGTACGGCCTGAAACTGACCGTCCTGCGCGGCACCGACCCGCTCGAAACCGTGCACAGCTACTTCGGCATCCGCAGCCTGTCCACGTACGGCGGCGCCGTGATGCTGAACGGCCACAGGCTCTACCAGCGCCTCGTCCTCGACCAGGGCTACTGGCCCGACGGCCTGCTCACCGCGGCGACCGACGACGAGCTCAAGGCCGACATCGTCCGCATGAAGGACATGGGCTTCAACGGCTGCCGCAAGCACCAGAAGCTCGAGGACCCGCGCTTCCTCTACTGGGCCGACAAGCTCGGCTACCTCGTCTGGGGCGAGATGGCCAACACCTTCGAGTATTCCGACGAAGCCGTCTGCGCCTTCGCCGCCGAATGGGAAGCCGCCGTGCTCCGCGACCGCAACCACCCCTGCGTCGTCGCCTGGACGCCGATCAACGAATCGTGGGGCGTGAACGCGGGCGTCATTCACGAGCGCCCGGAACAGATCGCGTTCCTGAACGCGCTGTACTGCCTCACGCACGCCCTCGACCCTTCGCGCCCCGTGAACGGCAACTGCGGCTGGCAGAACCCGCAGACCGATCTCGCCACGGTCCACGACTACACGCAGCAGCCGGCCGAGCTCAAGCGGCACATCGAGACGTACGTCGCCAACCCGGCTCTTAACGTGGCCAATGCGCCCGCCATGGCGCAGCACCTGCCGGGCAGCCCCTACCGCGGCCAGCCGATCCTCGTCACGGAATACGGCGGCATCGGCCTGCTCTCCGGCCAGAACGCCTGGGGCTACGGCAACGTGGCTCAGAACACGGACGAGCTCCTCGCGCGCTACGATGCCCTCACGGGCGCGCTCCAGCAGGTGCCCGAATGCATGGGCTTCTGCTACACGCAACTCTCCGACGTCGAGCAGGAGCAGAACGGCCTGTACACCTACGACCGTAAGCCCAAGCTCGACCCGGCCAAGGTGCGCGCCATCAACGAGCGCCGCCGTTGATCGTCACTGTACCGCCGGCGTCTCGCGGGTGGCCCCGAAAGACGCTTCAGCGCTTGTCGGGGTGCCGCAGGCACACCCTACCGCGGGCCCAGCCCCCCGCTCAGTATCGTATCGCGGGTGGCCCCGAAAGACGCTTCAGCGTTTTTCGGGGTGCCGCAGGCACACCCAACCGCGGGCCCAGCCCCCTGCTCAGTATCGTATCGTTCCCTCCAGCCGCAGCAGCACGAACAGCACCACGAGGCCGGCGGTCCACAGCGACCCGACGACGACAAGGAACACGGCGACCTTCTTGGGGATCTTGTGAACATACACGCTCAGGAAAATGCAGAGCACCGCGGTGACGCCCGTCAACACGCCGCCGGCCAGCCTGACGAAGAACACAAACGGCGGCGCGTACGGTGAGCCCAGGCAAAACGACAGAAAAAGGAGGGCAGACAGACCGGCATTAGCGATAGCGTCTACAACCAATATCTTGCGCATGCGTTCGCCCGCCCCTCATCTGCTCTTGCAGCACCGGAAGCCGAGCCTTTCCTTGTTCACCTCCTCGGGCAGCGAGCGCGCGATGCAACTGACGGTCAGGTCGGCGAAGCGCGTCGGACTGGTCCAGTCCCCGCCGAAGACCGTCTCCTGCTGCTCTCCCCGCTCCGGCTCCGTCCACTCCGCCACGTTCCCCGACATGTCGTACACGCCCTCCGGCGTCCGGCAGCGCGCGAACAGCCCGCTGACCAGCGGCGTCTTTTGCACCGTGCCGTCAAAGCCCGTCGCGCACGCCCGGCTCACGTACGTCTTGCCGTACGGATAGCGCCATTCCTCGTCGCCCATGCAGGCGCGCAGCCATTGGGCCGAATTGCACAGTTGCTTGCCCCGCTCCTTGCACTTGCTCCGCGCCTCCAGCAGCGACAGCCCCGTCACCGGCACCGTTCCCGCCTTGTTCGGATACTCGAACCGGTCAATCGCGAACGCCGGGACGCTCTTGGTGCCGACCTGCGGCAGCGTCACGTTGCCCGGGCGGATCAGCACCATGTTCTCTTCGGGCGTGTTGAGCGTTACCTTCAGCCGCAGGTCCTCCTCCCGTGCGTCGCGCGTGACGGCAAGCGTGGCTTCCTGCGGCGCCAGCTCGCCGCGCTTGAACGTGACGATGTACAGGCCCGGCTCAAGCTGCGTCCCCGACACCGGCGTGCGCCCCAGCGCCTGGCCCGGCCCGTCCCCGCCCCGCAGCGGGCGGCCGGAGCCGTCCACGATGCGCCTGACGTGCACGTCGGCGGGGTCGCTGCTCTCGATCGTCACCGCGCGGATGCCGACGGCCAGATGCAGCAGCTCTTTGGCCTCGGTGTTCCCCGGCTCGCGGTCCACCGCCTCCTGCGCCGCGAACTCCGCGCCCGCGTAGTTCGGCGGCGCCGATGGCTCGCCCTGCCGGTCCTGGCCCGGAAACAGGAACGCGCGCGCCTTGTAAATGAAGCGCCGCACCTCCAGCTCGTTGTCCATCTTCTTCAGCTTTTCCAGCGCGCGTTTCGCCTCCGCGTGGCCCGCGGAGATGCCCTCGACCTGCCGGAACGCCGCGCTCGCGTCGGCAATCTGCGCGCGCGCCCGGCCGGCATTCTGCTGGAAATCCCCGCGCGCCGTGTCGTTCAGGTGCGCCATGGTGTCCTTGGCCTGCGTGAGCAGCCGGTGGGCGTCGTCGAGCGCGGTGCGCAGGCTTCTCTCGCGGTCGGCGGCCTGCTGCCGGGCTGCCTGGCCCGTCTGGCGGATGGAATACCCGAGCGCGCCGAAGGCGGAGAAGGCTATCACCATGATCGCCAGCGTGACTTCCTTGTGCCGCCGCGCCTTGCGGAACGCCGATGCCATGGG
>JAPLOD010000499.1 GCA_026692735.1 Planctomycetota bacterium | reverse complement strand
GGCATGCCGGCCTATGGCGTGCTCGACGTGGGCAAGCTGGCTCAGGACGGCGCGGCCGAGCTGGCTCGCGCCAAGGCGGCGTTCATTGCCGTCGGCGTCGGCCGCGCCGTGGACGCGCTGGCGCTGTCCGAGCTTGCGCGCCGCACGGGCGGGTTCTACCGGCCGCTGCGGGTGGACGAGGGGCTCGACGAAGCGGCGTTCCTCCTGGCGCTCAGCCTGCAGACGCCGGTGCTCGAAGCGCCCGCGCTTGAATGCGGCGCGTTGACCGCTATCTGCCCGGAGAATCTCGGCGCGCTGCTGCCGGGGCAGGAGGTATTCCTGCACGCCCGCGCGAAGACGCCGCTCTCCGAGAAGCTGAAGCTGGCTGTGAGAGGCACTCTGGCAGGCGGGGACTATGCGCGGCAGTTCGAGGTGGCCTGGCCCGCGAACATGGCGGCCGATCCCGCCGTCGGGCGTTTCTGGGCGCGGGCGTGGCTGGACCACCTGCTGTCCCAGCCGCAGACTCGGGAGCTGCGCCGCCAGGCGATTGACCTCGCGCAAACGTGGACGCTGATGAGCCCGTACACGTCGTTCCTCGTTCTGGAATCGGAGGGCGAGTATGCGCGCTACGGCATTGACCGCCGCAAGCGCCGCGACATCTGGGAGGAGATTGAGGACGAGGCGAGTTTCGCCCGTCGCGCGGAGGCCGCAAAGTTGCCCGCGGCAGTGCGCGAACGCGAGACCAAGCAGTTTCTGCAGCGGATCAGCACGCTTACGAAACAGACGAAGGAGTTGCTCGACGGGAAGGACTTCAAGGCTACCGAGCAACTGGCGACACGCATCTTGAAGATGGACCCGCTGAACAGAGAGGTCGAGGAGTTGCAGCGGAAAGCGCGGGAAGCCGGCCTGGAGGCCGCCAGGCCTGCCGCCGAGGCCAAGGCGGAGGAGCCGTGGAAGCAGGAGGTGCGCAAGAAGCTGGAGAAGCGCGTCTCCTTCGAGTTCGCGGACACGCCGCTGGAGGACGCCCTGAAGTTCCTTAATTCCACAACGAACACCGCTATCGTCCTCGATCCGAAGGTGACCGCGGAGGGCATCAACAGGACGCCCATCAGGCTGCGTGTGCAGGACATGGAGGCGGACCTCGCGCTGAAGTGGCTTCTGCGCCTGGCCGATCTTCGGTACGAGTTGCGGAACCAAGCGGTCTTCGTCAGCAGGCCGGAAAACCTGGCGGAAAGCGTGGAGCTGCGAATCTACGACGTGAGCGACTTGACCGGCACAATACAGGATTTTCCCGGCCCCCGGATTGACATTGGCAAGCAACAGGAGACCGGCGTCGCGCCCGCGGCGCGGACCGGGAAAGGCGACGCCACGCAGACGGAGATTGATGCACCGAGGGCCGATCTGGAGCGCGACCGGCAGAAGGACGTCAAGAAGTTCACGGAGGCTGCGTACAAGGAACAGTTCACTCTCGCGCGCGAAAGGGCCGAGAGGATGAACATCCCGCACAGCGACTACCTCGTCTACCCGGACAACTGGAAGGACATCACGCAGCGACCGTCAGGAAAGGACGCCTCGCAAGCGGAGGTTGATGCGCTGAAAGCCGATGTCGAGCGCCTGCGCCAGCAGATTCGCCTGCGAGGCGGCGCCGATAGGAAAGAGAATGCTCCCGAACTACGGAGCAGTTGGTACGCGGGGACCGGGTACAAGCTCTCGGACGGACGCTCCGGGCGGCTCGGGCGCGACGCCTACGTTGCCGACAACGACAACGACGGGCGCTCGCTCGACGAGACCTTCGCGGGCCGGTACGGGCCGAACGCGGCCGTGACAACAAGGAACGGCAAGCTGACGGTCGGTGGGCTTATGCAGGCGTGGTACTACTCCGTGCAGGATGAACTGGCATGGGACCGCCGCGATGACAACGACGGGCGCGGCGAGGCGAGCGACGAATTTCGGCGCTCCTCGCAACCCATCGAGGTGGCGTCCATTAGCTACGCACGAGACATAAGCTACCCGGCGAATTGGGACAAGATTTCGCGCCGTGCAGAGGCCGGGAGGCAAGGCAAGGAGGAGGCGTGGCAGGGGGAGATCAGGAAGAAGCTCCAGCGCAAGGTCTCGTTCGAGTTCGTGGACAAGCCCTTTGACGAGGCGGTCGCGTCCCTGCGCACGATGGCGACTGTGGTGATCATCGTTGACCCGCAAGTGCCGCAGGACAAACGGCCGAAGCTGACCCTGCGCGTGACGGACATGAGCCTCGATCTGGCTTTGGAATGGCTGGTGAAGCTGGCAGACCTGGACTACACGCTGCGCGATAACGCCGTCTTTATTGGCACACCGGCCGCGGTGGCTAGCGCGGTCGAGTCGCGCAACTACCGCCTTGCCGACCTGGCCGAGGCGATCAAGAAGGACGTCAAGCCCGCCAGTTGGGATGATATGACGACCTCCATCGAAGAGAACGGCGGCAAACTGGTGGTGATGCAGCGCCCCGAAATGCACGAAGCCATTGCGAAGATGCTTGAGGAGCTGCGCGCGCGCAAGAAGGTCGTGGATGCGGCTGTGGCACGGGCGTCCTCGCCCGTGGCGGGACTGAGAGTCCCGCCCACCACGGCTGAGACCAAAGGCAACACTGTCGCCGTGGAACTGACGCGGGAGCAGGTCGCGCAGCTTCTGGCCGGAACGCCCAAGACGCCCGCCTACGCGGTTACGCGCGCGGACCTCATGCGCAAACTGGCGACGCTGTCGGAAGGCATCGCGGGCTATCGCGTGCTGGCCGAGGGTATCGCGGAGTTCGGCGGCGCCGGGCCGCAGGCGGAACTGCTCGCCCGCGAGCTGCTCATCCGCGTCTACCGCGAAAGCAACGCGGTCACGCTCGAAAGCGCCGCGGAAGTCGTCCAGGATGGCAGCCTGCGCGCGCGCATCTTCGCGCGCCGCGCAACGCTCGAAACCGATGCCGGCAAGCGACTGGCGCTGTGGGAGCGCGCGTACGCCGAATCCGACAAGGACTTCGCCTTCCTCAAGCCGCTCTGCGACAGCCTGCATGCGGCAGGAAAGGGCAAAGAGGTCGTCACACATCTCGAGGCTGCGCTGCGGCAGGGCGTTTCGCAGCCGTGGATGTGGCAGAGTCTCACGCAGGCCTACACGGCGTGCGGCGATTCCGCCGGCGCTCTGCGAGCGCTGACGCAGGCCGTGGCGCTGCGGCCGCGCGAGGCGGAACCGCGGCGGCAACTGGCTGCGGCGCTGGAAGCTTCCGGCCGGCCCAAGGAAGCGCTGGAGCAGTTGCGCGCGGCGTGCGAATTCTCGCCCGACGTTGCAGCTCTGCACCGGGAGCTGCTGGCACTGGCGACGAAGCACAAGGATAGCGCGGCGCGCGAATGGGTCGTTCTGGCTATGGTGAACCGCGACTGGCAGCCAAACGAGGGCGACGTTTGCGGCGAGGCAAACAGACAACTCAGTGAGCTTATCGCGGAGTGCAGACGTTCCGGCAACGAGGAGAAGGCGAAGGAGCTCGAACGCAAACAGGCGCTCGCCAACGCCCTGGATGCCGTGATCGTGATGAGTTGGGACACCGACAACACCGACGTAGACCTGCACGTGATCGAGCCCCACGATCACGTCAGTTATCAATCCAAGCGTTCGTTCCAGGGCGGCACGCTGGACCGCGACGTAACGCGCGGCTTCGGCCCGGAGACGTACACGCTGCGCCACGGCGCGCCCGGCGAATACGTCGTGAAGGTCAGCTACTTCAGCGGCGGCGCCCCGACGAATGTGCAGGTCAAAGCGACGTTCAAGAAGGGCTCGCCCGCCGAACACACAGAGACGCGCGCCGTGCAACTGAAGACCCAGAAGGAGGAAGTGGAGGTCCTTCGGTTCAAGCTATGAAGTCGGTGGGCGGGACTCTCATACCGATTCCCGTTGATGACCGGACGCCCCTCACCCTACCCTCTCCCGCAAGGGGAGAGGGGCAACAACAGCAACGGCGTGTCCGATCGTCAACTGCAAAGAGCATTATCTGCTCCCGAAGACTCGCAGTTCACGGACGCGGCACGTGCCTGTGCCGCCGGGCGCACCGTGATCGGCGTTCTGGCCTTTGTCGTTCATCTTGCCGATGCGTACGGCCGCTGGATCGCCGGGGAACTGCTTGCGGTCGAAGGTGGCGATGGTGCGCCAGCGCAGGCTCTTGGCTTCGGCAGCGCCTTCGAGGCAGACCTTGTCGGCTTCGAGCCGGATGCGAACGTGCTGCCACGTCCCTGGTTGGGCCGCCGGGCCGAACAGCACCTGGTGACCGTCGTCGTAGCCGAAGCGGCGGTCTTCGGCGCGCAGGTGAATGCGCACGAACGCCTTGGGCCAGACCAGCGCCAGTCCGAGGCCCCACGTCTGGCCGCCATCGTTGCCGGAGTTGAGCTGACATTCCACAAGCGTGGCGCCGGGCGGCAACGGACGGTCGGCGAAGGCGCACGAATTGGCTGTGCAGTCAACCACCAGCGCGCCATCGGCGACGGAAATCCGCGTGCCCGGCCGTGACGAGACGGATGTCTTCCAGGCGTCGGCGAGACTGGCGCCGGCGAACTTCTCTTCCATGAGGAGCTTGCGGTTTGCATAGACGTCCTCGGCCGCCTGAGAGGCCGTCTTACGCGGCGTCTGATCGAGAATGAGCATCCATCCACCGCGAGGCTGGACGGGCAGCGGCGCGGCAGGATCGAGGAGATCCTCGGTCTGCAGGTTCTGAATCTCGGGGGCGTACAGCTTGGCTTTGCCGGCTTCCAGACCGAGCGCCTGCCAGTCAATCTGCAGCGCGCACTCCACGGGGTCCTTGGCCCAACTCGCGATAACGACGAGCGCCGCCTTGCCCTTCTTGCGGTAGACGGTGGCCAGCACGTCCTTCTGGCCGGTCTTGACGGGGCAGTCGGGCGCCCAGTAGCCGAGCATCTCGCTGTCGGCGATGCCGAAGTCGTCCCAGAGCTTCCAGAGCGGCTTCGGATTGCCGCTCCACGGCAGGCGGTTGGTCATGCCGTAGAGCATGCCGCGCCACGGGTTGCCGCCGTGTTCCAGCATTTCGCTGAACAGTCCGAAGGGGATGCCGGAGATTTCCACCATGTAGTGGTCCGGCCCTTCGTCGTAGTTGCGCCCTTCGCCGATCCACAGGCTGTCGAGGTAGGGCATGTGCTCCATGTAGAGGTTGAGGCAGTTCGCGAAGCCGGCCTGGCCGTTGAGGTGATTCCACGAATGCAGGTCGAGCAGGCTGCCCGGGCGCGCCTTGTCCAGCACGCGGCGGACGCGCTTCATGATCTCGCGGTCGTAGCCGATCTCATCGAGGTACAGGCCGTCAATCTCCATGTTGCGGCAGAGCCAGTTCAGGCCTTCGAGGTAGTAGTTGTGCCACCGCGACAGGCCTGTCTGGCTGATGGAGGCGCACCACGTGCCGTCGCCGAACGGGTGGTGCCAGGCCGGCGAGTAATGGTCCACGAGGTGTTCGTGCAGCCACGCGTAGCCGCCGCCGGGGCCGTCGGCGTAGATTTCATTGCCGAGACTGCGCAGCGGCCAGATCTCGACGGTGTGATTGGTCAGTTCGCGGATGGTGTAATAGAGTTTCACCTTGAGTCCGAGCTCATGGGCGCTCTTGACGTACGCGGACATGGCGTCGGGCCTGAGGAACGGATAGTTGATGAAGGGGTTGATCTCGTTGGCGTGATGGATGTTGACGATCTTCGCGCCGGCATCGGCCACGGCCTTCGGCGCGGGCACGCCGCTGTGGTAGTAGCGCGCGCTGAAGTGGGCTCTCGGATCGAGCGGCTTGACCGGGGTGACAAGCAGAGCGAAGTCGAAGCGCAGTTCCTGGCCGGCTGAGATCTTGCGCGGGCCGCCGTAGGCACGGATGACCACGCGGTCGCCGGCAGCAGGCTCAACCGTGCAGCCGCCTTTGCCGCCGTTGTGCCACGCGTCGGGCATCAGCAGCGGACGGCGGTGATAATGGATGTTCACCAGCGGCCAGCGGTAGTCGGGGCCTTTGAGCTTGCACTGCAGGCCGCCGGTCACATCGCCAAGCCACAAGGAGTCCTGATGGTTCTTGGGGTCCCATTTCCACGAAAACTTCTCCGGTCTGAAGCCGCCCTTGCAGCCCATGCCCATCATGTAGGTGGCGCAGCGCGACTTGAGCGGAATCTCGAGGCGGCAATCGGTGACGTCGGTGTCCTTGGCCGCTTTGAGTGAAACCTGGAAGTTGATGTAGCCGTCGAATTCCATCTTGGCCTGAGTGGTGAGTGTGAACGGGCCGCCCGCGGCGCCGCCGTGAAAGGTGATTGAGGCCGGCGCCGGATTCGGCACAGGGGATGCAAGCGGCGTCCAGTCAACTCTGCCGTCCGCCGTGGTCACAATGAAGTCCACTGGCGCAGCGAGAATGTCTTGCGTTCCCGCAATGATGTGTTCGGGCAGTCGCGCCGCGCCGAATGTGACGCGGCGTCCCAGACAAACAACAGTGTTGTTCCACTGCAGTTCAAGCGGCGTGTACGGTGCGGTGACCTCGTCTTCCAGGCCAATGGTGGAGTCCAGCCAGCGCAGCCGAGCCATCCGCCACAGTTCGCTGTCGCCGCGATCCTTCAGCACGTCCGGCAGAACCTTCAGCGTCAGCTTGACTGTCGCCAGCTCCTGGCCCGCCGGCTTGATCGCGACGGAGCCCTCGTAGGTGTCGGCCGCGGCATCGGCCGGCAGGTCCACGCCGATCCACAACGCCTGGACCTTGCCTTTGGGCACGGTGACCTGCTTCACCATGGGCCGCCCGAGCCAGTCGGCGCCTCCGGTGTTGGAGCAGCGCAGCGCTGAGGCGGGGACCGCCTTGCCGCCGCCTGCCGGGCGCAGGTCGGTAAAGCTCACAGCCAACTCTCCGAGGTCCGTTTGGGCCGCGTAGACGCCGATCTGGAAGACGTAGAACTCGTTGCGCATCGCCTCGCCGTGGAACTCCGCGCCGGGCCCGCTGCGAATCCAACGCTCCGGCAGGTCGTCGGTCATGCGGATGGGGAACTTGCGGTCTTCCAAAAAGAGCAGATACGGCCGCCCGGCGTTACCGGCCAGAAGCTTCTTCAGCTCGTCGGCCGTCGCGATGACTTCCATCGGGTCCATGCGGTCGAAGTCAGTTCGCGCCTCGAAGGCGACGACCTTGGCTTTGGGCAGTTGCTGCCACTTGCCGGCGGCCAGGTCGGCGTCGGCCAGACCGTGCTTCGCAATCCACGCCGCGCCGGCGGTGGCCTTCGGCTTCGTGTAAAGCGTCGTCGGAAAGTAGCTGCCCTGGATCGTGAACGGCATGTAGTAGACGTGGTACTCGCCGGCGCTGGGCGCCTGGAAGACGAGGTCGCCAGCTTCGCGGCCGATCTGCGCGCGGACGACGTTCTCGACAGTCCTCTTCGTCGCCGCGGCGATAACGATGACGGCCTTGTCCTGCGGCGAGGGGTCGCGGCGCCGCCACGGCAGATGGACCCACACGGCGTCGGCCGCGGCGTCCACGGCGACCCGCGCTCTGTGGTTGCCCCATGCGGCGTCCCAGGGCTTGTCGGGCACGCCGTACGGTATCTCCTCGGCCAACAGTGTGCCGCCGGCCAGCAGACATGCGCCGGCCACGGCAACGGCGAACAGCATGGGTCCAGTCATCGGCGTCTCCAGGAGTATCGGACGTTGCGGTGCAGCCGTCTCGGCCGCGTGCAAATCGGAGGCTTGCGCCACATGCCTTCTTATACAACGATGCTCAGGTATTGTGCAGGGATTGGTGCTACAATCGTCCCCGCGCCGCCGCGCAATCCACAGGATTGCGGTGTGCGATTGGGGTATGAATAGTCGGCTGTCGGCGCGATGTGGCACGTCGCGCTGCGAGGCAAAGGAATGCATCATGGGGAGAGCGTGGGCCGCTGTTGCGGCGGCCGTGATGGTGTGTACGGCCGCTTCTTGTGCGGAAATCTTCGTCTCAGCGGACGGCAACGACGGCAACGACGGCTCAAAAGACAAGCCCCTGGCCACGCTGCCGAAGGCGCAGGAACTCGCGCGACAGAAGCGGCGGGCGGGAGAGGCCGTCACAGTCTGGCTGAGCGGCGGAACCTACTACCTGTCGCAGCCGCTCGTGTTCACTGCCGAAGATTCGGGCACGAAGGACGCACCGGTTGTCTGGGCCGCGTTGGGCAACGAGCAGCCGGCGATCAGCGGCGGCGTGAGGGTCACGTCACAGTGGGCGCCGTACAAGAACGGCATCATGCAGGCCGATGTGCCTGCCGCGCTGGAGGGCCGGCGGGACTTCGATCAGCTCTTCTTCGACGGACGCAGGCAGGTCCTGGCCCGCTATCCCAACTACGACGCCAACGCTCAGTACCTGAATGGGACGGCGGCCGATGTCGCCTACCCGGACCGGGTCGCCACCTGGAAGCATCCCGCTGGGGCGATTCTGCACGCCATGCACAAGCGCCACTGGGGGAGTCTGCACTATCGCGTCACCGGCGTTGAAAAGAATGGCAGGCTCGCACTCGAAGGCGGCTGGCAGGTGGCCGGGCCGGTGAAGGCTGAGCCGCACCCGGCGGAGCGTTTCATCGAGAACGTGTTCGAGGAGCTCGACGCGCCGGGCGAATGGTATCTCAACCGCGAGCAGGGCACGCTGTTCTTTCTCCCGCCAACCGACGCCGATCTCAACAAGGCCAGGATCGAGCTGGCCGGCTTGCGCCACCTGGTCGAACTGCGAGGCAGCCGGGAGAAGCCTGTGCGCTATGTCACGTTCAAGGGACTTATGTTCACCCATACCGCTCGCACGTTCATGGACACCAGGGAGCCGCTGTTGCGCAGCGATATCTGCGTCTACCGCGGTGGAGCCGTCGTGTTCGAGGGAACGGAGGACTGCTCGGTCCGCGATTCCTTCTTCGATCAGGTCGGCGGCAACGCGGTCATGGTGAGCGGCTACAACCGCCGCGCAGAGATCACGGGCTGCAAGATCAGCGAGGCCGGCGCCGGCGGGATCAGCTTCATCGGCAGGCCGGACGCCGTCCGGTTGCCCGGTTCATGGGGCGAGATCGTCCCTCTGGACAAGCTGGACATGGAACCCGGGCCAAAGGCGGACACGTACCCCGCCGATTGCGTGGCGCACGACAACCTGATCTTCGCCCTGGGGCGCTTTGAGAAGCAGGCCGCCGCTGTGGCCATCTCCATGTCGCGGCGGATCAAGGTGAGCCACAACAGCATCTACCGCATGCCGCAGGCCGGCATCTGCGTCGCCGACGGCTGCTGGGGCGGCCATGTGATTGAGTACAACGACGTGTTTGACTGCGTGCGCGAGACGAGCGACCGCGGCCCGTTCATCTCATGGGGCCGCGACCGGTTCTACAGTGGTACCGCTCAGGACGGCAAGGCCGTGGCCCAGAAGCCCGACTTCCCCAAGCTCGACGCCGTAGAGACGACCGTCATCCGCAACAATCGCTTCGGCGGCAACGGCTGGGACATTGATCTCGACGACGGCTCGAGCAACTACCACGTGCGCAACAACCTCTGCCTGCGCGGCGGGATCAAGCTGCGCGAGGGGTACTACCGCCTCGTCGAGAACAACATCCTGCTGAACAACACGCTGCACGCTCACCACTGGTACGATAACGGCCAGGACGTGTTCGTGCGCAACATCGTTCACTCCGTGTACCGGGACGTCGCGGTTCGCGTCTGGGGCAAGGAGATAGACTTCAACCTGCTGCCGAACGCTACCGCGCTGACGACGCTGGCGGGCGCCGGCCGGGACCTGCACAGCCTCGCCGGCGACCCGATGTACGTTAACCCCGCAAAGGGCGATTACCGCGTCAAGGAAGACTCGCCCGCACTGACGCTGGGCTTCGAGAACTTCCCCATGGATCAGTTCGGCGTGGCCAAGGTCCGGCTCAAGGCTGAAGCCAAGCGGCCCGAATTCCCGCAGCCGGTGCTGGAGAGCGCGCCGCGCGCCGCGGAGAGCCGGCGCTGGCTGGGCGCCGAGATCAAGGACATGACCGATCAGGGCGAGCAAATGGCCACAGGGATGGATGCGGTCCGTGGCGTGCTGGTCAAGGATGCGCCGCACGGTTCCTCTGCGGCCCAAGCCGGCCTGAGGCAACTGGACGTGATCGTCGAGTGTGACGGCCGGCCGGTCGGCAACACGGTCAACCTGCTGACGTGGTACCAGTTGGCGGCGGGCAAGCCGCGCGTCAGCGTGGGCGTGTTCCGCGGCCGCCTCCCGGTGAAGCTGGAGGTCGAGACCGGTCGCCACGTGCTTCTGCCGGCCGCCAGCGCGTTGCGGCTGTCGGACAAAGGCGTGCCGCCGCCGCCATTCTCCGTGGGCGGCGGCGGGCGCATCGAGTGGACGCTGCCGGGCCAGCGGCTGCAATGGAGCGACGTTCTTGCCGGGGGCGAGGCGGGCGGGTACGAAGTGTGGGTGACATACGACATTCCGGGGAACGTGGGCGTCGCCGCGGCCACGGTCGAGCTGGCGGTAGCCGATCAGAAGCTGTCGGGACAGCTTCCGCGTCCGAAAGGCGTCGGGCGTCATCTCCTGGGGACGGTGCAGATCGCCAAGCAAGGCAAGCAGGACATTGTGCTGCGAGCTACGAATGTGCCGGGCCCCGTCGTGGCGAACCTGCAGTCCGTGGAACTGGTTCCGCTGCCGAAGGGCGAATAACGGGGGACGTTCGTTGGGCGACGGGCTCCGCCGAAGCGGACCGTGGCGGGCGTGAACACCTGATGAGGACACGCAGATGCTGGAGTACCGGGACAAGGGAAGTACGCTGTGCGCGGCAGTGGCCGTGGTGGCGCTCGCGCTGGCAACTCAGCTTTCCGCTGGAGAGAAGGCTGAGGCCGCGGGCGGCGAGCCGGCGCTGAACTATACCGTCACATGGTTCGGGAACACGTTCGCCGAGCCGGACAAGTGGGTGCAGATGGATGCCGCGGCGATGTTCGTGACCGCCGACGGCACCGTGTACCTCAACGTCTTCTGGGAGGAAGGCGGGCGCAACGTCGGCATCTACAAGGACGGCAACGTCATCGGCAACGCCGGACACACGCACGGCTGGGGCTACGAAGGGGGCGAGGCCGTCGCGGCGAACGACAAGTATCTGTTCATCGCGCAGCACGCGAACAACGAAGGCGGCGGTCTGAAGTCGCCGAATACGTGGCCGCCGAAGGGCAAAGGCTGGACGGGCGTCTCGCGGCGCTTCCGCGACGGCAAGCCCGCGCCGTTCGACGGCGGGAAAGGCGGCGACGGCGACACGCTGAAGAAGTGCTTCCTGGTGGTTAGCGAGTTCGACGAGAAGGCGACCGTCGCGATAACGGGGATGGCGGCGACGAATGAGAAGCTCTACATCGCCGATGCGTCAGGCAAGATCAAGACATTCGATCCGAATACGATGACCAAGATGGGAGAGTCTGACGCTCCGCGCGTCAGGCAGATCGCGCTCGCCCCCGACGGCAGTCTATGGGCGATCCAGGCCGGGGAAGGAAACAGCTCAGCGAAGGTAGTGCGCTATTCGGACAAAGGCGAACTGCTGCCAGAGAACGTCGCCGACATTGCCGTCCCAACGGCATTGGCGCTTGATGCGAAAGGCCGCCTGCTCGTGGCGGATGACGGGCCGGACCAGCAGGTGAAGATATTCGACACGAAGACGGGCAAGCAGGTTGGCACGTTAGGCCAGAAGGGCGGCATCTTTTCGGGCGTGAAGGGGCAGGTCGGGCCGCAACGGCTGAACGGCCTCATTGGGGTCGGCGCGGACAGCGCGGGCAACATCTACGTGGCGTGCCGAGGCCGGGCAGACGGCAACGGGAGCGGGCTGGTGCTGCAATCGTGCAAGCCGGACGGGGCGCTGAACTGGGAGTTGCTCGGCTTGGAATTCGTGGACAACGCCGACGTTGATCCCGCCGCGGACACGAATGTGTACACGAAGGAAGAGCACTTCGTGATGGACTACAGCAAGCCGCGCGGGCAGGAGTGGACGTACAAGGGTTACACGCTGGACCGCTTCGCTTATCCGAATGACCCGCGGCTGCATGTGGACTTCGCGAGCACATTCGCGCGGCGGATTCAGGGGAAGCTTTTTCTGTTCGGCGTTGATATGTACTCCGATCATCTGCTTGTCCATCGCATGACGGACAAGGACGAGATTGCCGTGCCGTGCGGGTACTTCGCGCAGAAGCATCTCAAGGGCGACTGGCCGCCGCAGCAGCCGGCGAAAGGCGAGTGGATCTGGTGCGATGCCAACGGCAACGGCGATTTCGACGCGAACGAATTCGACAGCCAGCCGAAGGACAACCCGCAATGCTGGGGCTGGTGGGTGGATGGCAAGGGAGACGTCTGGCAGGCCGGCGACGCCAACAAGATCCGGCAGTTCCCGTGCCAGGGCCTCGACGCCAACGGCGTGCCGAAGTACGCGTTCGCTTCCGCAAAGACGGAGCCGGCGCCGGAACCGTTCATCAACCTGCAGCGCGTTGAGTACTTCCCGGCGACGGACACGATGTACCTGTCGGGGTATTCGAAGGAGCAGCCCAACAAGAAGGGCAACTGGAAAACGGTCGGCAAAGTTGTGTGCCGCTACGATGAGTGGACCACGAAGAAGACGAAGCGCTGGGAGATCGTCCCGCCCTTCGACGAAGCGCAGGAGCAGTCGAAGACCTACGGCACGCCCGTGGCCATGTCCGTGGCGGGGGATTACCTGTTCATCGTGTACCTGAAAACTGCGGAAGTGCGCGTCTACGAATCGGCCACGGCGAAGTACTGCGGCACGATGCGGCCCGGCAAAGACATGAGCGGCTGGGTGGACATACCCTACGGCATCCGCGCTCACAAACGCGCCGATGGCGAGTACCTGATCTTCGTGGAAGAGGACTGGAAAGCGAAGATTCTGATGTACAGATGGAAGCCGTGAAACGAAAGGTTACAGGTTTCAAGTTTCAGGTTTCAGGTTTGAGTTGACTCGATCGTGAAACCTGAAACCCATTGTCAAGGATGGCGAGGTGCAGGATGCGGGAAGCGTTCTACTGGGCGGTGCTGCTCAGCGTCCCGGCGTGCGCGGCGGGGGAGGAGGCGAAGGTGCCCGATACCGGAGTCGCGTTCGACCTGCAGGGCTTGATTGACAAGGAGGTCAAGGCCGGCAGCAGGAAGATAGTGGTGCCTCCCGGGCGCTACCGCGTGACGCCGAAACGCCAGCAGCATCTGGTGCTGAAGGACCTGCAGGACATCGAGATCGTCGCCGACGGCGTGGAGATGGTCTGCACCGAGACGACCAGGGCGCTGACCGTCAGCAACTGCCGCAACGTTACTGTGCGCGGGCTGGCGATTGACTACGACCCGCTGCCGTTCACCCAGGGCAGGATCGTGAAACTGTCCGACGACAGGAAGATTCACGAGGTGGAACTGTTCGAGGGCTATCCTCCCGCCGAGATGGCCCGCACGTTCAAGTACGAGATCTTCAAGCCCGACACGCGCACCCTGCGCTGCGAAGACCACTATCCCAAGAAGGTGGAGGTCATTGATCCCAGGCATATCCGCATCATCAACGCGGGCGGAAGCGCCAAAGACGCCGAGCAGGCCGGCGACCTCATCGTCATCGGCGCGGAGTATACGCCGCACGGCAACGCCGGCCACGCCGTCGAATGCAGCGGCAACGTGAACGTGCGGCTGGAGAACATTGACCTGTACGCGTCCAACTGCTTCGGGTTCCTGGAGTACAACTGCGACGGCAGCACGTACCAGCGCTGCAGGATTGACCGGCGCCCGCCCGAGAGCGACCCGGTCAAGCGCGCCGACCCGCGTCTCCGGTCGCTCAACGCCGACGCTTTCCACAGCAAGCACGCGGTCAAAGGCCCGGCGTACATCGAGTGCGTCGCCAGGTTCATGGGTGACGATGCAGTCAACATCTGCGGCGACTATCACATGGTCACGGCCTGCAACGGCGCCGAGCTGCGGGTGCTGGCCAAGGGCAGCATGAACATCGCCGCCGGCGATCAGGTCGAACTGTTCGCGTATGACGGCAAGCGCCTGCCTGACGCGAAGCTGGCGAAGGCCGAGCGCGACGGGAAGATCACCGACGCGGAGAAAGCCTTCCTGCTGAAACAGCGCATGGACGAAGGCATCCGGACGAAGTGGAATGCCGACGCCTACAAGGTCACTCTGGACCGCGCCGTGGAGCTCCCCATGGGCTCGCTGATCGCCTCAGCCCGGCGCATGGGCAACGGCTTCGTTGTGCAGGGCTGCGACTTCGGGTTTAACCGCTCGCGCGGCATCCTCATCAAGGCCAGCGACGGCAAGGTCGTCGGCAACAAACTGACGGGGAACTGGGGACCGGCGATCCTGGTGTCGCCGGAGTACTGGTGGCTCGAAAGCGGCAGCTCGAACAACGTGGAGATCCGCGACAACACCATCAGCGGCTGCCGGGCCAGGCCGATCCTGGTGCACGCCCAGGGCGGACAAGGACTGATCTCCGGGAAACTCGCGCCCGCGGGCGCCCACAACAACATCGCGATCCTGAACAACACTATCAGCGATTGCCCGCTGCCAAATATCGAGGTGACCTCGACCGAGGGCCTGCGCATCGAGGGCAACACTTTCCGGACGCCAAAGGGCGTCAAGCCGGACCAGGACCCGGCCACGATCGAGGCGGTAAAGACCGTGAACTGCGCGCAGGTCACGACGGATGGCAACGCCGTCAAGTGAGCGCCGTGAGTAGAGAGCCGGCTTAAAGGCGCAGCGGCCCGCCGGCGGGGGGAAAGCAACATGAGAAGCCCGCGAAGCACCGCGCACTACACCGTTGGCGTAGTCTGCATCCTGTGGCCGCTCGTCGCCATGGCGGCGCGCGCAGGCGAGGAGAAACCCGTGACCGAGAGGAGAGAAGCCATGCCTGAAAGCCAGCCGGCAGCGCCGGAACGCGTGGACTTCAGCTACGCCTTCGCCACACCGCATCGCATCACAGTGGCACTGCCTGACAGCAGCGACAAGACGCTCCTCGACCTGCAACCCGGCAGTCTGCGCATCGCCTGGACGTACGACGACCTGCGGCGCTTTCCGCTGGCGGCGTTCATGACGCCGCAGACGCAATGGGAGGTGAAGGTTGAGCCGCAGGTGGACGGCCGGGCGTTCGAGCGCAGCACGTGGCGGCGCCTCGGCGGGTTCCTGCCCGCGCTGGACAACGAGTATTCCGACAGCCGCGGGACGATGTCCGTGCAGGTCGTTGGCGGCAGCACAGCCGCCATCGCGCGCGTCACGATCACCAACACCAGCGACACTGAGCATCGCTTTGCGCTAAGGTGTCACGTGCCCGGCGGCTGGGCGGGGCTGCTGCCGGCGTGGGTTGATCCGGCGTGGGACCGCGACAACCTGCAGGCCGGCTGGAAAGAGCGCGCCGACCGCGTCCTGGTCATGGTCCTCGGCGGCGGCGAATACGAAATCCAGAACATGAATACAACCGCGCCCGCGTGGCGCCTCAAGCCGAAGGAGAGCCGCGTCGCGTGGCTGATCCGGCCCTACCGTGCGTACGCCGCCGATCTGCCGGCGCTGCGGCAGAAGGACTGGCAGGCGGAGTTCGAGTCGGCTCGCGAGGTGTGGCGCAAGCTGCTGGACCGTGCGGCACGGGTGAGCATTCCCGATCCGGGCGTCGCTGCGGCACACTATGCCTGCCTCGCCGATCTGTTCATCATGCGCGAGCCCGTGGCGGACGGCTACGTCGCCGGCGTGCCGGGCACGGAGTGTTACCGCGCGCCGAATGCGTACGAGGCCGGGA
>JAPLOD010000498.1 GCA_026692735.1 Planctomycetota bacterium | reverse complement strand
CCACTCGCTGGCCTCGACGACCACGGTCGCGTCGGCGGGCCGCGACACCGGGAGGGCGCGGTAGTCGCGCGGCAGGACGGTGCGGTAGAGCGTCGTCTCGTTCTTCGGCGGCCAAGGCACGCCTTGCGGCCGCGACGGGTCGTAGAAATGCGTGTGGGTGTCAATGAGGCGCGTGGGAGCTGCCTTGTCGCCACGGTCCGGCGCGGCGCTGTCGCAGCCTGCGATGAAGCCCGTCACCACTCCTGCGGCCGCCACGCACCGCACGAATTCCCGCCGCCCTCGCGCCTTGCGCCGCATGATCCCCTCCGAGGAACCGAGCATAGACCTCTTTGTCACCGCGCGCAATGTCTGGCGCGCACCGCCCGCCCCGCTGCCGGCGCGCCGAGCGCCGTAGCCGTTGTTCCCAACTTCCCTTGCGCCAGAGGGCCGGGCGAGGGGTTCCCGGACGCGCGCTCACCGCCGTCCCTGAAGAAGCGCTTGGGCCACGCGCAGGGCGGTGCGGTGTTCAGCCACGTCGTGGACACGCAGGATGGCGGCGCCCTGCTGAACGGCCCACAGCCCCGCCGCCACCGACGCGGCGACGCGCCGCTCCGGAACCGGCTCATCCGTCAGCGTGCCCAGGAAGCTCTTCCGCGACACGCCCACCACCAGCGGACGTTTCAGCACGGCAAACTCCCGCAGCCGCCGCAGGATCGCCAGGTTGTCTTCCAGCGCCTTGCCGAAGCCGATGCCGGGGTCCACCATCACGTGCTCGCCGCGAATCCCCGCCGACGCGCACGCTCTTATGCGCGAACGCAGGAATGCGATCACCTCCGCCACGACGTCCTCGTAGTGCGGATGCTGTTGCATCGTGGCCGGCGTGCCCTGCATGTGCATCAGGATCACGTCGCACTCCGCGCGTGCCACGACGCGGCGCAGGCGCGGATCGTGCGTCAAGGCGGAGATGTCATTGATGATGCTCGCACCCTCGTCGAGACAGGCATGCGCCACGTGCGCCGAGCGCGTGTCAATGCTCACCGGCAGGCGGCTCTGCCGCCGAAAGGCTTTCAGCACGGGGAGCAAACGGCTCAGTTGCTCGTCCGGCGGCACAGGCGCGCTACCGGGGCGTGACGACTCGGCGCCCATGTCCATGATGTCCGCGCCTTCCGCCGCCAATCGCAGAGCGTGTTCCACCGCGGCCTGCGGTTCCAGGTACTTGCCCCCGTCTGAGAAGCTGTCCGGCGTCACATTCAGGACGCCCATGAGGCGGGCCGGAGCAAGTGGCTTCCGCGTCGCGCCAACAGTCATCGCTGTGCTCGTTTCCCGGCAGCCAGGACGCCCGCTTGGAACGCCGCCTTGCCGCCGTGTGAAGGGTGACGCACGTAGACGCAGGGCACGCCCAACGCCGCGAGAGACCGTTCCGCAATCCGGCCCGCGGCCACCACCGCCGCTTTGGGGAACAGCCGCCGTATCTGCTCCAGCAACGGCAAGGCGTCCTCCATTTCGAGCCGCGTGGGCGTGCGGTTGGAGAGCGGTTCGCCCGCCTTGCGGGTATGGAACGGCACCGCGGCCCATAGAGCCGGCGGCCGCTCCAGTCTGTCTATCGTCTCCCAGACGATCGTGGCGGACGCCTCGCGCCATGGCACGGGCCGCCGCGAGGTGCGGACGAACCTCGCCTGGCTGAAGAAGGGATGCGTCGCCAGCGTGTGTTCGCTCGTGAAGATGATGCCGGTGAAGCGGCAGCCGCGGTAGCTGGGCGCTTCGCCGACGACTAACAGGCGCGGCGGCCGGGCGGCCAGCAGTGTCAGATAGGCTTCCAGATTCGCGCGGCGCAGCGTCGCCGCCCTCGGGACGTCGAGCGCCGGGTCTTCGTCTGCCCAGGGGTTGGCCAGGTCCGGCCCACTCTTGGCCGCGGCCAGTTGCTCTATGAGAGACCGAATCCCGCGCATTGCGCCTCCCTCAGGGCATTGTACAACAGGCGGAGTCTGCTATCCTGTCCCGATCATGTGGTCCGGGCGGCCGGTGCCGCAGCCAACCGTAGGGCAAGTTTGCCGGCTTGCCCGCGTGGAGAAATGGACAAGCTCGAAAGCTTGGCCTGCAGCATATGGATGAGATGGGCGCTCCCATTCCGCTCGAACGGTTGCAGCGCAACCTTGAGAAGGTCCGCGCGCGCATCGCGGAGGCCGCGGCGCGAGTATGCCGTCCCGTGGACAACATCAGGCTGGTCGCGGTGACCAAGACCGTCGGCGTCGCGGAGATACTCTCGCTGCTCAAGCTCGGCGTCCGCGACTTCGGCGAATCGCGAATCCAGGACGCGGAGAGGAAGATCCGCGCGCTGGGGTTGAAAGCCGGCGAGATGCACTGGCACCTGATTGGCCATCTGCAGACCAACAAAGCCGATAAGGCGGCGCGGCTCTTCGGCACCGTTCATTCAGTTGATTCGTTGCGCGCGGCTCAGGCGCTGAACAAGGAGCGCCTGAAGGCCGCGCTGCCGCCGTTGCTTTGCCTGTTCGAGGTGAACGTCGCGGGCGAAGCACAGAAATTCGGTCTGCGGCCGGGGAGTTCCGAGATCGGCGAACTGTTGAAGCAGTGTGCCGCCATGCCCGGCCTCAGGGCCACCGGCTTGATGGCCATGGCGCCGTACGCGGAGCACCCGGAAGCCACGTCGCGGCCCGTCTTCAGGGGCCTGCGCGAGCTGCTGTCGGGGATCAACGCGCAGCACCTGACCGCCGAGCCGCTCACCGAGCTTTCCATGGGCATGACGCAGGATTACCAGATCGCCATCGAAGAAGGCGCGACGCTGGTGCGCGTCGGGACCGGGCTGTTCGAGGAATGAGCGTCTTCGCTGCTTTTTACCTATCATCCTTCACGCGGCGCACGTCTGATGATGGAAGCGGACAACTGACGGTTGAACAGGCGGGGCGCGCGGTTACCATGATGGAGAGCCAACCTGAGGCCTGGTGACTGACTTGGATAATCAAGCATCTGTCGCATCTGTCCTTGCCAACCGCTATCTCGGCCTGCTCGGCGCCGGCAACATGGCCGAAGCGCTTGTCCGCGGTGTCATTGACGCGGGCGCGATCCCGGCCAGCCGCATCATGGTCAGCGACGTCTCGCCGGAACGGCGCGCGCTCCGCGTGTCTGTGCGGCGGCACGCACGCGCGCGAGGAGGACCTGGCCGCGATTGAGGCGCTCTTTGCGAGTGCCTCCCTGACGATGCGCGTCGAAGAGAAGATGATGGATGCCGTGACCGGCCTCTCAGGCAGCGGGCCCGCCTACCTCTTCTACCTCGTGGAAGCGATGGTCGAGGCCGGCGTGGCGGAAGGCTTCACCCGCGAGCAGGCCGCCGCGCTAGCCGCCCGCACGGTCCTTGGCGCGGCGCAGATGCTGGAGGAGACAGGACTGCCGCCCGAGGAACTCCGCAGGCGTGTCACCAGCCCTAATGGCACAACGCACGCCGCTATCGAGAGGCTGGACGCGGAGCAGGTGAAGGCTAAGATCACTGCAGCCGTCCGGCGCGCGGCGGAACGCAGCCGCGAGCTGGGACGGGGTCAGTAGCAGGCGGCGCATGGCGCCGGACGGCGGAGCGGTACGGGACTCGAAGAGGTGCCCCACTGTGCCACGGCTCGTGGTTGAGCGCGGGAATGAGAAAGGCTTGAGTCTGAGCCTGGATAAGCCCGGCGCGGATGTGCTCGTCGGCCGCCTCAAGACCTGCGCCCTGGTGCTGACCGACGGCCTCGCCTCGCGCCAGCACTTCTGCATCACGCACGAGAACGACCGCTTTATCATCACCGATCTCCGGTCGCACAACGGCACGTTCGTCAATGGCACGCGCATCCAGGACCCGACTGACCTGCCGCTTGGCGCTACCATCCGCGCCGGCGAAACGCTCTTCTCCTTCCGCTCCGACAGCCACCGCGAGGAAGGCGCGCTCTCGGGCACCAAGATCGGCGGCTACCACCTGCAGGCGCGGATCGGCGCCGGCGGCATGGGCGAAGTCTACAGGGCCGTCCAGATTACCCTGGGAAGGCAGGTGGCGCTGAAGATTCTTTCGCCCGAGCTGACTGAGGACCGCTCGTTCGTCGAACGCTTCCTGCGTGAGGCGCGCGCCGCCGGCAGGTTCAACCATCCCAACGTCATCCACGTGCACGAGGTCGGCGAGGAGAAGGGCACGTACTACTACTCGATGGAGTACGTGGAGGGCGGCTCCGTCCAGGACCTCATCGCCAAGGGCCGCAGCCTGGACCCGCTGCGCGCCACCCGGATCGTCCTCCAGGCCGCGCAGGCCCTCGAGTACGCGGACAAGGTCGGCATCGTGCACTGCGATATCAAGCCCGACAACCTCATGCTGACCTCCGGCGGCGATGTGCGCCTTTCCGACCTGGGCATCGCCAAGACCCTGAACGCGAAGGGCAAAGCCGAACAGTCGGACGGCGTCTTCGGCTCGCCGCACTACATGGCGCCCGAACAGGCGCGCGGGCTCCCCATGGACCACAGGTCCGACCTGTATTCGCTGGGCGTCACCTACTACCGCATCCTCCTGGGAAAGCTGCCCTTCACCGGCAAGGACGCCAAGGAGATCATGGAGAAACAGGTCTTCGATGAGCCCGAGCCGCCGCGGCGCATCAACTCGCATCTGGCGCCGATGATCTACACGATCCTCGGCAAGCTGCTGAAGAAGCGGCCGGCTGAACGGTATCAGAACGCCGCGGCGCTGATCAAGGATCTGCAGTCCGTCATCTCCCAGATTCAAGCGGGAGTCAAGGCGCCATCACGTCTCGGCACGGGGCACTTCAAGCGTCGCCCCAGCAGCTTCTGGGGCTTCTAGGCTGATGAGTCGCGACGCGGCGGTCGTACGAGAACGTGCGGGGGGCGTCACCGTTGAGATCCTCGCCTCGGCGGGCGCGTCGGTCTCCAAGGTGCGCGGCCTGCATGGGAACGCGCTGAAAGTCGCCGTGCGCGCCCCGCCCGAGAAGGGCAAGGCCAACGCGGAGATCGAGGAACTGCTCGCAGAGTTCTTCGGCGTCGCCAGGAACCACGTCTCCGTCGTGGCGGGACAGACAGCGCGCGCCAAGCGCGTTGTCGTGCTGGGCATCACCGCGGCGCAGGCTCAGGCCAGAATAGCGGCTCCGGGCGGTTAGGGGCAAGCCTGACAGTTGTCGTTTGCATGTTCCCGACAACGCATTACGTTTCACGTTTCGCGTCCCACAACATCCGGCGCAGGTCAGCTTCTGGAGACGATGCACGATGGGTAAAGCACCTGTTTCGCTCTACGACAAAGTTCAGGCCGCCGCCAAGGCGCTCCGCAAGATTATGCCCGTTCCGCCGCGCGCGGCCGTGATCCTGGGAACGGGGCTCGGCGGCCTGGCCGCGCAGATAAAGAATCCCCGCGAGTTGCCCTACGAGGACATTCCCTATTTCCCGGTGTCAACCGTCGCCAGTCACGCCGGCCGTGCCGTGGCAGGGACGCTCAATGGCACGCCCGTCCTGGCCTTCGACGGCCGCTTCCACTTGTACGAAGGCTGGACCTTTGAGCAGATTACGCTGCCGGTGCGCGTGGCCAAGGCCGCGGGCGCGCAGGTGCTGTTCCTCGCCAGCGCGGCAGGCGGCATGAACCCGCACCATGAGAAAGGCGATCTGCTGCTGCTCGAAGATCACATCAACCTGTTGCCCGGCAACCCCCTGATCGGCCCCAACGACGACCGCCTCGGCCCGCGCTTCCCCGACATGTGCGCGCCCTACGACCGCAAGCTCCTCGCCCGCGCGGAGGCGATCTGCGTGGAAGAGCGCATCCGGGCGCATCGCGGCGTCTACGTCGCCGTGGCGGGCCCCAATCTGGAAACGCGGGCCGAGTACCGCTTCCTGCGCGCGCTTGGCGCCGACGTGGTGGGGATGAGCACCGTGCCGGAGGTGCTGGTCGCTGTCCATGCGGGTCTGCGCGTCTTCGCCGCCAGCATCATCACAGACCGCTGCCTGCCGGATGCGTTGGAGCCTGCTGATATCGCGGAGATCATCAAAGTGGCGAACGCTGCGGAGCCGAGGCTGAGCCGGCTGGTGGCGAGGCTCATCAGCGAACTGTGAGAGCGCGGAAAGGCAGCGGACCGCGGGGTGGGTGCCACTGCGAGCTAGCTCGCAGTGCCACGGCCCCTTCTCGGTGTCCTCTGTGGCTGTGCCGTTCAGAACTTCGCCACAGTCAAGTGCCGCATGTCCGGCCCGCCGGGGACGAGGCAGAACGGCAGAATCTGCGGCTCTTCCACAATGCCGTCCTTCGGCTGCATGACCACCACGACGCCGCGCGAGACGCCCATCGGTCCGGCGCTGAAGTAGTTGACCGCAACGTGGTAGGTGCCGGGGATGGCCTTGGCCGTGCGGATGACTTCGGGGCCGAGCCCCTGCGTCTGGTCCGAGTACAGGTCCAGGCCCGACTTGTTGTTCTTGTGGCTGTAGAAGCACTCCTCGTCGTTCGGGTCAGCGACGTGCAGGTCCACGTCGTTGGCGTCGGTCTCCCAGCAGAGCGTCGCGCGGAACGCATCGTAGAGGTCCAGGCGCACGCCGGCCTTGTTCGCGCGGGCGTTGATGGCGTCGGCCTGGGCCGGTTCCTTCTTCTGCCAGGCGCGCAGGATGTAGCCCAGTTCCTCGCGCAGCACTCGTTTGGCGTCGCCGTAGCGCTGGTTGAAGTCCTTCGCCAGCGCGTCCTCCAGGGCCTTCGCCGCGCCATCGTGCTTGCCGTTCAGCCACAGGCTCAGCGCCAGACCGCGGTAGATGTTGCAGTCGTCCTGGCGGTTCTTGAGCGCCTCGCGGAACATCTGCTCGGCCATCTCGTACTTCTTCGCTGTGAGCAGCAGCCAGCCCGCGCGCGCGAGCAGCGCGGCGCGGTTGGGCGCGATCTCGGCGATGGACGTGAATGCGCGCAGGGCCAACTCAGGGTCTTTCAGCCCCGTCGCACTGTTGCCGAGGAACTCATAGACCTGCGGGTTCTCCGGGTCGAACGGCAGCCACGCAAAGGCTTCGCCCTGCAGGCTGTCCCACTGCTGCGACTTCTTAAGCATGTCCGCGTAGGCGTTGCGCAAAACCCGGTCACGCGGCGCGGCCTGGACTTTGGCGCGCAGTTCGTTGAGCTGCTCCTCCTTGATCGCTGCGCCGTACTGCGCGGTCCAATCGGGCGCGTTCTGCTTCGCAGGCGCGCGGCCAGCCTCGCCGGCAGCCGCTCGCTCCTGACGTTCGCCTCGCGCCTCCGCCGGCGGGGGCGTTCGCACCCGTGTCGCGGCCGGAGCCGCTGGCCCTTCGCGTCCTTCAACTCGTTCAACTCCTCGTCCGCGGCCGGTCTGCCGCCCGTCGGGTGAGGTCCGGCCGGCCTGTCCGCCGCCTCGGCTTCGGCTTTTTCCAACTTCCTCTTCTCCGCTGCCCTGGCCTTCGCCACGGGCGGCCTGGCTCGCGGCGGCGGCATATCGTCCGCGCCGCGCTTCTTCAGCTCGATGCCCGTCTTCCCGACAATCATGATGTCCGCCAGTGCAGTCCGCTCGATGCCGAAGCGGCGGTAGTCGTCTTCGGTTTCCAGCACGAGCAGCGATGTGAGCGGGCACAGGACGCGGTTCTTCACGGAGACTTCGATGCGCTGCTTGTGCAGTTCGGCGCGCTTGGCGTCGGTCTTCTCGGCCTGTTCGAGCTTGTCCAGATGGTCGAGGAAGGCGTGATAGGCTTCGCGCTGCAGGAGCGGCGCAAACGCGGGGACCTCGCCGGGCGTTACCGTGAGCGCCGTATCCTTCACGACCTTTCCATCCACGCCGCGGTGAATCACGCCGGGCTTGGACGGTGCACCGTCCTTCAGTTCGCTGAAGACGATCAGTTCGCTGCCGGCGCGCACGTCGCGGAAAGTCTTGGGGTAGATCCACGCCGCGCCTTCGTCGTAGAACTCAAAGCTTGCACCCAGAGGCGCCTGAAGCTCAGCCATGGCCTTGGCAACGTCCGAGTCTATCTTGTCGCTCAGCGGCAGCGTCACGACGCGACCGCGGGTCTTTTCGACGATGGCGGCCAGCATCTTCTCATCCTGCTTGTTGCCGATGACCAGCGCGTGCAGCACGTGCTGCGGGGGCCACTCGCCCAGTGCCGCCTGGATGTCGCGCGCTTCGCGCGCGCCGAGAGTGGCGATGCCGTCGCTGACGAGGACGAAGCGCGTCGGCTTTTGCGCGGCGCGGGCCTGTTCGCCGATGTGCTTCATCGCGGCTTCGAGGTTCGTTGCACCGAGGAAATGCCTGCGGCGCAAGAGCAAACCAGCCCATCCCGGGGGAATCTCCTTTCCGTAAGTGGCGCCAAGCAAGGCGACGCCGACGTCGAACGCGAAGAGTGTGTAGTCAGGAACCCCGCTTTTCCCCGCATGCTCGAAGAGCGTGTTCACCGCCTCTATGCGCCGCGCTTCCGTGTCCGCGTTGGACGCCGACGTGTCGAAGTAGAAGACCCAATCGCGTTTGGGTTCGGCGGCGCCCTGCGGAATCTCCGGCCTGAACGCAAGCATCTGGAAGTTGCCGGCTTTGAGAGCGTTTGTGCGTGGTGCGTCCATCTTGGGCTTGAAGATGATCTCGAGATCCTTGGTCTGCGCGCCAAGGCCATCGCCCCATTGCGAGAACTCGATGACATCGGATCCCTTCCGTTTGTCTCTTGCCCAGTTGGCAGGTGAGAGCAGTTCCTCGCCGTCCGCCGGCTCCAGGTGGACCTTTGTGTTGAACACTGGCATGGCCGGCATCCCGGCCATCGGGATGACCACCTTGCGCTCGCCGTTCTGCATGGGGATAACCTGCGAATACGCCAACAGCAGCCGCACCGTTCCGTTCGCCGGGATGGGGAACACGCGCGCCGAGAAACGGTTGCCCTGGTCCATTTCCAGCAACGCCGGGTCGCGCATGGTATGCAGAATCTGCGTGTAGATGGCCTGCGCGCGCAGGCGTTCGACGACCTCGCCTTCCATCAGCTTGCCGTTGACTTCCTTGGCGAAGCGGCTGATGGTCGCGCCTGGCGGCAGCAGGTACTGGAAGCGGCCTTCCATCTGCCGGTTCTCCGGATTGCGAAAGACCATTTCCATCTCGACCAGCGACAACGGCCCGTGCACGGCCACGCGCAGGTCGTACTTCTCCAGGTTCAGCGCCTGGCCGTCCGGGTTGGTCAGCGAGACCGGGCAATTCGGCGGCAGCACGACGGCGTGCGGCCGGAGAACGAGCACGGTGGCCAGCAGGCCGACACAGAGGGCGGAAAGGCAGACGTGGCGTTTCATAGTATCCTCCAAGGGTTGCCGATGCATTAGACGCGCGAATGGCCGGGCTGTTTCGCGAAAAACGGCGCGTGCCCGAGTCGGCGGGGAAGCGAAGGTGGTCTGTTCACCGTTCTCAGTGTTCTCTGTGCGCTCGGTGGCGAAGATCATCCGGGCCGCTTGACCCAAGCTTCCACGACATGCACACGCCCGCGGTCGCGGTACTTCTTCTCACTGCCCTGCGGGACAACATGCCAGGCCCAGCGGCGCGGCGGATCGAGGACGGTGCCGCGCGGCCATAGGTCTTCCACGCGCTGGCCATGCAGTGGATCGTCGCGTTCCTCGATCTCCGCCGGCCAGGCGAATCTCACCCCGCCTTTCTCATCGAGTTCCACGCCGGCATTGGGCGGCGCCTCCCCCGCAAGCAGACTCGCCCCGGGCTGTGCGCTCAGCGTGTAGACCAGCGTTTCGACATCAGTCGCAAGATACGCCCACGCTTTCCCGAACGATGCCACGTCGGCGATGTGCCGCGCGCGGACGCGGTCGAAGTATCTCTCGAGGCTTTCGGCAGCACGCTCGTGTTCGCTGAAGGGCTTTCCAAAACGCCTGCGAAACAACGTCTGGATGTGCAGCCGCGGAAAGTGGCCGAGTTGGCTCAGGAGATTGCTGGACACCACCAGCCGCACGTCCACGTAGGTGCGCGCCCAGGGCGCTTGAGCCGCTCCGGCGCGGTTGCAGCCATCGGCCAGAGCGTCGGCCGCTGAAGCGGGTGATGCTGCGGCGGCAATGGTGTGTTCAGCCCAGGCGGCCAGATCAACGACGGAACCTGTCACGTCGCCGATGTCGAAGATCGGCTTCGGCATGGCGTTCGCCCGCGCTGTGGACAGCAACCGTTCCACGTACGGCACGAAGGCGGAATCCGCGTCCGCCAGCACGACGCGCGCAAAGAGCGGGAACAGTTCCTGCCAGGGCACGTCCAGAAGGCGGCCGGCACCGAGGATGACGAGCGTCCCGCCTCCCGATTGCGGCGTGGGGATTGCGGATTGCGGATTGGCCATTGGTGCCGCGCCGGCGATCTGAGCGGCAATCTCGCGGAGCGCGCGGCGGTTGTTCTCCAGGTGCGGCTCCCAGAACTTCGCCGTGCGGCGATAGCGCTCGATGATGCCCACGCCGCCCCTGAGGTAGCCCTGCTGGCGGAGGCGCCTGTCGCCACTGGCGCGGATGTAGTCCCAGATATCGAGCAGGCTCATGCTATTGCAGCAGGCTCCGCCGTATCGCCGCCTCTGCAGCCGTGAACTCCGGCTGCCAGTCAATCTGCGGTTTCATGTCGCGCAGGCAGTCGCGAATCTTCTCGAGCGTGTTCTTGGCCATGTGCGGGCAGGCGTTGCAGGCGCACGTGATGCCCGGCACGGGCAAGAACGTGTGCTGCGGAAAGCGATGCTCGAACTGCCACAGCATGTGCGGCTCGGTGGCCACGATGAAGGTCGTGGGTCCGGTCTTCGAGGCCACGAACTTCAGCATCCCTTCCGTGCCCGCGATCTTGTCGGCGTGGTCGAGCATGTTCTTCGGGCATTCGGGATGCGCCATGGTGAGCGCGTGGGGATGCTGTTTCTTCATCTTGAGCAAGTCGAGCAGCGAGAACTGCTCGTGCACCACGCAGGAGCCTTTCCACAGGATGAACGGGCGCTTCGTCTCCTCCATCAGGTAGCGCCCCAGGTGTTCGTCCGGCGTGAAGAGAATCCGGCAGTCGCGCGGCACGCGGTCAATGATCTCGCGCGCGTTGCCGCTGGTGAC
>JAPLOD010000497.1 GCA_026692735.1 Planctomycetota bacterium | reverse complement strand
CGTCGGCCGCCAGCCGGTCCGCGCACAAGAGGAGCGCCTGCGAGCGGGGCGCTTTCAGCTCGTCGGTCACCTTGGCACTCTTCAGCGCGTCGAGCGCCTCCGGGCTGCCGATGCGGCCCAGCGCGCGGATCGCCGCCGACGCGACCCCGGGGTCTTTCTCGCTCACGAGGGGTGCCAGGGCGCTCACCGCTTTCTGATCGCCGCGTGCGCCGATTGTCTGGATGACAGTGGCCTTCAGCGCGGTCGGTATCTTCCCGAGCGCGTCGCGAAGCGCGTCGTCAACGCTCGGGCCAGGGAGGCTTTGCAGAGCAATGCAGGCGCGGACCGACACATCCTTGTCGCCCAGCAGCACCGCTACCGGAGCCACCGACTGTTCCGTGCCGATCTGACGCAGCACGCCGCAGATCCACCCCTTGCATTCCGGTGTCGCGGTGGCCGACTGCAGGGCTTTCAGGAGCTTGCCCTCGATCTCCTTGAGTTCCTCCGGCTTGGCGCCCCGCACTGACGCCTCGATCGCTGAAAGCGGCTTGCGGCTTTGGCCGTACGTGTAGCCGAGGACCTGCGCGTACGGGTTGCTGTCTTCCGCGGCCGGCACCGGGCTCAACACCCATGCGCACGCTATGACCGCCAGCAGGATGCTGTGTTCTCGCCGCTTCGTCATCGTTGTTCTCCTCGTGCCGCTTTCTTCCGATTGTTTTCTCCTGCCCTTGCGGGCGGGGAAGGAGAGGGGTCACCCGCCGGTGCTTACAGGTGCCAGGGGCTGCGCATTGCCCGCGTCAGCAACTGCGAAGCGCCGGGGTCCCCGACGATGACCTCCTTCTTGTTGTCCCACTTGATCTTCCGGCCGGTCAGACAGGCGATCAGGCTTATCTGGGTGACCGTGTCCGAACACACGGCCGCCTCCACGTGGGAGACCGCCTTGCGGCGCGTGCGCACGCACTCCACGAAATTCCCCATGTGGTACTTACTCTCAAAGAGATGGATCTCTTCCGGCCCGATCTTGTCCTTCATCAACGAAGCCGGCTCGGTCTTCAGCCCGCCGCGGCTGATGAACACCTTGCCCTTCTCGCCGGTGAACACCGTCAGGTCGCCGCCGGCGGTGAAGTGGAAGTCTTTCCCGTCCGAGAACTTTCCGCGGACGTCCCACGTCGTGCAGCAATCGAACAGCCCGTCCGTGGGGAACACGCCCTTGCCCTCGTACTCCACCGGCACCGCATCGGCCTCATCGCCCAGGCCCCACGCCATGACGTCCAGGGGGTGCGCCCCCCAGCCGCCGATGAAGCCCAGGCAGTTGTCCGAGACGAAGTACGTCCCGGAGCTGGTGCAGCGGTCCTTCGTGTAGGGGCTCCACGGCGCCGGGCCCAGCCACATGTCGTAGTCCAGGTTCTCGGGCACCGGGATCGGCGTCGTGGAACCGCCGCCACTGCCGCCGGGCGCCACGACGTCAACCGATAGCAGCTTCCCGACGCGGCCGTTGCGCACCAGTTCGCAGCCGAAGCGGACGTGAGCCATGGACCGCTGCTGCGTGCCGTACTGGAAGATCCTGCCGTACTTCAGCACCGCCTGGCGTATGGCGATGTCCTGCTCCATGCTCAGCCCCAGCGGCTTCTCGACGTACACGTCTTTGCCGGACCGCACCGCCATCAGCGCCGCGGGCACGTGCCAGTGGTCGGGCGTGGCGACGACCACCGCGTCAATGTCGTCGCGCGCGAGCATCTCGCGCAGATCGCGATACGGCTGGCAGACATTGCCCCCGTACCGGCTGTTCAGGTTCGCGGCGTTGCCTTCCCGCCGTTCTTTGAAACAATCGCAGATCCCCACTACCTGCACGTTCGGATGCCCGGCGGCCTCGCCAAGCAGACCGCCGCCGCGGCCCCCCACCCCGATGTGTCCCGTCGTCACCCGGTTGCTTGGCGCGCCGGCGCCGAAGACGGTGGACGGCACGATAGCCGGAACGCCCAGTGCGGCTCCGGCACCGAGCGCGCCCTTGAGGAAACCACGTCGGGAGATGCTGCTCGTCTTCATGCGCGACTCCATTCTTTCAGCCGTTGTGCGGCAAGCCTCGCTCTGTCCGGGTGTTCTCCCCGTCAACATACCCTTGTGTACACTGCAGTATAGCGCCTCGCGGCGGGAGTTCCGCTCTTCTTCTATGGCTCGTGCGGATTTTTGCGGCAGGAAACCGGTAGCGCTGCTTCCGTCTCCGGATTTCCGGCGGATTGCCGTCACCGGAACGGGCTTGCACCGGATATAACCGCGGGCTCAATGCGCGGAGGGGTTCCGTATGCGTCGCTATCGTCTTCCTGGCATCCTGTTGGTCGGTCTGGTTCTTTCGTGGCTCACGTACGGCGCGGAGGCCGACAGGCCGCGCGAGATCGTCTCGTACTGGCCGGCGAGTGCCCGGACAGACGACGATGCGTGGACCGGTCGCCTCGTCCGCTACCCGGACCTCGGCCTGCTCACCGTCCGCGGCAGCGCCGCCGATCGCGGCGCGGCCCACGGCAAGCTCCTTGCCGCTGAAGTAGGCCAACTCGTCAAGTCTGTCCGCGCCTACCTTCGCCCACAGGAGACCGACGAGGAGAAGGCGAAGTACAACAAGCGGCTCGAGGCCGCGCGGACGATGGGCGGGTTCCTCGAACCGGACGTGCTCGAAGAGCTCAACGCCTGCGCCGGCGCCGCCGGCGTGGACAAGACGGAGCTCCTCCTTGCGCAGCTCTTCGGCGACGTCAACCGCGTCTACGGCTTCGCCTCGTTCTGCTCGGCCTTTGCCGCCTTCGGCCCGGCGACGAAGGACGGCAAGCTCGTGGTCGGCCGCAACTTCGACTACGCCGGCCACGGCCTCGAAGGCGGCTTGCACGTGATCATCAAGGAGATTCCCTCGGGCGCCGGCGCCGGCCGCCC
>JAPLOD010000496.1 GCA_026692735.1 Planctomycetota bacterium | reverse complement strand
CGGATCTCATCCGGCGTGGCGTGGCCAAGGACGTGCTGCGTGTCGCAGCCGCCGCCCCAGAAGACAAGGCGGTCACCGAACTCCTTTTTGAGCCGCAGCGGGTCCATGTTGGCGGCCGAGGTCTGCACGGGGTTCAGGATGTCAATGCCGGCCTCGATGAAATGCGGCACGAGGTTGTAGATCGAGCCGCAAGAATGCAGGAAGACCTTCCACGAGGTGTGGGCGTGAACCCAGTCGCAGAGCTTCTTGTAGTGCGGCTTGATCATCTCGGCCCACAGTTCCGGGCGGATGAACTCGCCGCGCTGCGTGCCGCTATCGTCGGCGGCAACGCCCCAGGCGAAGCAGCAATCGCCCACCGCCTGATGCACCAGCTTGAGGCACTTGATGCTGGCCTCGACGGACCGGTCCATCATCTCGTGGCAGGTCTGCTTGTCCGTCAGCAGCATCATCATCCACTCATTCGGCAGCGCCTGCGTCACGTTGCTGGCGCGGTCGGTGATCAGGCTCATGCCGAGGAAACACACGCCGAATCCCCACCCGAGGATGGCGTAGTCGGTGTCCTGGTAGAGTGACCGGCCGTATTGGCTCAGGAGCTTGAGGTGCTCGTCAGGGACATCGGAGACGGGACGGAACTTCCGCGGGTCAATGCGCTCGCCCTGGTTGAACGCCATATCGTCGAAATAGTAGCCGTTCTTCGGCATCCGGAAGGAGGAGGGCGAACCATCGGCATTGAGGAGAATCCAGTTGCCCTCGGCATCCTCGGCGATGTTCGTGCCCGGCGGGAAGAGCGGTTCCGTGCCGTCGAACATGCGGCGCGCGGTCCACTCGCAGTCCGGGCGGACCATGCTCACGATGCCGGTGAGGTCCAACGGGACGACGTCCAAATGCAGCCGTTTGAGGACCTCATCCTCGACCACCGCGATCATGAAACGGGGGTCGAGGACCTTCGTCGGGGTGCGAATGCCGAGCTTGCGCTTCACCTTGTCGTACGCGCTGACGGCGATCCCCGAGGCCTTCATGCCCCCGAGGTCAATCGGCACACGGTCGGGCACCTGATGGTTCACTGCCTTCAGCACTCTCTCGCGCGATGTCATCGTTGCGTTCCCTCGTGTACCTCTTCACGTACACCGGCGGGCACTGCCAGACAAGCCACAGGCCGTGACAGTGCCACCAGCGTCTCGATGGATCTTGGGATAGTTTCTTAGAGCTGGCACCGCGCAGACGAACATTGGCTCAATAGTGAAAGCGCGCTTGAGCAATCAGCACCGCATCGCCTTCCACTTTATAGACCAGGCGATGCTCATCGTCTATTCGTCTGGACCAGTAGCCGGCCAAGGCGTGCCTCAGCGGCTCCGGCTTTCCGCTCCCGTCGAAAGGCGTGCGCGTGATCTCCTTGATCAGCGCATTGATCCGCTTGAGCAGCTTCCGATCGGTCTGCTGCCAGTGCAAGTAGTCGTCCCAGCCCTGACTCGAGAAAATGATCTTCATTCTGTCAGGCGCCGTTCCTTCCCCTTGCCTTCCTCCAGTTCCCTGACGGCGTCGAGGAGCCGCCGGGCGTTGCGCGGGCTGCGGAGAAGGTAGGCGGTTTCGGTCAGAGACTCATAGTCCTCCAGCGACATCATGACGACCGCATCCTCCCGCTTGCGCGTGATGATGACGGGGTCATGATCTCTGCACACGCGCCGGATCGTCTTCGCCAGGGTCTCCCTGGCCTCTGTGTAGGTCATTGCATTCATGTTGTACAGGATACTGTACAGATGGCTGGTTTGTCAAGGCCTTTGTTTCGCGGATTGCACCGATTGGCCGGCGCGCCGGCCGTGCTGGTTGATGTTTCATAACGGCGCGATAGCGTGTGTTCGAGGGAAGGATGGTGGCGGCAGGGTTGGGGTGCGAAACTATGAGAAGATGCCGCGGTGCGCCGCACTGCCGGGCAAGCCGGCAGTGGCACGGCGTAGCCGCCATGGTACTGACGGCGGCCATGGTCCTCTGCGCGGTGGCGGGACTGAGAGTCCCGCCTACCAGTGCGGCAGAGGATTGGCCGACGGTCATGCACGACAACCAGCGCAGCGGCGTCACCGCCGAGGAAGTGCGGCCCACGCTGGCGCTGCGTTGGGAACTGCGGTCGCCGTTCCCGCCGGCGAAGGGCTGGGCGCCAATGCCCAACGGGTACGGCGCGCGCAAGAACAAGCCGGACGTCAGCTACGACGATGCCTTCCGCGTCATCGCGGTGGGCGACGCGGCGTACTTCTGTTCGTCCGCCGAGAACTGCGTGTATGCGGTTGACGCGGCAAGCGGCGCAATCCGGTGGAGGCACGTCACGGAGGGCACGCCGCGGCTGGCGCCCGCGTTCTGGAAGGGGAAGCTTTACGTCGGGGCGGATGACGGCGTCTTCCGCTGCCTGGATGCAGCGACGGGAAAGCTCCTGTGGCAGTTCAAGGCCGCGCTGACCGACCAGCAGATGCTCGGCTACGGGCGTTTCTCGTCGCTATGGCCGATCCGCGCGGGCGGGCTCGTCGAGAACGGGATTGCCTACTTCACGGCGGGGCTCTTTCCCGCACACCACATTTTCCTCTATGCGGTCAACGCCGAGGACGGCTCGCCGGTCTGGCGGCGGCAGGTTGACGTGGACGGGAACGACGAGCACGTGCCGCAGGGCGACATGCTGGCGCGCGACGACTCGCTGTTCACGACCTCGCGCACGACGCCGGCGCGCTGGAACAAGGCCGGCGGGGCCCGCATTGACTTCAGCACGCCATTTCCGCAGGTGAAAGAGGCCCACGAGTACCGCTTCTACAACGGCGGCTCGGACGCCCGCATCTGGAACGGCCGGAGCATCGTGTACGGCGCCGGCTGCATCCTGGCATACGACCCGGACCAGCCCGGCAAAGACAGCTACGGCCGTCCTCGGAAGGGAGGCCTGCTGTTCAACTGGTTCAACGCGCGGCAGGCGGCGTTCAAAGGGACCATGGCGTATCTCGCCACCGACGACCACGTGCTGGCCGTGGAGCAGTCGAAGCTTCCCGAGATGGCCACGGCCGAGTGCAAGGAGTTCGAGGAGACGTACAAGAGACTGGGCGTCCCCACGCGCCTGGACGTCATGGAGGAATATGCGCAAACCGTGAAGAAGCACGGCACCGACTACCCCCGCGCCAAGTACCTTGAGAGCGGGCCGCTGAAGTGGAGCAAGGAGAAATGGGACAAGTGGCCCGCGGCTTCCAAGGCCATCTTCGAGAAGATGGGTAAGAAATGCGCGTGGATGACGCCGGACCCCAACGCCACGGAGGCGCTCATCGTGGCGGGCAACGTGCTCTACGCGGGCGGCGAGGGAAACGTTTCCGCGTTCGACGCCGGCACAGGCGCGAAACTCTGGTCTAGTGAGACAGGCAGCCGCGTGCGCGGGCTGGCCGCGGCCAACGGGCGGCTCTTCGTCAGCACAGTGGATGGCACGGTGCGATGCTACACGGCGGGAAAGGACGAAGGCGCGAAGCCGCCGGCCGGCGAGGATCGGGCCGAGCCGGCACAGGCCCGCGCCGTTCCCCCGGCTGGGGACGCCGGGCCATGGACCAATGCGGCGCGGACGATTCTCCGGGGCTACTGCCTTGTCCTGGGGAAAGGAGCGGACCGGTGGGCGTGCGAGATCGCGCGCTCTTCGGATCTCACCGTCCAGTGTCTGCTCGCCGACGCAGAGGAAGCGCAGCAGGCGCGCGAACGGCTCGCCAAGTGCGGCCTGCACGGCGGGCGGGTTGTCGTGACACAGTCGGATATGAAGCAGCTCCCGTTCGCGCCGTACGTATTCAACCTTGTCGTGGATTGCGCGGCGCTGGCTGGCGAGAAGCCGACGGCGCCGGCCGAAGAGCTCGTGCGCGTCACGAAGCCGTGCGGCGGCAGGGCGTTCCTCAGTGCTGCTGCAGATGCAGGAGACGTGCAGTCCCGGCTCGAGGGTTGGGGCGCGGCACTCCAGAGGCGCCAGGGCTCGTCCCAGTGGGTGAAGCGCGGGCCGCTGCCTCGTACCAAAGACTGGACGCACAACTACGCCACGCCCGCCAACACGTATTGCAGCGACGACCCGTTGGTCAAAGGCCCCTTCGGCGTGCTGTGGTATGGAGAGCCGGGCCCGCGCAAGCGCATTGACAGGCACGCGACGCCGCCGATGCCGCTCGTGGTGGGCGGGGTCATGTACACGATCGGCTACGACCTCGTCATGGCCTACGATGTCTACAACGGCGTGTGCTGCTGGGAGCGCGAGCTGGAGGGTGCGACGCGCCAGGACCTGCCGCTCAATACCTCCAATCTGGCCGCGGACGAAACGAGTCTGTTCATCGTCACAGGCAATCGCCGCTGCCAGCGGCTCGACGGCCGCACAGGGACAACGCTCAAGACCTACGAGCCGCCCAAGACAGGCGGCGGCGAGGCCTACTGGGCGTGGGTGGCGCGCGAGGGGACGTTCCTGTACGGCAGCCGTGCGGAGGCGGACCCGCAGCGCAAGAGTCCTCGC
>JAPLOD010000495.1 GCA_026692735.1 Planctomycetota bacterium | reverse complement strand
CATGGCGTCTCCGGGCCTGCCGGTGATGACCCTCTACGATCCGACCGAGATGCGCGTCGTCGCGCAGCTGCCGCAGGGTGACCGCTCCGACTTTCTCCTGCCCCTTGCGGACGGCGAACTCGATCTTCGCGCACTCGCCGGCTTCCTGAGTTCCCTGGCACTGCCCGAACCCCGACGGCGGCGCAGCGACCGTCTCCGTCCGCTCGGCGATGACCTTCCCGGCCCCATCCCAGGCCGTCACCACGAACTCAAGCTTGGCTTCCGTGCCCGTCGTGTTCTCGATACGGAACGACCCGGCGATGCTGTCGCGGTCGTAGATCGCCACGGGAAGGTAATCGGTGATGAGGTAGAAAGCGGCCTTCGGCGGCTTCGGCGCACCCAACGGCGGGTAGTCGCCGGCCGCCGCCAGAGCGCACGTCAGGGCGCAGAGCGCCACCCACTGAAGTCTGCTGCGAAGATTCACAGCTTTCCGCTCTCTTCGTTCGTAGCATGGGCATCTCGCCCATGTACATGGGCTGGAAGCCCATGTTACCCCTTCTTCGGCGCCGGGTTTACCTCCTCTTCAATCACCCGTATCGCCAGCTCCCGCAACTGCTGCTCGGCCACCACGTTCGGGGCGCCCGTCATCATGTCCACGCCCTTCTGGTTCTTGGGGAAGGCGAAGACATCCCGCATCGTGGGGGCTTCGGTAAGCAGCCAGACGAGACGATCCCAGCCCAGCGCGATGCCGCCGTGCGGCGGCGCGCCGTATTGGAAGGCGTCGAGCAGGAAGCCGAATTTCTCCTGCGCTTCCGCTTCGGAAATGCCCATCGCGCGGAAGACCTTCTTCTGCGTCTCCTGATCGTGGATGCGGATGCTGCCGCCCGCGATCTCGTACCCGTTCAGCACCAGGTCGTAGCGGTAGCAGAGCACGTCCTTGAGCGGGCTCTGCAGCGAGTTGTCCCCGGTGCCCTTCTCCAGCGCTTCCAGGCACTGCGGCTGCGGGCGTGTGAACGCGTGGTGTGCCGTCACCCACGCCTTCGCTTCGTCGTCGTATTCGAACAGCGGCGGGTTGACGACCCAGAAGCAGTCCCACGTGCCTCCGGCACCGTATTCCGGAATCATGCCGAACTTCTTGCCGAGGTGCACGCGCAGGTTCGCCATCACCGTCTGCACCAGCGCCGCCCGGCCGAACTGGAAGAACAGCGTGTCGCCGGGCTTGCTTCCGCACGCCTGCGTCATCTCCGTGCGCATCTCAGGGCTGATCACCTTCGCCAGCGGCGATTGCGCCCAGTTACCCTGCGCGTCCACCTTGGCCCACGCCAGGCCCTTGGCGCCCATGCCCTTGGCGAGCTCCTCAAGCTTGTCTATCTGCGAACGCGGCAACTCATACTGCGCCGGCACGCGCAGGCCCTTGACGAGGCCGCCGCCGTCCACGGCCGTTTTCATGAGCTTCATGCCGCCGCCGCCGTGCTTCTTCACGATCTCCGTCAGCTCGACGTGCTCCAGCCCCAAGCGCCTGTCCGGCTTGTCGTTGCCGAAGCGCCGCATCGCCTCCTCGAACGGCATGCGGTCCAGCGGCAGCTTCAACTCGACGCCCGTGCACGTCTGCAGCAGCGCGGCCACGAGGCCCTCGACGACCACGAAGAGGTCCTCCTGCTCAATGAACGACATCTCGATGTCCACCTGCGTGAACTCCGGCTGCCGGTCAATCCGCAGGTCCTCGTCGCGGAAGCAGCGCACGATTTGGTAATAGCGGTCCGTGCCCGCGACCATCAGGAGCTGCTTGAACAACTGCGGGCTTTCGGCCAGCGCGTAGAACTTGCCCTTATTCAGCCGCGACGGTACCAGGAAGTTCCGCGCGCCGCCGGGCGTGTACTTCACCATGAACGGCGTCTCGACCTCGACGAAGCCTTGCGACGACATGTAGTTCCGTGCCGTCTGCGCGGCGAGGTGCCGCGTGGTCAGGATCTTCTGCATCGGGTTGCGGCGCAGGTCCAGGTAGCGGTATTGCAGGCGGATGTCCTCGTTGGCGGTCAGATCGTCGCGGATTTCGATCGGCGGCGTCTGCGCCCGGTTCAGGATCTGGATGTCCGTCACCTCGACCTCGACGGCGCCCGTGGGAAGCTTGTTATTGCGCGTGCCTTCCGGCCGCCCCTTCACGATGCCTTCGACCCTGATGACCCATTCGCCGCGCAGCTTGGCCGCCTCGTCGTGGATGGCGCCTGAGCGCCTCGGGTCGAACACAATCTGGGTCATGCCGTACTTGTCGCGCAGATCAACGAAGACCACCCCGCCCATATCGCGGTTGGTATGCACCCAGCCCGACAGCCGGACGGACTTCCCGATATCGCTTTCCCGCAGTTCGCCGCAGGTGTGCGTACGGTAATGATTGGAATGCGCAAGAGGCACGGCACTACTCCTTTGAGTCCCCGTTCCCGGTCGGTGGTTTCCGCTCAACAAAAACGGCCCGGATGCCGCCCCATGTCCCTGGGGGAACGGCCTGACCAGGCCAGCTCCCATAAAATAGGGCCGCCGGTGCAATCCGCAAACCGAAATCCGGTTTCTGCTTTTCACAGGCACAACGGTTGTATAGTGTAAGTGGAAAGGGGCAGCCGGTCTGCTCCTGGTACCCGAGGGTCTCACATCATGTTCCGGCATGCTCTCATAATCACGGTACTGGCGCTCACCACGGCGTTCAACACCTGCGCTGGGGAGAAGGTAACCATTGACCCGGCCAAGGCCGCGCAGTTGAAGCGCCTCGAGCCGCTCAATGCGGCCAAGATTGACGTATTCGTGGACGCGGGGCAGTTGACGCCCGCGCAAGCAGTTCTTGTCAAACAGTATGTCAACGCACAGGGGGCCCTGAACCTGCCGCCCGACGCCATCGCCCCTGAACCGGCACGCCAGCCCGCCCCCGAACCGGCGCGTCAGCCCGCTCCCGAGCCGACACGCCAGCCCGCCGTCGAGCCGGCCGAACCGGCCGCTGGCAGCGGCCTCAGCGCCGCCGACCGCGACAACCTGATCAAGCTCATCAGACAGTTCCGCGGGAGCGATCATCCCCCCATCGGCCGCGAACTGCGCAAGTGCCGCCCCGCGGTGAACGAGCTGATTGCGGGGGCCTATAAGGACCCCGTTGACCTGCCAACGAAGATCCAGTTGTGGACGGAAGTCGCCGGCGCGGCCAACCCTGGCGCCGCCTTCGGGCTGTTCGAAACCCATCGCGTCGCCTACGAGGTGGCGCGGCCGATACTGGTCCCCTACGCCAAGGACATCGGCGGCGCACTCGTCCGCCGCAAGAAGACCACCGACAGCAACCCCTACCCCATGGAGCGCTACTTCACCAGCCGTGAACTGCGCGACATGATCATTGACATCGAGGGCCTGATCGCTCACTGCTCCGGCCCCGCCGCGGCCACATTCCTCATGGACGTCTATGCCCAGCGCTACGGTGAAGGCGAGGCGCCCATGCGCGACGATGGCCGCGACTGGCGCCGCATCGTCGAGGTCTGCGGCGGCGACCCCAAGCACTTCGATGACGACGACCCCGCCACGTGGTCGTCGCGCTTGAGCGCCGCGGACCGCATCGGCATCGCCGAGAAGCTGCTCCCCTACCTGCACAGGGAGGACGGCGACCGCCGCAAGATTGCGCGCAACGGCCTGTCAGTCTGCATCGGCGACATCAAGCACCCGGCCTGGGATGCAGGCCAGGGCAAATGGGAGCAGTGGTGGGAGAAGCACAAGGGCGACGTACGGTGATTTTGGATTTCCGATTCTGGATTTTGGATTGCGCACCGCTGTCAGCAGGTAGCCGGAGCGGCTCGCTCCGGCCCCGCGGAACATCGAGTCGCAATCCCCAATCCGCAATCCGCAATCCGCAATCCGCAATGGGCAGCCCTGCCGGTCCGGCTGTCCTCGAGCCGCAGAAGGCAACCGCCACTGACGAGACGCCGCGCCTCGCCCCGCTGTACCGCGTCCTGATACACAACGACGACGTTACGCCGATGGGTCTCGTCGTCCACGTGCTCATGAGCGTCTTCAAGAAAAACAGCGCCGAGGCAACCGACATAATGCTCGAGGCGCACCACACGGGCGTAGCCCTGGTCGTGGTGTTGCCTCTGGAAGAGGCTGAGTTGCGCGTGGACCAGGCGCACGCCCTGGCGCGCACTGAGAAGTTCCCGCTGACGTTAACCATTGAACCGGAGTGAGCTGCCGCCCGCCGTGGAACTCAAAGCCTACGCCAAGATCAACTGGGACCTGCACGTGCTCGGCAGGCGCCCGGACGGTTTCCACGCGCTCGACATGGTGATGGTGAACGTCAGCCTGTGCGACACGCTCGCCTTCAGCACCCAGGACAGCTTCGAATTCACCTGCAGCGATCCTTCCCTGCCCACCGACGGACGCAACCTGGTCGTCAAAGCGGCTGAGCTCCTCGCGCGGGCCGCCAGCCGTCCCTGCGGGGCGAAGATCCACCTGCAGAAAAGCATCCCCCCCGGCGGCGGCATGGGCGGCGGATCGAGCGACGCCGCTTGCGCGCTGCGGGGGCTGAACACGCTCTGGGGCCTGAACTGGCCCATCGAACGGCTCCATCCCCTCGCTGCGGAACTGGGCAGCGACGTCGCCTTTTTCCTGTATGGCGGCTGGCGGCGGTGCCTGGGGCGCGGGGAAATCGTTGAGGCGCTTCCCGGCTCGCGCCAGTGGCCGCAGGTGCACGTGTTCCTGGTCATGCCGCCGCTGCATGTCGCCACCCCCGCGGTGTACAAGGCCCTGCGGGCGCCGCTTTGGGACGGAAAGTCCGGCATCCGCGACCTGTCCGCGGTGGCGCAGCGCGTGGAGCTGACGCTGCAGCAACTTGCCGGTGGGGTCTGCACTGACCTCGGCTCAGAGAACGACCTCACCGCCCCGGCGCTGGAAGTCCAGCCCACGCTGGCGCTGGTGCGGCAGGCCCTGGCGCGGCACTGCCCTGGACGCTGGCTGATGTCGGGCAGCGGCGCGGTGCATTTCGCGGCGCCGCTACCCGGCGAGGACGGCGCGAAACTGAGAGCGGCATTGACAAACATCCCCGGATTGGACATACGTGTAGTCGCTGCGACGACGTGTACGCCGGAACTGTAGCGCAAGCTTCCCAGCTTGCGCCACAAAGGGGGGACGAGCCATGAGGAAATGCATCAGCTACTGGTCCTTCGAGGGAGGACTGGAAGGCAAAGCCGGCATCGAGAAGGTGCTGCAGCAGGCGAAAGCCGCCGGTTTCCGGGCGGTGGAGCTTTGCGTTCCCGGCGGCGAGCTTACGTTCGACAGCGACGAGAAGAGCTGCCAGGACATCGCGAAGATGGCCAAGGCCATCGGCGTCGCGCTCAGTTCCGTGGCCACGGGCGTGTACTGGGGCACCTCATTGACATCCAGCCAGGCCGCCACGCGCAAGCAGGCGGTCGAGTACACGCGGAAGATGCTCCACCTCGCGCGCTGGCTGGGCACGGACGCGGTCCTCGTCGTGCCGGGCGCGGTGGACGTGTTCTTCGACCCGAAGAGCGAACACGTCCGCTACGACGAATGCTACAAGCGCGCGCACGCGAGTATCCGCGCCTGCGTCAACACGGCGGAGAAGCTGAAGGTCGCCATCTGCCTGGAGAACGTGTGGAACAAGTTCCTCCTCTCACCGCTCGAATACCGCGACTTCATTGACAGCTTCAGATCCCGCTTCGTCAAGAGCTACTTCGACTGCGGCAACGCCCGCCTCAACGGCTTTCCCGAGCATTGGATCCAGCTCCTGGGCAAGCGCATCGACCGCGTCCACTGGAAGGACTTCAGGTTCGTCTTCTATGGCGGCGGAGAACAGGGCGAGACGCTCGAGATCGCCACTGCCTGCCGCAAGATCGCTCAAGGCAGCGGCTGGGCGGGCGCGTACAGTTTCTGCGACCTGGGCGCCGGCGACGTGGACTGGCCGGCCGTCGTGGCCGCGCTGCGGAAAACCGGCTATACTAGCTACGTCACAGCGGAGATGCTGCCGTGGCGAGCTGGCTTGCCGGAGCAGGTCAGCAAGGACATGGACAGGATCCTGGGCTCTTAGGCTGGGCGTCATGGAAAGGGGGAGAGCAGTCATGGCTATCCGCGTCGGCGTTGTCGGCATCGGCTTCATGGGCAAAGCGCACATCGGCATCCACGCCAGGAATCCGCGCGCCAAGGTCGTGGCCTTCTGTGATACCGACCCGAAAAAGGCCGCGGGCGATTGGGGCGGGGGCGGCGGGAACATCGGCGACCAGAGCAACCTCGGCGTTGACCCCAAGGCCCTGCGCTCGCATCGCACGCCGCAGGATCTCTACACCGATCCGGAAGTGGACCTCGTGGACATCTGCCTGCCGACGTACCTGCACGCAGCGAACGTCGTCAAGGCCCTGGCCGCGGGCAAGCACGTCCTGTGCGAAAAGCCGTTGGCGGTGAGCCTGAAAGAGGCCGACCTCGTCATACAGGCCGTCAAGAAGGCCAAAGGCTTCATGATGCCGGCGCACTGCATGCGCTTCTGGCCGGAATGGCAGTGGCTCAAGGCGGCGGTCGCGGAGAAACGTTTCGGCAAGGTCCTTTCCGCCGTCTTCCGCCGTTTCGGCTCAACGCCGGTCTGGTCCTGGGGCAACTGGCTCCTGGAGCCGCGCCTGTCCGGCTCGGCGCTTTTCGACCTGCACATCCACGACATTGATTTCGTGCGCTACGTCTTTGGCGAGCCGCAGGCCGTCTTCGCCGTGGGCACCGCCGGCAAGGCCACGCGCGAGGGCATGGACCACGTCGTCGCCACCTACCTCTACAGGAACCCCAGGCAGGTGGTGATGGCGGAAGGCGGCTGGGAGGCTGACCCCAGCTACGGCTTCACCATGCGCTACACCGTCGTCTTCGATCGGGCCACGGCCGACTTCGATCTGGCCCGCGAAGGTAAGACGCTGCAGTTGCACAAGGCCGGCCGCAAGGAACCGGAAGTCATCAAGGTCCCGGCGACGAACGGCTGGGAGCAGGAGATCGAATACTTCCTCACGTGCATCGAGAAAGGCACGCCGCCCAAGGTCACCACCGCGGCCGACGCGCGCAAGTCCGTGGCGCTGGCTCACGCGGAGCTGGAGTCCATCAAGAAGCGCAAGATCGTGAAGCTGTGACGGCTGCCTCACTCGCCGAACTTCATGTAGCTGATCTTCAGCACGGGCGAGCCCATGACGCGGCCGGGGGGGCTGGGAAGATCAACTTTGTGGAGCAGCGCGAGGCCCTCTTTGCCCCCGCTTGCCGGCTGCGGCGGGGCGGGGAAGCCGGCCTTGTCCACGAACAGGAAGCGATGCTCCTCGGCTTTCTCGCGGCCCACCACCGGAATCACCAGCGTCAGCTCCAGCACCTTCAGCTTCTTGTCGCCGTTGTTCCGCACCAGTATGTTGCCGATGATGCGGTCGCGGAGATCCAGCGTCTGCACAAAGGACATGCTGTTCTGGTACGCCGCGATGACGCCCCTGGCCGCTTCGCGTTCCGGGTCGGTGATCTGGTACGTGATGTTGTTGCCCTGGTCGTCGTAGTATTCGATCTCGGCGGCGCCGGCCGTTTTCTTCTTCTTCCGGTTCTCATCGAACTGCGCCATCCCCGGGTCGTCGCCTTCTATCACGGGCGGCTGCGAAGCGGCCTTCGGCCTGTCCGCGGCCCTCTCCCGGTCAACGATCCGCACCTTCTCACGGACGCCGACGACGCCGTCTTTGGTCATGATGAGTTTCAGGAATTCGCCTGTCTTCCTGTCGAAGCGGTAGGTTTCGCCCTTCACCTTGATGATGTCATAGCGGATATCCTCTTCGGGCGGGCGCGCGGCATCGTCATCGCCTTCCGCGGCAACGCCGGGGCATACAAGCGCCACGGCCCATAGTAACGCGCCTACCACTCCCGATCGGCACCACATAGTCATGCGCCCCGTTACTGCCCCTGCCCGCTCGGCTGCACTCATGGGCATCCACGTGCACGAAACGACTCTTGCGGAACGGTGCTAGCCCTTCCTGCCCTCCTTTTATTATCGGACCGATACCGCCCTCAACTGAACCCTGGAACGCATATTCTACGACGAGCGGGGATAAAGCAACCCAAAATCATTTGACCCTTTTGCGCAGCAGCAGCTCGTCATAACACGCCCGCACTTTCTCGAACACCCGCCGCTGGTCGAACTCCGCTTCCGCTTTCGCCCGCGCTGCTCGCCCAAAGGCCGCCCGCAAGCCCGCGTCGGACATGAGGCGCCCGATGCGGTCGGCCAGCGCGCCCACAGCGCCGACGCCGATCAGGAAACCGGTCTTGCCCTCCTCCACCGTCTGTCGGCAGCCCCGGATGTTCGTGGCGACCTGCGGCAGCCCGCTGGCGGCGCCTTCCATGAGCGCGCGCGGGAATCCCTCACGGTGCGACGGCAGCACGTGAATGTCCATGCACGCGTACAGGTCGGGCATGTCGTCGCGGTCCTCCAGGACGGTGAGCTTGCCGCTGAGCACCCCGCTGGTCGGCGGCGCCCATGCTTCGCCGGCGCGTTCGCTGGCCAGCTTGTGGCCGACGGCGAGGAAGTGCACGCTCGCCCCGCCGGCGTGCGCGAGGATCCTCTCGGCGGCCGCCAGAAACTCGGGGAACCCCTTCTCCGCCACGAAACGCCCCACCATCCCCACGACCAGCGCCTCGGGCGAGATCCTCAGCTCCTGGCGCTTCGTCACGCGCCGCGGATCGCCGGGCGGAGCGGGTTTGAAGCGGGCCAGGTCTATGCCGTTGCCGAGAAGCGTGATCTGTCCGGGCGCGGCGATGCGCTCGCGCGCCGCCGTCTCGACGTCCTCCGGGTTCTGGCAGAGAATGTGGTCGGAATGCCGCGCGGAGAAGCGTTCGACCAAAATCCATTTCCGGCGTTCCAGCCACCCCATCCGCTCGTGGAAGTAAAAGCCGTGCAGGGTCTGCAGCACAATCGGCACGCCCGCCCGGCGCGCGGCCCACTGGCCGATGACGTTGCCTTTCGGCGTGTGGGTATGGACGATAGTGAACCGCTTTTCGCGGCAGAACCGTTCGATGACCCGCAGCGCGCGCCAATCGGAGAGCAGCGACATCTCGCGCGTCAGCGGCAGCGGCGTCCACGGGAAGCCGTCCTCCTGGATCCGCCGCCCGAGGGGCCCGTCTATGCTGGCCGTGTGGATGTCAAGCCCCGTGTCGCGCAGGTAGCAGAGCTGGTCGCGCAGGATGGGGAAGAGCATGATGTCTGCGGCAGCGAGGTGCAGGACGGAAACGGGTTTTGGGGCCGGGTTCATGATGGCTCTTGGCTACTGGCTACTGGCTATTGGCCATTAACTCACCATGCGCCGCAGAACCCCCTAGCCAATAGCCAGTAGCCACTAGCTGCTAGCCATGCGAGTCTCACGGCTTCTTCGACCCGGGCTTGGGGAACGGTGACGCGATGCCTTTCCCGCCCTTCATGCGCACGAACGGGTTCTCGCGCGCGTTCTTGTTCTTCATGCGGACATAGCCGAAAGCGACGCGCACGACGATGAAAAGCAGGAAGATGGCGATCAGCAGGGCGGTCTTCAGCTCCATGGGCGCCTTGCCAGGCCCCGTGTCCGCCTCCGAATACTGTTCCACGTTGTGGATGAAGACCGCCGGGCTCCACGTCAGCTTCTCGCCGGCCAGCCGGTTCTTGTACGCATACCGCTTCAGAAAGATACCCGTCAGCCGCACCGGCTTCTTCATCAGTTCCGCCGGCGGCCGTTCCAGCGCGAAGAACGTGTACATCTCCCCGGTCATGGTCGAGATCTGCCCGCGGTACAGTGGGCTGGTGTCCGCCCAGTCATCGGGCACCGGGAACCGCTCGCAGAACTCCAGCAGTCCCCGCACCTGCACCACATGCCCGCGAAACTGCTCGGGTGTCCGCATCAGCTTCCTGAACGTGACCTCGGGCGTCAGGCTCTCCTTCAGGTACTCTTCCGGACTCGCCTTCAGCGCGGCGATCACCTCCTGTGTGGCGTGGACCTCCAGCTTCATCGCCTCTTCCACGTCCTCGCCGGCCTGCGGATCAATCACGTCCTTGAAATACTCGGACTTCAGCGGATACGTGGGCCGCGCTGGAGCGGCCGGGGCGGCCTCGCCCTCCTTCTTCTCTTCCGCGGGCGCTTCCTTCTTCTCCGCGGCGGGAGCCTTCTTTTCCGCGTCGCCGGCGGGCGGAGCTTCCTCGGCGACGACGCCGGCCATTGCCGCCAGCAGCAGCACGAGGCACAGGCCGCTTCTCCGGTGCTTCAGCACCATAGAACCCCCAATCTCCGGCCCCCACGTCAGGCAGGCGGCCGGCTCTTGGCTCTTGGCCATTAGCTCTTGGGCTTCACGCTCGCCAGTCTCAACCAAGAGCCAAGAGCTATGAGCCAAGAGCTACGAGCCAAGAGCTACGAGCCAAGCGCCCGCATATCATATACGCGCCGGGGATTGTGAGCGAGAGAAGGAAAATGGGCGGGTGCCGTGGCGCCGTGGTGCCGTTGCGCGAACCGCCGGGCCGCGCCTGCTGGGAAAAGCCCTTAACCCTCCGGCGCCGCCTGGCTTCGGTACAGGGGCACCAGGCCGCACCTCTGGATGTGGAGACGCGCACACGCGTTGAAGACCGCCATGACATCGCCGAACGGGACGCCGGCGTCGTAGGACACATGCACCGTGTACGTCTTGCCCGCGACGGCGGCGTCCGTGAGCGCCTGGTTCAGTTCGGCCAGCGTGCGGCGCACGGACCCGTACTCGTACACCGGCGCACCATTGGCGCGCGACACGTGCACGCGGAGCTTCTCGGTCCGGTCTATCGGCCTGGGTGGGGGATTCGGTGTCGGTGTGCGGGGAATGCAGCCCGGGGGCAACTGCTGCGGCAGCACGCGCTCATCTACCGCGACGTGGAAGGTCACCACGAAGAACTGCGTGCACAGGAAGAAGGCGTCAATCATGAAGTACACCCAGGGCCGGCTGCTGTGGCCCGTCTCCGCTTCGCCGTCAGGGACGTGCATGCCGCGGCGTGTCATGGTCAGTCCCTCCTTGAGCTGTTGGCGCCGGATCGCGACCCCGTGCGTTCATCTGGCATCGCCTGGCGGCGCGGCGGCGTACTGGATGTGCACCAAGCCGGCGTGCGCCAGCGTCATCACTATGCGTTCGACTTCGCGCATCGGCGCCTCTTCCGGCACGCGGAGCTTCACCGGGATGCCCACCTCGCCGGAATCCTTCCGGACGGTCCACCCTTTGCCCACGCAGTAGTTGACGTGGTCGGCAAGATGGTCGCGCAGGGTCTTGCTGGCGCCGCCGGCCACGAGATCATAGGACCTGTTGTTGATGACGGCGCGATAGACGCCGTTCTGGTTCTGCAACTGGACCACCAGGCGGTCCTCGGTCCACCTGTCCTTGACCGCCTGGTCGGCGCGGGGCAGCCGCATCTGGATGCTGCCCGCCGTCGCCGCCATGTCGCCCACGATGACCAGGAACATCAGCAGCAGGGTGATGATGTCAATCATGGGCACCATGTCCACTTCGATTCTGGATTCGGGTGGCGGCTCCATAACCGCGGCTCCTTCCGCCGGACGCGTACGCCTCTACGGAACGGCACCACGACGAAGCATGCCCCTCCATCAATAGAAACGAGGAACGTCGTGCGTTCTTGCGGGATCTTGCGCGGAAAATGATGAGCGCTCGCCCTGGTCCCCTTTTTGTTGCGCCTCACGAATCGTGAATGTACAAGCAACGGCAAGCCGGTTGAGATGAGATGAACGCCAGGAGCTTTCGCATGCGCCCAATAACGCTCGCCAGCACGCTCACGCTGCTGATTGCAGGTTCCATCTACGCGCTCGAACCGGGCCCGCCGCCCAATCCGCCGCCGGCAACGCCGGTGCCGGCGACGATCGAAATCGCCGAGGGGCCGTTCATGGCGACGTTCGAGTCGCTGCAGACCTACAAGTGTCCGGACTGGTTCCGCGATGCGAAGCTCGGATTCTGGGGCATCGTCGGTCCTGAATCGCTTCCGGAAAGCGGAGACTGGAACGCGCGGCACATGTATGTCGAAGGCCATCCGCAGTACAAATTCCACGTCGAACACTACGGCCATCCGTCCACGTTCGGCTACAAGGACCTCCTGCCGCTCTGGAAGCTGGACAAGTTCGACCCGGACCGGCTGATGGGACTCTACAAGAACGCCGGCGCGAAATACTTCTGCGTGCTGGCCAACCACCACGACAACTGGGACAACTGGAACTCGAAGTACCACCGCTGGAATTCGGTCAACGTCGGCCCTGGAAAAGACGTGGTCGGTCTGTGGGCGAAGGCCGCGCGCAAGCACGGGCTGCGCTTCGGCGTGACCGAGCACCTGGGCCGAAGCTACAGTTGGTTCAACACGAACAAGGGACAGGACAAGAAAGGACCGTACGCCGGCGTGCCATACGATGGGCACGACCCCAAGTACGCCGATCTCTACTTCCCGCCGCATGACGACACGAGCGCCAGCTATCCTAAGAATCCACCGGAGTGGTGGCCACGGCAGTGGTTCTACCGCACGCGCGATCTGATTGACACCTACAAGCCGGACCTGGTCTACACCGACGGCGCCGTTCCCTTCGGCGAAGTCGGCCGGGCTCTGATTGCGCACTTCTATAACGCCAACGTCGCCTGGCACGGCGGCAAACTCGAAGCCGTCTACAACCTCAAGGACTGGGGCCGTCACAGCGACACCGGCGAATACGTGGATGGCATCGGCATTCAGGATGTCGAACGCGGCGCGCTGAAGGGCATCAAGGAACAGCCCTGGCAGACGGACACCTGCATCGGCGATTGGTTCTACAAATCGGGACTGCATTACAAGCCGGCGCGCATGGTTGTCTGCATGCTGGCCGACATCGTGAGCAAGAACGGCAACCTGCTGCTGAACATCCCGCTCAAACATGACGGCTCCATTGATGCCGAGGAAGAGAAAGTCCTCGCGGACATGGCAGACTGGATCAAGGTCAACGGCGATGCGATCTACGGCACGCGGCCGTGGCAGATCTTCGGCGAAGGACCCCACACCACCGGCGGCGGGCATTTCAACGAAGGCCAGTACGGCCGCATGACCGCGAAGGACATCCGCTTCACGACCAAGGATGAGAAACTCTATGCAGTCGTGCTGGGTTGGCCGGACGACGGTAAGGTCGTCATTCGCTCGCTGGCGATGACGGCGGAGATTCGCAACGAGATCAAGAACGTCCGTCTGCTCGGCCATGGCGAGAAACTGCAGTTCGCGCAGAACGCGGAAGGCCTGAGCATCATGTTGCCGGAACAAAAGCCCTGCGAACACGCGTTCGCGCTGAAGATCAGCGGCCGCGATCTGAAGCCGGTTCCGGTCCCGGCGCACACGTTTGTGGTGACTCCCGACAAAGACGGCGTGCTGGTCGCTCAAGCCGTTGATGCCGAAATCCACGGCAACAGCCCGCAGTACGAATCCGGCGGCGGAAAGGACAACATCGGCTACTGGGGCAATGCGAACGATTACGTGTCGTGGAAGGTCAAACTGAGCGCGCCCGGCACCTACGAAATCCACGTGGCGTACTCGTGCCAGAATGGCGCTGAGGGCAGCGAGTACACCGTTGCGGTCGGCGAGCAGTCAATCACGGCCACGTCGAGGCCGACGGGAAGCTGGGCGACGTTCGCGTCCGAGAAGATCGGCGTGCTGAAACTCGAGAAAGCAGGCGATTTTGTGCTGAGCGTCAAACCGAAGACACCGCCAGCGTGGAAGGTGATCGGACTGAAGTCGGTGACACTGCGCCCGACGCCCTAAGTACAGCGCCGTACAAGTGCCTGACCCTCTCCGAGCCGCGACCGTGAGGGAGCGGTCCCCGGAACCGCTTGCTGACGCGCGCGGCTCTGAATGGTCAGAGGCTTCTGCGGCGCTGTACTATCAGGACGCATCATCGGCGTCTGCTTGCGGCATGCCTGCGCGTGGACGGGCGGACGGGCGAGGATCCGAGCAAATTCTGTTGCTTTTCCGTGGCTGAGTGGCTAGAGTTCCGGCAACGCACAACAGTTTGAGTTGCTGTCGCGTTAGCCTTCCGGCGTCTAATGCCAGTGGCGCAGAAGGTAGTCCCGCGTGGGAGCAAGCCAACCCCAACTCCAATAAGGGCATCCTCCATGAGTCTTCCGAAGAGCAAACGCCATTCGTCGCACCGCCCCTGGTGGGCATTCCTTACGGGCATCATGCCCCGCCGCGCGCTGCTTGGTTGCTGCATGCTGGGCGCAGGGACCGTCGCCGCCGCGAGCTTCGAGCCGCCCATCAATACTCCTGTCAACACGCCGCCCCAGTGTGTGGCCGTGGCCGATGTGAACGGCGATGGCAAGGCCGACGTCGTCCTGGCCAACCCTTTCGACGGCACGGTGAGCGTGCTGCTGGGCAAGGGCGACGGCACCTTTGCTGACGCGAAGAAGTTCGCCACGGGTTCCGATGCGGACACCGGTGCGTACGCCGTCGTGGTCGCCGACATGAACGGTGACGGGAAGCCTGACATCATCGTGGCCAACCGTAACGACAGCACCGTGAGTGTGCTGCTGGGAGATGGCGCAGGCAACTTTGCTGCGCCCCTCGCGCCCATCCCCACGGGTGCAGCGCCGGTGGCGTTGGCGTTCGCCAAACTCAGCCCCGGCAGCAAGGGCGACATCGTCGTGGCCAACGCCGGCGGCAACAGCGTCAGTGTGCTGTTAGGAGATGGCGCAGGCGGCTTTCTTCCGCCCGCCGCGCCAATTCCGCTCGGCTATACGCCTGCGTCTGTGGCGATTGCCGACGTAAGCGGCGACGGCATCCCGGATATTGTCACCGCCAACGGCAGCACCGTGAGCGTGCTGCTGGGCGCCGGCGACGGCACCTTCGGCGCGCCCACCAAAACTGATGTGGCCGGCGACGCGTCAGCGGTGGCGGCAGCCAACCTGACTGGCGACCTCAAGGCCGATGTGGTCGTCAACGACAGGAGCGGCAACACCGTGACCGTGCTGGTCAGCAACGGCGACGGCACGTTCGGGGCCAACCCGCAGAGCTTCGACACGGATTACGGCCCGAACTCCGTGGCCATCGCCGATGTGGATGGCGACGGCATCCCCGACATCGTCACCGCCAACGGCGACTTCATGGTGTCCGCTGACGCCTCCCGCACCGGCCCGTTCAGCAACGGCAACAGCGTGAGCGTGCTGGCAGGCAACGGGGGCGGGACGTTCAAGACGAAGCAGGATTTTGCCACCGGCGTAGGGCCGGTTTCCCTGGCGGTTGCCGATATGAACGGTGACGGCCGCCTCGACATTGTCACCGCCAATGACGGCTTCGGTTTCCTGATCGATTTCCTGAGACGCCCGGGGCCCGACGGCATGTCTGGCACCGTCAGTGTTCTGCTGAATGGCACTGCCGAGTTGCTGCCGAGGAAGGATTTTGACGGCGGCGGCCCGGCGTATTCCATCGCGGCCGCGGACCTGGATGGCGACGGCATCACTGACCTGGTTGTCACCAATAAATACGACGACAGGGTCGCCGTGCTCCTGGGGAACGGCGATGGCACCTTCCAGGACCCGCCGCTCTTCTCCTCCACGAAGTACGACGGCAGCGGCTACGGCCCGGAGGCCGTGGCAGCCACCGACAACAACGGCGACACCTTTGATTTCAACGGGGATGGCATTCCTGACATCGTCACTGAAAACTACAGTTGGTGGAATGGCGGCGCGAGTCTGACCATCCTGCTGGGCAATGGCGACGGCACCTTTGGCCAGACAGAGGCCACACCGGATAACCTGCCAATCGTCATACCATTCAGGACAGCGGTCAATATGGGGGCGGCGGGCGTCGCGGTCGCCGATATGAACGGCGACGGCCGTCCCGAGATACTCACAACCTTGACCTGGGGCTACTATCCGAACTTCAGTAGCACCGTGGTGGTGCTGCCGGTGGATGCGGATGGCAACTTCCTGGACCAGCTTCCGGGTCTGGGCGAAGGGCAGTTTTGGGGGGTGGAACTGCACGATCTGGCAGTCGCCGACGTTGATGGCGACGGCAACCTGGATGTGGTCGCGGTCGGCACGGATTCCTCCGGCGGCGGCAGGCAAGGTCTCGCCTTTGTGTTGTTCGGAGATGGAGAGAAGGGGGATCTCCAGTTGGGCGGGGTGTATCCCGTCGGTCAGGACCCGCGCGCCGTGGCCGTGGCGGACCTGAACGCTGATGGCCGGCCGGATATCGTGACGGCCAACATGGGCGACAGCACTGTGACCGTGCTCCTGGGCACCGGCGCCGGAACGTTCGCGCCGTCGCTGAACTTCGCCACAGGCAGCCGCCCCAGCGACGTGACGATAGCCGACATGAACGGCGACGGGAGCCCCGACATCATCACCTCCAACTCTGCCAGCAACAGCGTCAGTATCCTCCTGGGGAATGGCCATGGCGGCTTTAGCGACCCCCAGGACTATCTCGTCGGGCAAGGGCCCAACGCCGTGGTCGCTGGTGAATTCAACGGCGATGGCCGCCTCGATCTGGCCACGGCCAACGACGGCAGCGCAGGTGTGCCGCTTGGCCGTCCCAAGGCGGCGCGGCTGCCCTTCCAGGGCAGCGGCAACGACAACGTCAGCGTGTTGCTGAGCAATCCTCCACCGACGATCACCGGCACGGTGGCCGGTCAGCCGGTGAACGATAATGCGTCCATCGCGCCCTTCACGGGCGTGACGATCGCGGACCCCGACAACCCGCCGGAGAAGCTCACCGTTGTGGTGAAGCTGGATGACGCGGCCAAGGGCACGTTCACGACGCTGAACGGCTTCGTGGACATCGGAGGCGGCGTGTACAGGTTCACCGGCACGCCGACGGAGTGCACGAATGCGATCCACGGCCTGGTTTTCACGCCGACGCCCAACCGCGTGCCGGCAGGCCAGACGGAGACGACGACGTTCACCATCACCGCCAACGATGGCATCCTGCCCGTCACAAAGGACAGCAAGACGACTGTCGTGGTGACTTCGGTCAATGACCCCCCCGTCCTGACCGACCCTGTTACGGCAAGTCCGTCTCCGGCCAACATTGGCGAGCCGGTGCAGTTCGCCGCACCGTTCGTTGATCCTGAGCGCGGCGCGGTGACGTATTTCTGGGACTTC
>JAPLOD010000494.1 GCA_026692735.1 Planctomycetota bacterium | reverse complement strand
CACAGCTATCTGTGGTGGGAGACGGGCGTCTACAGCTACATTCAGGAATACGGCCACGGCTTCATCCAGCGTTTGCACGAGTCGCCGTGGGTGGACTTCATCTCCGACATCGAAAGCTACGACTGCCGTTACGCGGGCGGCCCCGGCGGTTACATCGGCCTGCCGCATTCGTGCAACGTGCAGGGCAAGCTGCACTACACCGAAACGGATCTGGTCACCCTCTCGAATCTTCCCAGGGAACACCGCGAGGCGTGGAAGAACGCCGACACCTCGCGCATTCCGCCGCTCACAGCCGAACCCGTCATCCCCGATCCCGTGTATCGCTGGCACCAGGGCTACTGCGGGCGCGACGAGGAAGAACAGGCCGCGATCCTGCAGCGCGATCACGTGCACAACCTGATCACCGGCACGCCGTATTGGTGGTTCGACATCCGCAGCCGCAACTATCAGGAACCGTTCATCGTTGAGACGCTCGCCCGGCTGTCGGCCCTCGGCAAGCAGGCCGTGCAGTGGGACAGGCGCCCCATCAGCGACGTGGCCTTCGTCTGCTCGGAGGACACGCCGCTGTACCAGGCCGCCATGAACGGCTCGCTGTTGCGCTTCGAACTGGAAGCCAACCACGGCCTGCTGCTCGATCTCTGCACGCGCCGCTGGGGATTGGCGGGTCTCCCGTTCGACATCTACGAGCTGCACGACCTCAGGCACAAGGATTTCCCCGGCGCGCAGTACAAGCTGCTCATCTTCGTGAACTGCGCCGTCGTCACGCCGCGCGCAGCCGAAGGGATCCGCCGCTGGCGGAAGGACGGCCGCGTCTTCTGCTGGACCTACGCGTCCGCGGTGCTCGACGACAGCGGCCTCGACCCGCGCAGGAACGAAGAGCTTATCGGGATGCGCCTCGGTTGGCGCATGCAGAGGCAGAACATCCACGTCTGCATTCAGGACACGGGGCACGTCCTCACGCGGGGCGGGTCATCCCTGAGCTTCGGCACGGAAGGTTCCGTTGGCCCCGTCTTCTTCGCGGACGATCCTCGCGCCACCGTGCTTGGCCACCTGCGCGACGGCGGCGAAGCCGCCTTCGCCGTGCGCGAGCATGCAGGCTGGCAGAGCGTCTATCTCGCCATGCTGAACTTCGGACCGGAGTTGCTCCGCAATCTGGCGCGCTTCGCCGGCGCGCACGTCTGGTGCGAGACCAACGACGTACTCTATGCCAACCGTTCGCTTCTCTGCCTCCATACCGCCAGCGCGGGCCGGAAGAAGATCGTCCTCCCCGCGCCCGCAGTCGTTACAGACCTCTGGACAGGCGAGAAGACGCCGCAGCCCGTGACGGAGATTGAGGCAGACGTGGCGCGCTTCAGGACAAGGATGTGGCGGACCGAGTACACAGTGAATTCTACTTCTTCGCTTCCGCCTGGGCTTCCTCCAGCGCCTTGAGCTTCTGCAGAATCAGCATCTGGTCTTTCTTCAGCCCGGTGGTGTCGGTCTTGAGGCCGTTCACGTCGGCGTCAATGTTTGCGAGCCGTTCGTGGATGATCTTTTCCACGTACACAAGCTTCCTGTCCAACTGGTTGATGTTCTTCGCCGACGACGCTATGTCGCGGGCCTGCGTTGCTTGCACTGCTTCAGACGCCTCAGTCTTGGCATTGTCTTTCGCCCGGATCTGTTCGCAAAGCTTCTCTAGCCTCTCCACCCTCTGCGCAAGCGCCTCCAGCTTTGCCGCATCGCCGTCTTTGGCGCCCTCTTCGGCCGCTATGGCCGGAGAACAAAGAGCCAATAGCACAACCAAGGTGTACCGCATAGTCTTCCTCCTCTGCGTCTCCGCGGTGAACCACTCACACATCGCAGATTCTGAACGCCTGTTCCAGCGACACAATCGGATCGCCTTTGGGGACGAACTCCTGGCCGACGAAGCCCTTGTAGCCCGTCTCAACGATGGCCTTCATCACCGCGGGGTAGTCAATCTTCTGTGTGCTGTCAATCTCGTGGCGTCCCGGCACGCCGGCGGTGTGGTAGTGGCCGATATAGTCCTTGTTGGCCTTGATGGTGGCGGCCAGATCGCTTTCCATGATCTCCATGTGGTATATGTCGTACAGCAGTTTCAGGCGGTCCGAGCCGACCTTTTTGCACAAGCCCACGCCCCACGCGGTGTGGTCGCACATGTAGTCCTTGTGGTCCACCTTGCTGTTGAGCAGTTCCATGACGAGCGTGACCTTCTTCTGCTCCGCGTAGCCGATGACGCGCTTGATGCCGACCGCGCAGTTCTCCATGCCCTCGTCGTCGGCCATGCCCTTGCGGTTGCCGGCCAGGAGGATGACGTTGGGCAGTTCGTTTTCGGCCGCGCAGTCAATCGCCTTCCGGATGCCCGCCTCCAGCTTGTCGTGGTTCTCCTTGCGGTTCCAGTTGTCGGCGATGGAGCCGGCGCCGTTGAGCATGGCGCAGGTGAGGCCGTGCTTCTTGACCATCGCGATCTCGCCGGGGCCGAGCAGCTCGATGGACTTGTAGCCGATCTTCTTCGCGGCGACGCACAGCTCCTCGAAGGTCAGCTTCTTCTTGTCGGGCCCGTAGGGCTTGCCCTCGAAGCACCACTTGCTGATGGACTGGTTGATGTTGCCCTTGATCTTGTACTCGCCGGCCGGCGCGTCCTCGGCCAGCAAGCGCGAGGCGCTGAAAGCGCCGAGCACGCCGATGGACGCGAACTGGAGGGCCTCGCGGCGTGTGACTGTCCCGTGTTCCTTCATTGCGGTCTCCTTTCGGCAGCTCTGGGCGCTGCGGTGCAAGCCACGGTTATAGTCCCCTCCCGCTCAGCCGCAAGCGACTGGCGCTTGCCGGCCGGCAAACGCAAGGTACTCTTGGCAATGGAGGCACCATTATGGGCCACGTATATCAGAACGTGACGTTGTCGGCCAACAAGAAGGCAACCCGTGTCCGCATGTTCGTAGACACCGGCGCCACGTTCTCCGTGATCTCGCCAAAGCTGGCGGAGAAGATCGGCCTGGTGGGCCTGAAGAAGAGCTACCGCCTCTCGCTGGCTACCGGTCTGCGCGTGACTATGAAGGCCGGCGCCGCGATCGTCAGACTGCTGGGCCGTGAGGCGCCGTCCATTGTGCTTGTGGGCAACGTCGAGGAGCCGATCCTCGGCGTGGAAACGCTCGAAGCGCTCGGCCTCGCTGTTGACCCGGCGTGCGGGAAACTGAGGAAGACCAGGACCTGGACCGTGCGCGTTGGCGGCGCATGGCGCGGCAGGCGCCTTAGACTCTAACGTACCTCCCCTCGCCGTACTCCAGCGGGGCTGAGAGCCCCGCCCAGCACTCGTCACTTGCCGTTGGCTGGCCCTTCTTCCGGCGTACACCGCCGGCGCGGCGCATCATCGGGCGCGCGATCGCGCGCGGCGGCGCCTGGCCGCCTTCGCATCAACGACGATCTGCTCCGGCGGCACCCAGACCACCTTGCCGTCGCGCCATTCGGCCACCGGGTTGCCGGCGCGCTTGTGCTGCAGCAGGGCTTCACGGACGGCCGTCGCGATGGCCTTGTCAATGAGCGTGCCTTCCGCGAAGATCTTGCTGATATCTCTAGGTTTCGCGCGACGCATTGATGACGCTCCGCTTGATGTGCTCCCAGGTCCGGCGGTCAACGACCCTTGTGGCAGCCATGCCCTCTCCTGCCGCGATCAGCCTGGGCGCGGCAACGTCTGAATTATCGTAGATTCGCCACGTTGCCGCCAGTGGCTGATAGAGGTCGAAGAAGTTCCGCAGGCCCGCGGTGTAACGCCGCCGGATGATCTCCTCCGGCACGTCATGCCCGCCCAGCCGCACGCGCTCGGCCACGCGTGCCACCGCGATGTCCGCACTGGGAAGCCACAGAAACACCAGATGAAACCTGCACCCGTCCTTCATCAGTTCCCGCAGCCAGGGCGCAAAGGAGCGGCTGGCCAGCGTCGTCTCGAACGCGAAGCTCACGCGCTGCGCGGCCAATTCGCGCAGGCGCCCCAGCATGATTCGCCCCGCAGTGCCCGCGACCCGCTCCGGCGCAAAGGCGGAGAGCCCGCGCGCCAACACGTCCGCATTCACGAATTCCGTCACGCCCAGGGCGCCGCGCAGCAGCAGCGGCGCCGTCGTGGACTTTCCCGCGCCGTTGGGTCCGGCCAGGAGCACAACGTTGGGCGATGCCCTTCTCAGCAAGCGATTACTCCTCAAGGGGGATACTACGGTATCGGCGCGCGAATTCCATCACCCCTGCGTCGGCGGCTTGGCCTCTTCTCCGTTGCCGCGCCGGCTCTTCTGTGCTTCCACTGCGCGTTTGATAAAGCCCGGCACGTAGACTGGTCCTTCGGGGTCCTGCGCGGCGACGTACCCCAGCACAACGAATATGACAGCGACCAGCCCGAATGCCGGCAACACCTTCCAGTCGCCCGGCAACGAGATCGTAAGCGAGACGCACAGCCCCGAGAGCAGGATCGCTCCGAGCAATTGCGCCAGCGAATACCGCGTGAAGAACAGAGCTATGACCAGCAGGCGCAGCACGCCCGCCACGGCGTAGCCCACGATGGAGGCGCTGAACGCCGCGAAGAGAATGACCGCGAGGACGGGCACCAACAACCAGAACGGCGCTATGAGAACGACAAGCCCAACGACGATACCCCACCCGCAGACCTTCATCGTCTGCCGCAGGAATGTGCACGCCCGCAACGCCCTCGGGTGCGCCGCCGCCAGCGGATGAGCCTCAGGCATGTCTGGCTTCACAGGACGCCTGGTAAGAAACTTAAGAACCTCCGGAATCAGCACCTCGGATTCCCTCGTCGCCACCCGTCACACGTCAGCCGTCCTTGGCTTGCTCTTCTTCCCCGTGGGTCGAGTTGGCAACTCGACCTACAGGCGGTGTCGCCTGCTGATCCGCTTCGTCAGCGCTCACCGGCCGGGGCCCAAGAGTCCTGCGGACAAACTCCGGCGTGAACAACGGATCCTCAGGGTCATGCGCCGCGATGTACATCAGGACCAGCAGCACGAGGAGGACCAGCGCCGTGATGGGCAGGGCCTTCCATTCGCCCGGCAGCTTGACCGCCAGCGTCAGGCCTGCGCCCCACAGCAGGACCACACTCATCAACTGCCCGAGCGAGTAGCGCAGGAAGAAGAGGGCGATCAGGAGCAGGCGCAGGAAGCCAGCCAGTATGTAGCCGACTACGCACGCGGCGAACACGAACACGGGCACGCCGCCGACAACTGCCCCCACGGCGCCAGGCAACTTGCCGCGGGACACGATCTCCATCAGAAAGCACGCGAAGAGCAGAATGACGCAGGCTTTCATGATGACAAGAATGGCGCGCGAGCAGAAGTTCATTGTCTGCCGCAGGTACGCGCACCAACGCGCGGCGCGGGGGTGGGCCGCGGCGAAGAGACTCCTGTCATACGGTTTCTGTTCCAAGCGAGACCCGGCTCCTGCATCCGCGATCCGACGGGAACTCTGAACGGCACCATCCTAACGGCGAAGGCGTTCATTTTGTACCTGGTGTTTCCGCTTTGGGGTTTGGCGCCGGCTTCAGCACCGCCTGCGCCCATGTCTTCTCGTCGAGGTACTTCGCCGCCGCGGCCTTCAGGGCTTCGGCGGTGATCTTCTCCACACGCGCCTTGCGGTCGAACACGTGCGCCGCGCCCTCGTTGTACAGCTCCGCCAAGGCGAGGCGCTGGGCCAGCTCGCCCTGGTTCTGCAGCGAAATCGCTTCCATGCCGGCCAGGTAGTTCTTGATCGAGTTCAGCTCGTTCTGTGGCGCGGGCTCCGCGCGCAGCTTCTGTATCTCCTTCCACATGCCGTCGAGCGCCTTGTCGAGCGACTGCGCGTCGGTCTGGATGTAGAAGACGAAGTCGCCGCCATCCAGGTGAGACTCATTGTACACGCCGACGTCGTACGCCAGCCCCTGCTTCTCACGCAGCGAAACGTAGAGCCGCCCGCCCAGGCCGGACAGCAAGGCCGCCATCAGTTCCAGCGTTTCCCGATCGGCGCCCTTGATATCCGTGCCGCGGAAGCCGAGCGTCAGGATCGCGCCGGTGATCTTCTCCTTCTCCCCCTGGCCCTTCTTGCTCCCGGCCAGTTCCGGCATCGGCGACACCGCCGGCGCGCGGAAGCCGCCCGGTTTCAGCTCGCCGAGGTACTGCCGCGTCAAGGCCAGCGCTTCGAGCGCCGTGATGTCGCCCACCAAGCTCACCGCCATGTTCTCCGGCTGAACCAGCGCGCGATGCAGGGCCTTCAGGTCCTGCTGCGCGACCTTCCTCACCGTGTCCGGCGTGCCCAGGAGCTGGCGCGCGTACGGATGGCTGCCGAACAGCAGCGGGCGGAGAATCTTGCTGTTGAGGACGAAGAGCGACTCGTCTTCCTGTGCGATCTGCTGCAGGACGTCGGTCCGGAGTCTCTCGAGTTCGTCGGAGGGAGAACCGGAGTGCAGCATGCAATCGGCGGCCAGGTCCATCAGCTTGCCGGAATCCTGCTTGAGGCCGCTGATGGTGACGCCGAACGAATCGCGCCCGCTGAACGTGCTTAGTGACGCCCCCAGCCCCTCGGTTTCCGTGGCGATCTTCAGCTTGCTGCGTTTCGTGGTGCCGCGGTCGAGCATCTCGGCGAGCATGTTGGCCTCGCCGGCCAGGTCGGCCGGTTCCCAGCGCAGTCCGCCCAGCGCGGCGAGGACGATGTTCACCACGGGCAGCGTGTGGTCCTCGCGCACGACCACGCGGAGGCCGTTGGACTTGAGCGCGAACTCGAAGACGGCCTTGCTCACCAGGAAGCTGCCCTTGGTTATGGCGGGCTCGGCGAGAAGCTTCTGCGCCTCCGTCTCGAGTCTCCGCTGTTCGTCGTAGGGCGATCCGGCGGATTGGCCCGCGCCCCGTTCGGTGGCCTGCTCCTTTTCCGGTTTCGGCTTTGGGATGAGAATGGCCGTCGTGAGCTTCTCCGGGACAAGATACTGCTTTGCCGCGCGCAGGACTTCCTCGGCGCTGACCTGCTGGATACGCTCGGTGTAGTGTTCCGCGAAATCCAGATCGCCGGCCACCAGCCAGCCGCTGCCCAGATCGCCGGCCTGGCCGTCGGCGGTCATCTGCTGGAAGATATGCTGCGTGTACACCTTGCGCTTGGCTCGGGCCAGTTCCTCGCTGCCGGGCTTCTTGCTCCTGGCCTCCTCGAGCACCGCCAGAATGCCCGCGCGCGCCCGTTCCAGCTTGTCGGGTTCGGTCGTGGCGGTCACCGTGAAGTAGCCGGGATACAGCGGCGTGTAGTTGGACGCGCTGACCTCCAGCACCGCGTCGAGTTCGTCCTTGACGGAGCGGTACAGCCGGCTGCTGCGGCCGTCGCCGAGGATGCTGGCCAGCAGATCCAGCGCGTACAGATCGGGGTGCCGCTGCGACACCGCGGGGAAGGCGAGCACGAGTTTCGGCACTTCGCACAGCGGATGCGACACCTGCACGAAGCGCGGCGCGACCTGCTCCGGTTCCGGCGGCACGGTCACGGGCGCCACGCTCTTGCGTTTCCACACGGCGAGCGTGCGAGCCATCGCCGGCAGTATCTTCGGGGCCTCGAAATCGCCGACGGCGATGAAGGTTGTCATCTCGGGCGCATAGCGCTCCTGGTAGTACGCAAAGACTTCATCGCGGGTGACGGACTGGAAGCGGTCCGGGTAGCCCAGCACAGGCACGCGATAGGGGTGTTCCTGGTAGATCGTGCGCTCGAACGCCTCCCACAGCATGTCATCGGGGCTGTCCAGGTGGCGCTCGATCTCTTTCATGACAACGGCGTGTTCCTTCACGGTCTCGTCGGGCGGAAAGGCCGCGTTCATCACCATGTCCGCGAGCGCGCTGAAGGCCACATCGAAGCCGTTGGCGGCGCCCGTGATGTGGTAGACCGTGCGCTCTGACGTGGTGTAGGCGTTGTCATCGCCCCCGGCGCCGCGGATCACCTGGTCCAGTACGCCGGCGGGCCGTTGCGGGGTGCCTTTGAACAGCAGGTGCTCGCAGAAGTGGCTTAGGCCCGCGCCCATCCACTTCCCTTCGTTCATCGCGCCGGTCCGCACCCACGCTTGCAGGGCGACGACCGGCGCGTTC
>JAPLOD010000493.1 GCA_026692735.1 Planctomycetota bacterium | reverse complement strand
CCGGTGACGTCCGTGGTGCGGAAGTAGAACTGGGGCCGGTAGCCGGGGAAAAACGGGGTATGGCGGCCGCCTTCATCCTTGCTCAAGACGTACACCTGGCCTTCAAACTGCGTGTGCGGCTTGATGGAGCCGGGCTTGGCGAGCACCTGGCCGCGATAGACCTGGTCCTTGGCAATGCCGCGCATCAGGATGCCGACGTTGTCACCGGCTTCGCCCTGGTCGAGGATCTTCCTGAACATCTCCACGCCGGTGCAGGTGGTCTTGAGCGTTTCGGGGGCGAGGCCCACGATCTCGAGCGGATCGCCGACCTTGACAATGCCCTGTTCGATGCGGCCCGTGCCGACCGTGCCGCGGCCTTCGATGGAGAAGACGTCCTCGATGGGCATCAGGAACGGCGCATCCTTGGGGCGCTTGGGCTCCGGGATGTGCTCGTCCAGCGCGTTGAGGAGGTCCTTGATGGGCTGGTTGTACTTGGGGTCCTGCGGGTTCTCCAGCGCCGCCTTGCTCTGCCCGCGGATCACCGGAATCTTCTCGCCGGGGAAGCCGTACTTGGTGAGCAGCTCGCGGATTTCCGCCTCGACGAGCTCCAGCAGGTCCTTGTCGTCAACGAGGTCAACCTTGTTGAGGAAGACGACGAGGGCGGGCACGTTCACCTGGCGAGCCAGGAGGACGTGTTCGCGCGTCTGCGGCATCGGGCCGTCGGCGGCGGAAACGACGAGGATGGCGCCGTCCATCTGGGCCGCGCCGGTGATCATATTCTTGATGAAGTCGGCATGGCCGGGGCAGTCAATGTGCGCGTAGTGCCGTTTCGTCGTCTCGTACTCGGTGTGCGAAACGGCGATGGTGAGAGTCTTGTTGGCGTCGCGGACCGTGCCGCCCTTGGTGATTTCCGCGTACGTCTTGGGTTTGGCCAGGCCGGCGGCCGCTTGCACGGCGACCATCGCAGCGGTCAACGTGGACTTGCCGTGGTCAATGTGGCCGATGGTGCCGACGTTGACGTGGGGCTTGGTCCGTTTGAAGACATCCTTCGCCATGTTCCGTGATCTCCTCCAGATACGCTCCCTGCGGTTCCACCCACAAACAACAAAAGCTTTGCCGTTTTCGGGCAAAGCCCCTCCACGCCCGGTCAGGCCTTTTTCAAGCGCGCCAGGCGCACAGGTAATCCACTCACCGTTCGCCACTGTAACGCAATGTGCCGACTTGCGCTACATAATGGAGCTGCGATCGGGAATTGAACCCGAGACCTCGTCCTTACCAAGGACGTGCTCTACCTGCTGAGCTATCGCAGCCTTGTGGCGCTGGCGCATCCAGCCATGCCAGCGCAGCGGCTACCGAGCTACAGGTGAACCGCCTCCGGACAAGATCACCAGGACTATAGGGGCGAACTGCGCCGTGTCAAGGGAGTTGCGGCCGAATTTGCGCGAAAACGGCCGCCAAGCTGTCTACCCCGGCAAGCCGATTCGCCCACCATACTTCGCCCTGTTCAGGCCGCCACGAGGCGGCACCCAGTCAGAGAAGTCCTCGGACTGCCAGACCTTGGGGAGACGGTTCCGTGTCACCTGCACCCAGGCGGCAGGGTCATCCGGGAGGGACTCGAGGAACCGCGTCAGGATGCCCTCGACGAGCTTCGCCGCGGGCAGCGACTGCTGGCGGGCGACCTCGGCCAAGCGGCGCTCCGACGCTCCGACGCTGAGTTCAATTCGACCTGCATAGCGGCCCCATTCACGGCGGCATCGCCGTTGCTGATGTCATCCTACACTTGCGCACGCCCTTTGCAACGCCGCACGTCGTCACCGGCCACTTTCTCACTTTCCGGCCGCCAATTCGCGGATCTCGGACTGGCTCAGGGCATAGTTGTAGATTCTCAGGTCATCCATCTCGCAGGCAAGGGCGCGTTTTTCCGCCGGGTTGAAGTTGGTCGTGGCCCACAGGCGCTCCACGCCGCAGGCGCGCATGTCGGTGGTGATGGCGCCGGCGGATTCCGCGCCGGAGTGGGAGCCTTGGAGAACGCCGTCAAGGGACAGGCGGATGAGCCCCTGTTTGTTCCGCGTCAACGCGAAGTGGCGCCAGGAGCCGGTGTTCACCTGGCCGCCGGTGACGCGGGCGTACTGGTCATTGCCGCCGTCCTGCCGCACCAGCGCCATCAGGGAGCCGGGGCTGTCGGCGCCGCCGTCAAAGCCGACCGCAATGTCAAGGACCGCACCGTCGTTGGCGGGGCTCCTGAACGAGACGAGCGCGCCGTACGCCGCCGTAGTCTTGACCCAGCCGGCAATCGTGAACGGCGCGCCCGCGGCAAAATTCAGGCTGGGCGCGGACCCGAGGTCAACGTAATCGTCAAGGCCGCCGCCGAGCGCCACGGCGCCGGCGCCGACCTTGCCGGCGACGTGGGTGACGCGACCGCGCAGCGTAGCGTGATTGTTACCCGCGGCATCCTGAGCGCTCGTGCCGTCGGTCTCGTCGAATTTCCAATGAGCCAGCAGTTGCCCCACGCGCCCCCCGGCCGGAGGCTTCCACTCCGCCAGCAGCCTGGCCGCTTCCTTCCCGGCGGGGGTCGAGCGGTAGGATTCGAGAAAATCGGTCAACTGCTCGCCGTATTCCCACGCCTCGTCGGGATGCGCTTTTGCGAACGCGTTGATGGCCTCGAGCCTGCGCGCGGCAACTCCGTCGCGAGGGCTGCCTGTGTCCGGCTGGCCACTCTCCTTGGTTGTGGCGCCCGGCCGCAAGGTGGAGAAGAGCCCGCCTGGCGGCGTGGGGCTGTCTGCGTCGCTGGAACCGCCCGGCGCAACGGGCGTATCCGCCTTCTTGACGGCGAGACCCGCAGGCTTCGTCTTCTCCGGGGGGACCACCGCGTCGGGCGGGGCTTGGACGGAACGCGGCGGCGGCGGGCGGCGTGTGGCCACCAGCAGCACGAGCCCCAGCAGTCCGGCAACGACACCGCCGGCGGCCAGCAAGAGGTTGCGCTTGTTGGGCTGTTCGGTCCGGACCGAAACCGTGCGCGCGCGGGGCTTCGCGCCGGACACGGATGTTTCGGCGTGGACGGGGACCGCCTTGTGGAGCGTGGTCTTGCCCGGCGCCCGCTTTGCCGCGGCACACTTGGCACAGAGCACGGCATTCGTCGGCAGGCGCACCGCCGCGCCAGACTTCATGTCCGCGTCGGGGACCCGCAAGCCGCACTTCTCGCAGTAGCTGATCTGCATGTGAGGCCCCGCCGACGCGAAACAGCCGATGAAGGCAGATGGACCACAGGCAGGACCGAACGTCCTTGTCCGCGTCTCTCTGCGTGCCTCCGCGGTTGCGTCCTGTTGGCAGTGGCAATTTCTAACGCACGCGGTACCGTCTGTCACCTGGCGTTCCACATATATCGCGGAGTTCCGACGGGAGCCAGTAAGCCATGAAGATCGCCCTGAGAGACCTGCGCCCGAATCCCTATCGCGACATGGCGCAGTACCCAATCCATCGCGAGAAAGTGGAGGCGCTGAAGGCCAGCATCCGCGCCACGGGTTTCTGGGACAATATGCTCGTCCGCAAAGCTCCGGGCGGCGCGCACTATGAGCTGGCGTACGGGCACCATCGCCTGGAGGCGCTCAAGGAACTCGTGCGCGAGAAGGTCATCGAGGCAGGCTTTGAGATGGATGTGCCGGTACGGAAGCTGGATGACGCCACGATGATCCGCATCATGGCCAATGAGAACGCGGCGGAGTTCAGGGTCACGGCCGAGGTCATTGATGACACCGTGCGCGTGGCGCGTGAGTATCTGCAGAGGCAGACCAAGACGGCGGCCAGCCAGATCACGGCTTCCGACATAAGCCAGTTTCTGGGCGGGAGCTGGAACGAGTCGAAGGTGCAAGTCTCCCTGCAGCGGCTGGGGCTGTTCGACCGCGGGACGATGCGCCGGGAGCAACTGGCGGGGCTGTCGCATACGGCGGCCAGGAGCATCCAGCGCGAGGTGGGCCGCGTCGAGAAGACGATGCTGAAGGATGAGGTCGCGCGCCAGGAGGCCGAC
>JAPLOD010000492.1 GCA_026692735.1 Planctomycetota bacterium | reverse complement strand
GTATCTCAAAGCGGCGCGGTGCGCGGAGGGAAGAACGCGCGAGAGAAGACAGGTTTTTCCTCAGATGCCCCCGCCGCGCCGCCGGAAGGAGACGTCCGTGAATTCAGCCCGCGACGAAACCATTTCATTCCGGAAGTGTTTTGAGCGATAATATGGAATCCGACCATGCCCTGCTACCGCATCTACCGCATGAGGGAGGCCCCGCGGCAACAGTTCCGCTGGGCTCCGCACCTGAACGGAGCCACCGCCGTCAAGCCCCGGGATTACGAGGAAGCCGGGGCCGCCGAGGGCTCCGGCGTCTACGCCGTCTGGGCGTCGCTGCGCCAGACCCCGAACCCGCTGCGGGTCGGCGACCTGCTGGCCGCCGGCGTGACGCGGACGCCCTTCTCGTACATCACGTGGTCCGTGGGCGGGACACCGGCAGCGATCTCCGGGCCGAAGCGCACGTACGTCGTCTTGTACGGCGAGATGCCGGTGGGCCTGATGCCCAGCTCGGGCATCGAGGCCGCCGTGCCGTCCGCATTCAGGCCGCTGGCGCCGGTGACGAGCAGTGCTCCGCCGCCGCGCAGGTATTCGCGCAACCGCCTCGCCAGTGCCCCATCAACCGGCACGCAATCCGGCAGGACCAGCAGCTCGTAGCGCGCCAGATCGCTCTCGGGGATCACCACATCGAACTGGTGTTTGAGCTGCGTCAGCATGCGCGTGGCGCCTTCGTCGCTGCCGCCGCCGGCTTCCAGCACGCGCGTGCTCGTGGTCGGCACCTGGAACAGGCCGATCTGCGAGACGACGGTGGCGCCTTCCAGCCACGGCTGGCGCTCCTCGACGCGCCGGTACACGTTGCCGATCAGCTCGTACGCCGCCTTGTCCAGCACGCCGCGCGGGTGAAGCTGGTCGCCGATGCTGCAGCGCGCGCCGTGCGCCATCATCTGGCTGGTCTCGTACTCCAGCGCGGCGTAGGGTTTCAGGCCGCCGAAGTCCGCCCAGCTCTTGTGGAAGCGCGCCGTCATGCCCAGGTACGGCCGGCCCAGAGTGCGCGCGAAGCGGACGTTCTTGGGAAAGTACATGTAGCCCCAGCCGCCGGTCGGCAGCGCCTCGATCTCGACCTGCGAATGATACTGAATCTCCTCGGCCAGGTTGTGCAGCGGGCGGCTGTTGAAGTACACGGTGGCTTCGCGGCTGGAAGCCTTCACGATGTTGAAAAACCGTTTCATGTAGCGATGCGCCACCAGGCGGGCGAACTTCTTCCGCTGTTCCTCATCCTCGGGGTCAAGACCCTCGCGCTGCAGCGCCTCGACCGTGTAGTTGTTCAGGCTGGGCTGGTCCCAGCACATATCGAAGAAAATGCCGTCCACCGGTCTGAACAGGCGCAGCACCTCGCGCGTCTGGTCGGCCAGAAACTCCTGGTACGGGCTGCTCATATCGAGGATCTGCCAGCCGGGGGACAGCGGCCCGGCGCCGACGGGCGCGCCATCCGCCTTGCGCGCGATCCATTCGGGATGCGTGTCGGCGGCGTATTCGTCGCACTGCACGCTGATGTAGATCGGCGCGCGGATGCCTACGCGATGCAGCGCCTCGACCTGTTCCCGCAGCAGATCCAGGCCGGGCTTGAGCCCCGGATGCCGCTCGGGCCGCCTGGTGTTGTAGTACAGATGGCCGTGGTGGCACTTGGCGAACGTGGTCACGCTGTTGACGTGCGCGCGCTTCATGGTCCTGGCGAAGTCGCGGGCGTCGAAGTCCCTTCCCACGTCGGGAATCCACGGCCCGGTGTGGAAGTCGAGGTGAATCTGGCGGTAAGGCAGGGCAAAAGTCCGTTTCACGGGCGGTTCTCCACAAGGCTTGAGTTCCGGATGCCGCTAACATTGTCACGCTTGCCGCTCGGCGCAAGCGAAATACACCCGAGTCTTGACTTGCCTGGCGCTGCGGCTACCTTCGAGTGTGGGTCCCTGTCATGGAAAGGAAGAACATCATGCGCGCGACTGCCATGCCGACGCACTCGTTGCTTTCCCGCGGTTTTGTCCTCGCCGTCATCGTGGCGGCGTGGAGCGGCGCCGGCAATGCCGGGGACGCGTGGGTCGAAGCGATGAAGGCCGTGCACGCCAAGGGCACAGGCCAGAAAGGCAGCGTCAGCCAGATCGGGGACTCGATCACCTACACCAAGGCGTTTCTGGCCGGACTGGCGTGGGAGAAACTGAAGGGCGATGAGTGGAAAGCCATGGTCGAGCGCGTCAACGGCAAGCTGCTTAACGACCGCAAGGGGCCGGAGCACTGCAACTACTCGGGGTGGACCGCGGCCGACGGGTCGAGCAAGATCAAAGGCGTGCTCGCCGCGGAGAAGCCGGAGATCGCCGTCATCATGTATGGCACCAACGACGCCAACAAGGGCGTCAAGGCTGCGGACTACGAGAAGAGCATGGCCGCGATCGTGGACGCCTGCATCGAAGCCGGCTGTGTGCCGATCCTGTCCACCATCCCGCCGATCCTCAACAAGGACGCCCGCGTCAAGGAGCTGAACGACGTCGTGGCCAAGCTCGCCGCGGAGAAGAAAGTGCCGCTGGTTGACTTCTACGCTGAGATCCTCGCGCGGCAGCCGGGCACGGCGTGGAACGGGACGCTGCTGGGCAAGGACGACGTGCATCCCAGCGGCGGGAAGAACCACCTTGACTTCTCGGAAGCGAACCTGAAGGTCTGCGGGTACGCGCTGCGCAATTGCCTGACGTGCAAGGCGATGAAAGAAGTCATCGAGAAGTGCTTCTAGCGATGGGATTGCCGCCGAATAGTCCTTGATTTGCGCCGCCGTTGGCCGTAAGAGGCAGTCGCTCAACCAGATCATCGGCATCCGACTGACTAAGGAGAGGTGCGCTATGGCGAAGAAGGCAGCGAAGAAGAAAGCTCCTAAGGCCGCCAGGAAGCCGGTGGCGAAGAAGCGGCCAGCCAAGGCCAGGCCCGCAGCCAAGGCCAAGGCCAAGGCGAAGAAGGCAGCGCCCGCAGCCAAGGTGGTGGCGAAGAAGGCGCCCGCCGCGGTGAAAGCCGCGTCGTGCTGCGCCGCCGCGGCCCCAGCGGCAGATCAGTGGGAGTTTGTGGGACGCATCACCGTCCGCGTGCCCCCGCCCCCACCAGCACCGCCTCTACCGGCGCGCGCGGCGCCGTCGCCCGCAGTGGCCCGCACGCCGGCCGCCGCAGCCAGGAAGGTCTGGGTCGTACAGCGCTGACGGAGAGGCAACAAGGCAAGCCGGCAACACCGCGGGCGCCGTGTCCGCCAACGTTTGCGCGTGGATGTACGCCTTGGTGCCGGACGCTGACGCGTGCTGGATACGGAGGCCCGCGACAAAGGGCCAGGACTTACACTATCCCCTTGTTGTCGTTCTCGTCTTTCGTCTTTTTCGAATACCCCTTCTGCTGGCGTTCCTGGTTGACGCGGTGCTTCGCCGTATACAGGCGGTGGAAGTCGTCGGCGCTGAGCCCCGCGGCAAGAGCCAGGCTGGTCAGGAAGTGCATCAGGTCCACGATCTCAACGCGGATGTTCTGCAGGTCAATCCTGTCCTTGCTCCACCACTTCCATAACAGTTCCTGGTCCAACTCCGCCGCTTCGCTCTGCAGCGCGCGCAGGTAGTTCCGCAGCCACAGATTGGGCAACCCGTTGGGACCCGATTCGCCGCGCTCCAGGGCCTTCCGGATGGCGGCCATGGTAAGCACCTTGCCGTCCGGACCACGGATGCCCTGCTTCTTGAAGATGCCGTCGTTCAGCTCGCCTTGCAGAGTGAAGATGTCGCGGAGCTTGTCTCTTGTCGCCATCGAACCAAAGTCCCCTCGGGCCTCACGGCAGCTTGTCTTCGATCTTTGCCGTCTGCAGCATGGTGGTGCTGAGTTTATCGCGCGCCTCGTAGATCAACTGCAGGTAGATGCGTTCCTCGGCTTCCTCGTAGGTCACGTCCTGCTTCTCCAGGCATTTCACCAGGTGCCAGCCGTACGCGCTGCGAACGGGGCCGGAGATCTCGCCCGGCTTCAACTGCACCGCTGCGTCGCGCACAGCGTTATCGCAATTGCGGACGAGCGTGGTGTTCTTGCCGATGCGCCCGATCCTGCCGCCGATCATGTTCGTGGCGTCGTCCTCGGAATACTTCCGCGCCGTCTCCTCGAAGTTCTCCTTCGCACCCGCCACCAGCGCCTCGATCTTCGGCTTGGCCGCTGCGAACTGGTCCTCGCGGCAGCGCGCGGTGTAGGCGTTCACCGCGTCGTGGCCGGGGGCTTTCCACAGCGGCGTATAGGGCCGGCCATCCGGGTCCAACACGCGGATCAGAATGTGCGCCGCCAGGTTCTCCTCGCGCTTGTACCGCTCAGGATGGGCGGCGAACTCCTCCTGCAACTGTTTCCGGTGGATGGGCGCTTTGGCCAGGCGCGTTATCCCCGCATCCGCTTTGAAGCGGCGGTCGTGGATGAACTCTTCCGGCGTCATGCCGAGCCCCTGCAGGTCCTGCGCCACGACCATGCGGCCGTTCACGCCGGTCTCCGCTTCCTTCCTGCGGCACAGATAGCTGAACTGAAACGTCAGATCGTCTTCGGTCAGCTCGAGGCCCTTCTCTTTCAAGGCAGCCTGGACCAGCTTCTCGAGCGTCAGGATCTCCAGCTTCTCGCGCAGCTCATTGAGCGGCACCTGCCTCATTTGTTCGAGGGCGAACGCGCGCACCTCGTCGTGCGAATAGCTGCGTGCGCCGATCCGCAGCGCCTCGCCCGCCCCCAGCTTCTTCGGGTCGCGTTCGATGCCCCTGCTGCTGACCAGCTTGTCAATCCGCTGGGTCACCGCCGCTTTGAACGCGGGCGACCACGTGCGCGTCGCCGCGGGCACGGCCTTCTCCTTCTTCAGGACGCGCAGCAGGCCCACGTTCACCTTGGTCTGCCGCCGCAGCACGGCCACGCCGCCGGCCATGCCAATCTCCCGCGTCAGCTTTTCGAGCTTGAGGTCCGCTTTGTTCATGCCGGTCTCTTTTGCATACGCGTCAATCATGGCCTGCAGCTCGGCCTCGACGTCGGCGTCGGCGACGACCTCCTTGTTCTCCGCCACCTCCTCCGCGCACAGCGTGTACACCACGAACTCCTGCACGTTCTTCTGCCAGGACCGTTCGAGCAGGAGGTCGAGCACTTCGCGGCCGGTGATGGGTTCGCCGTTGACTTTGCGGTAGAATTTGCCTTCGTCCACGGCGACCAGCGGCGCATCCGGCCGGCCGTCGGGTCCGGGCGCCGCTCCGGCCGCAGGCGCCCTTTCCGCCGCCGTGACGCGCAGCGGAGCCGGATCCGATCTCTGGCACAAGAGGAGCGCCGCAAGGGCGGCAATAGCCATTACCGCAGCCACACACCAGATGATCGCACTGCGAGACATCCTTGTCTCCTCGTGTGTACCGTGGGCAGGAGCATACCACGTTCCGGTGTGGAGGGGAACGAAAAGCTGAGGGCGCGGGTTCAGGGCCCAGGGTTCAGGGTTCAGGGTTCAGGGTTTCGGCGGACGCAAATCCGAAACTCGAAATCCGAAATCCGAAGGAAAAGAAGAACAGCAAAACAACAAGCCCTGAACCCTTTCCCTCTTCCCGTTTATCTGCGTTCATCTGTGTTTATCTGTGGTTCCAAACTGTTCTGCAGTCTCTCGGGCGCCAATCCAAAATCCAAAATCTAAAATCCAAAATCATCCAAACGCCCCGCGCATCCTCTCCAGCCAGTCCCGAGCCAGTTCCTCCGCCTTTGACCACTCGTCCAGAAACGGTTCCGTCGGCGCATCCTCACTCTCATTGTAAGCCCACCGCGCCCGCGCCACCCGAGCGCTCTCCGCGCCGCACGCCACTTGCCGCAGCACCTTATCCTCGGCGCACAGGTAATACCGCACGACTTCCGCGGCCAGAGCGCGCTCGATCGTCCGTAGCGACCGCCCGAGCACGTTTACGCACGCGCGTTTCAGCCGCGCGCCGTTGGCGAAACCAGCCCGCACCGCCCACCCTTCAAGATCGAAATCCTCCCGCATGCGCGCCGCCAGTTCTTCGCATCGCCGCGCCCGCTCCGCCGCCCGATCCTCATAATAGTAATCCTCCGCCGTCATCCTGAAGTACCTTGATCGTTTCTGCGAGCATCCCGGAACCCTAGACCCTAAACCCTTTTCATAACTGTGTTCATCTGTGTTCATCTGTGGTTCCATCTCGTACTTCGTCGCCGCATAGCTCCCCGGCGCGCCCCACAACTCCTGAGCCGCCGCGCGCAGCCGCAACCCGATCAAGCCGCGCAACTGCCGCACCTTGAACCCGTCTGCAAGTTCCTGCACCGTCAACCCGCAATATTCCTTCGTCAGCATCGTCAGCCGCGCCCGCGAAATCTCCAGCTCCACGCACAGTCTCTCAACAGAATTCCCCGCGCTCCCCGCCCACTCCTCCACGCCCACGCCCCACGGTTGCATCAACGTCGGTTCCATTCCTTTCTGTCTGTTCTCTGTGTTTTTTGTGCTTTCTGTGGCAAACGTCTTGATCCGTTCCACCAGCCGTTTCAACCCCTTGCGCCTCTCCTTCGCCGTCAGCACTCCCTCGACGGCCTCCGTGATCCCCGTTATCCTTCTCCACTTCGCATGCAGTCCGTTGCCGTTCCCGGAACCCTGAACCCGGAACCCTGAACCCGGTCCCCTCTTGCGCTGAAGCCAGAAACGCCACGCATCCGCGAGCGCGCGTTCCCGCGACCAAGCCTTGTACCGCCCCGGCCAATTGAGTCCCGCCTTCTGGTACGAAATCCCAAAGCCCATATGTCCCTCCTCCTTCGAAAACCACGAACCCCAAGCCACTAAGAGTGCACATCGTGCACCACGCGAGTCCTATCTACCCTAATTTGCAGGCATCAAACCATGATCGCAGAACGACCGTAGTTCCCATGTGATGACCCCAATATATTAGGACGATTATTGTATGCAAATCTTGCGCAAAATCTATACGAAAATGCTAAGAATCACCAGATATCTTCCAAACCATTGGCCGACGCCGACATGGGCTGGTACCCTGGACATCCCCACGACTCATGATCGTGGGGTGGCCCGCCCCGCCGGGCACGCCCGCTGACGCGCGCTGGCGTCAGGGCATTGCCCTCTCGGCCTCTACGAGGAAGACGATAGCCGCCGCCGTCATGTGCAGGACGTATGCCGCCATGTACATGGGAACCTGGCGCACCTCCGCGCCTTGCCCGTGCGCCGAAAGCTTGTTTCGCCCGGTCGGCACGCCGCTCTCCAGCGTGCTGCGCAACGCTGAGAAATGCGAGGCCCAGAACTTCGGTATCAGGTGATGGCCAAAGCACACGTCAAGAAGCGCACTGCTCGTCGCGGTGGGGTCATACGTCCACTTGCGCTTGCCGCAGATCACCTTCATCGTGCTCTCGAATGCCTTCCCGCATTCCGTCAGCGCCGTTTGCGCGTCGCCGTGCCGATAGAATTCGTGTGCCTTGAGGAACTCGGCTTCCGCCCCGGCATACTCCGCTTGGTGAAGAAGCGCCAAGGCGGGCTTGACGACCTCGGAATGCACCAGCTCTGAGTCAACGCGAATGATCTTGCCGCTGACATACTGGTAACCCACGCCGTGCTCCTTGAACCGCGCGTTGAGATCCTCGATTGCGGCATCCGCACGCTCGGCGCAGTCCGATCTACACAGGTACGCGAACTTCCGCGTGACCGCATCAATGTAGAGGAAAGACAGTTCGATAACGTCGAGGAGTTTTTCGCAGTCCTTCTCAAACCAAAGGAATGCCCTAAGCTCGTCACGACAGGTCCCCTCAATGGCCTCCGTCGCTGAACCTGGCAATATGAAGCAACCATACTCGTGCCGAAGCGTCCTAACAATGTATGCGTAGGCAGCTACGACCTCTCTGCTGCCCCTATATTCCATGGAACCCCCGAGGGTGTCGTCCCAGATCTGGATGATCTGCACTCTGAGTGGCTCTGGGATACTCTCATACGAGTAGACGTCCGGCACTTCTCCCCGAACCCGCTTCTGTCGTTTTGAGAAGAGGTCGAAGACGGCCATTCTCGCCTCCCGGGAGGACGCGGCGTTCAGTCACAAAGAGTATCGTAGGATGCGTTCCCCGCAAGCACCTGTCTGGAGCGGCGTCTGGCCAACCTTGGTCTTGCCTGCTACTCCCCCACTGCCAGAACCTCCACCATCCCGTCCTTGTAGACGCGGCGCTGCGGGCCTTTGAGGTTCCGCAAGCCTACCACCAGCGGCTCCGCAGAATCTCCATGATGATCCTTGCGAGCCGCGTTGGGCCGATCCGCGCCTCCAGGCAAGCGATGACGAGAAAACCGCAAAACGTCGCCAGATCAGGATGCAAACCCATCCAAATGAAGGCCAGTAGGCTGCAGATTGGTGCATCTTGGCGAGACATAGACGACCTCATGTTATGACCATCCCCGTTGGGGACCCGTTCTTTATAGAGGTAGTGGGGATGGCGGATACCGCTACCTACACGCCGGATGGCGAGCAACCAGCATTTAGTAGCGAGGACGTCATGATAGCTCTGACGCAGGTGGGGTCAACAAGAATCCGGCGAGATTTTCTCCAGGGGAAAACAGGGAAAACAGGAACAGAGCACTGCATCTACGCGCCTCACGAGAACAGATGCCTCTGCCCCGGTACGCACAGACGGCCCATACTGCTATTCTCGCACTGCACTCCCCCGCGTCAAGATGCGCCGCTCCGTCCCGCTTTTCATCGGTTTTCGGGGGGTGGTGGCCCCCAGGAATCCGTGACCCGCCCGTTGCCGCTATGCCGCTGGTTTCACGCGGCGAAACCTTATATCTGCCGAGTAGCCCAACGCCGCCAGGATACGCAGCATCAGGTCCGTTGAGATATGTTGCGTATTGCCGTTGAGAAGCGCCGTCAGCCGCGTCCGGGACGTGCGAGCCGCAGTCGCAACCTGCTGCTGCGTCAGGCCGCTCTCGGCGACCGCCTCGATGATCTTCTTGCTCAACCGGAGGCGGACCTCGAACTCGACCGCGTCCTCGTGCGGCAGACCCAGTGCCGCCACCAATTCAGCGACCGTATGCGTAACCACTGGTCTAGATCGTTTCATGAGCCAACTCCCTCAATCGCTGCCGCGCCAAAGCAATCTCATGCTCGGGCGTCGCTCGCGTCTTCTTTGCGAACGCGTGCGGAACCAGGATCCCCCGCTCGCCTCGCGTGTAGTAAAAGGTCCTGAATTCAACGCCGCGATCCTTTACGCGTAACTCAGCGACCCCCGGTGCGACCGCTGACATCGGGCGAGACAACGGCATCCCGACCCGCGCACCATGTTGAATCCTCAGGATAGCCTCGCCGATCGCCCGTCTGGCCTCGTCAGGAAAACCGCGAATCGTCTTGAGCGCCGCGGGATGGAAAATCGCAGGCTTCATTATGCCATAGTCTCACATTTGAGACGTGCAGTCAATCCCCAAATGGCCTATACCCTCTGGTACCCGGGTCAAGTCTGGGCCGTCCGCAACGCTGCCATGCACCGAGTCATGCGCTCCTTGGCGGCAAGCGTCGTATTGTAGACGCCGCTGGAGCAATAGCCCGCGGCTGGCACGGCCCATCGGGCCGTGTGGCCGCAGGCCACAAGAAGCCTCTCCATTCGTGTCCCAATGTACGAGGAATACTCCCCCCACGAAAACAGCAACAGAGCACCGCATCCACGTGCCTCACGAGAACAGATGCCTCCGCCCCCGTACGGCCGGACGGCCCATACTGCTATTCTCGCGCTGCACTCCCCCGCGTCAAGATGAGGCGCTCTGCCCCCTCTTCCCCCCTTTTCCGTACTTTGTAGTTTGCGGTTTGTAGTTCGCACTGCGGCGCGTGTCGTGAAGCACCACGAACCACAAACCGCGAACCACAAACTATGAACCACAAACCACGAACCTGTTCTCGGCGCTCTTGGCGGTTGGGTGTGCCTGCGGCACCCCGAAAAGTGCTGAAGCACCTTTCGGGGCCACCCGCGCGGCGGCTTCAGACACTTTGCTTCTTGCCGTGTGCGGCGGCAGGTGTAGGTTGCCGTAGTCACAGCGACTCTTTGAGGAGGCTTGCCATGCGCCCTATTCTGAACACACTCGGTTCCTTGCTTTTTGCTCTTCCTGTTGTCGCCGCTGAGGGCCCTGCCGCTGCCGCGCCGGTGCCCGTCATTCTCGATACCGACATCGGCGACGACATAGACGACTCCTGGGCGCTGACCATGCTGCTCAAGAGCCCGCAGTTCGATCTCAAGCTCGTCACCACGACCTGCGGCAAGGCGGAGTACCGCGCCAAGATCGTCGCCCGGCTGCTGACCGTCGCTAAACGGACCGACGTCGCCGTCGGGCTGGGCGCGGGCGGGCGCAACGGCGACGGCGGCCAGCAGCCGTGGGTCAAGGACTACAAGCTCGCGGACTACCCGGGCAAGGTCCATGACGACGGCGTCAAGGCGCTCATTGACCTCGTGAACTCGTCGCCACAGCCGGTCACCATCATCGCCATCGGCCCCGTGCACACGCTGGCCGCGGCGCTGGAACGCGATCCCGGCATCGCCGCCAAGGCCAACTTCGCCGGCATGCACGGCAGCGTGCGCAAAGGCTACGGCGGCGGCGCCAAGCCTGATGCGGAGTACAACGTCAAGAACAACGTGCCCGCCGCGAAGAAGGTCCTTGGCGCGCCGTGGCGGCAGTGCGTCATCACCCCGCTCGACACCTGCGGCCTCGTGACGCTTGCCGGCGCGCGCTTCAAGACGCTCTGTGCCAGCGACGATGAGCTCGTCAAAGCGCTGCTTGATAACTACCGCATGTGGGCCAAGAAAGCCGAACTCAGCCAGTTGACCGCCAGCAGCGTGCTCTTTGATACCGTCGCCGTGTACCTGGCCGACCCGGCGCCCAAGCCGTTGATCGAGCTGGAGAGCCTGAACATCGCCGTGAATGACGGCGGCTTCACCGTCATTGACCCGGCCGGCGCGAAGATGTCGGTCGCCACAAACTGGAAGGACCTCGACGGCTACAAAGACCACCTCGTGAAGGTACTCTTGGCGCCGACGGTGAAGAAGTAGCCACTTGTCATTGGTCACTTGTCATTTGGCCTGAAATGCCAGCGGCTACTTAATGCGGATCAAGGCGTCATCCGGGATGGCCAAGGCCTGGCGCAGGGAACGCGTCTCATTGAGGAAGCGGACGGCGTCGCCGGGGTAGCCGGCCGTGGGCGCAAGCGCCGGCAGATGGCTGCGGAAAAACGCGTTGAAGCGCTGCATGCAGAGCTCGCGTACCAGCTTCGCCGTCATGGACGAGAGCGCCACGGGCAGCGCCTCGCTCTCGGCGTTCACCACGAACGCAATGCGGGCGACGCGGTCCGCAGCCTCAATCCTGTAGACTGAGGCGCGCGGCGTCTCGGCTTCGACCCAGGCCATCGCGCCCGGGAAGAGAGGCCCGACGTTGCCCGCATAGAACTTCCGGCCGCCCTGCCGGTCAACCACCGCGTGAATGCTCTCGCCCGCCTCCGCCAGCGCCAACAGGCCGCGGAGCTGCTCTGCAATGACGCCCCAGCTCACCTCCGCCTTGTTGCGGCCAGACTGCACAGCCGCGTTGAAATGCCTGGCGCTCAACGCCCGCGCGCCCAGCGCCAGCACGCGGACGCGTCGGGTCTGGAGCGCGTCACGCACCGCATGGACGGACGCGGGGCCGCCAGGCGACCCCTCAGCCGGCGCTTCGCGCCGTCCTCTCCGCGGTGCGGGAGGTGGGGTTGCGTGCCGGCCCCACGGGTCCTCTTCCAGGCGGCGGCGGTCATGGTCCGGCAGAAGATGGTCGTACAAGGCCGCGGAGTGCGGCGGTGGTGCGGACATGGGCGAGACGCCCATGCCACAGAGGAAGGCACTGACGCCGCGCGCCAGAAGGTCCAGTCCACTGCCTCGGGACCGAGAGTCCCGCCCGCCCGCGCCCGCGTAGATCTTTTTTGAGTCGTCAACCGTGACGCTTCCGGGGCTCGCGGGATGGCGCATGACAGCGGGATGGAGCATGGCCCACAGGTCCGGCGGCGCACCGCGAGGCTCGTCCGGGCAGCGCAGGGCGCAGTAGCCGTGGCAGAGGGGACCGAGCTTCGGGCCGTAGCCCGCTTCGTCAATGCCGATCAGCAGCATCGTCGGATATCCGTTGCCAGTAGCTCTGCCGTCAGCGGCGTGCCGCAGACCAACGCGACGCCGCCGCACAGGATCGGGCAGGGTTGCCAAGTACTGACGGTTGACCAGCCTTCCGTTTCGGGTAACACAATACGCGGCTTTTGTGGGGGACCAAGTATGAATCGAGACCGTGCGTGCCTGCTGATCCCCGTGCTCCTATGGTGCGGCGCCCTGGCGCGCTGGACCGCGGCGGCACAGGCGGCGCCGGAACCCCCGCCAAAGGCGCCGGGGGGGTTCTTCCAGGTGATGACCCCCGCCTTCAGTATCGAATGCAACGTGTCGAAGGAGTACACGGACAAGGTGGCCCGGATGGTGGGCAGCGCGGAGCAGCGCTTCTACCAGATGTTCAAGCTCACGCCGGACCTGATGAACGGCGTCTCCAAGCAGAAGTTCGACAGCAAGGGCAACATCCCCGGCGACGTGCTCAAGTTCTTCCGGCCGTACATCGGCGTCCGCGTGTACAAGGACATGGAGTCTTTCTCGGATGAGTGGTTCGAGCAGACCGGGGTGAAGGACAAGCAGCAGCGCCTGCGCCAGGGCATTCCGGGCGCGTGGTTCAGCATCCATCCGGATTACGACAAGAAACGCACGGTGCGCGAGATCCGCACCTTCGTCTCCAACCGCGACGACGACGAACTGGAACGCACCCTCCTTCACGAGATGGGCCATCTCTTCATGCAAAGCTACCTGCTCGAATTCGGCGGCTCGCCGCCTCCGGGGCAGGAAGCGCAGAAACGCGGCACTCCGGCCTGGCTGGGCGAAGGCGTCGCGCAGCTTTTCGAGAACCTCTGGTCCAACGCCCGCTCGGCCACCAAGGCGCGCCTGCGCCAGCAGGTCTTTGCGTACGAAGCGACGCAGGCCGGCGACAGCTACCCGTTCGACGAGTTCGCCAACGTCACCAACGCGCACAACCTGGCGGCCGTGGCGGGCGACCCTCTGCGGATGACGCTGAACTACGCGCAGTCGTTCTCGGTGATGGAGTACATGCTGAACGTGGACGGCGCGCGGTTCTTCGCCTTCCTGGAGAACCTGCGGGCGATGAACTTCGAGAAGAACCTGCGCAGCCGCGACGCCAACCACATACCCGAGCTGTACTCGTTCCAGAACGAAGCGTTCAAGAAGGCGTTCAACTGCGAGCTGAAGGACGTCGAGGCCTACTGGAAGAAGCACATCAAGACGACGATCGAAGCGCAGTTGAAGAAGCAGCCGGAACTGTACTACTTCAGCGGCGAGTACTACCTGCGCCGCGGCAAGGACAAGGCCACCGACATGGTCAAGGCCGAGGAGAAGTTCAAGCTCGCCATGACCCTGGCGCCGACCAGGGGTGAAGGCTACCTGGGCATGGGCCACATGGCGCTCCGCAAGAAGGACTACGAGAACGCCGCCAGCCTGCTGACCAAGGCCACGCAGTTGCTGCCCAAGGACGACGACGCCTGGTATCTGCTGGGCGTGGCCCAGGTGAACGCAGGCAAGCTGAAGGAGGCCACCGAAAGCCTGGCGCAGTCGTTGAAGATCTTCCCGCGCAACCACCGCGCCTTGTCCGGCCTGGGCCAGGCGCAGTTCCATGCCGCGCAATACGCCAAGGCGGCGGAGTCGTTCGAGCAGGCCTACCAGGTGTCGCACGATCCCACGTACCTGATGGAGAAGGGCCGGGCGGCGTTCTTCGGCAAGGACTACAAGCTGTCGCAGAACGGCTTCGCCGTCTTCTGCGACGTCTTCCCCAATGACTCCCAGGGGCTGCTGTGGTATGGCCTGGCGGCATGGCGGCTGAACGACAAGGAGTTCGCGATGCAGAAACTGAAGAAGGCCGCCAGCCTGAACCCCAACGACCCGCTGATCAAGGAGACGGTCCGCCTGGCCGAGAAGGGCGAAACCGTGCGCTTCGAACTCGAAACCGCACCCGCCGCAGCGGCCGCGGAAGACGCCGGCAAACCTGCGGCCGGGAAACCCAAGACCACGTTCGTGCGGATCGAAGACGAGTAGCAGGATTGCCGATTGCCAATTGCCGATTGCCGATTTGCGATTTTCGATTGAGCGGCCCGGCATGCGCCGTGATACGTCAGAAGTTGTTGTCCGTCGCCGGGGGCTTGGGCGGCGCAATGGGCACGGCAGGAACGGCCGGCTTGTGGCGGTCGGGCGCCTTGGGCGCCACCAGATCCACCGGCTGATTCGGGTTGGGAGCCTGCGGCACGAGCGCCTGAATGGGACGGATGACGCACGAATTGCCGTTCGCGGGATCACGGACCACCGAGACGTTGCCGACTTTCGAGACGGTCTTCAGGTAGGTCTTCCCGTTGTCCGACTCGACGCCCTTCTGCGTCACGTCAAGCCCCAGAGCGGCCGCGGTCGTTTCCAGGCAGGCCTTGAAATTGGGGGTCTCCACTTCCGGCGTCCGGGGGTTGATGTTGTACAGACTGACACTCCAGTTGGGCAGCGGCTGCGCTTCCACACGCACGCCGTCGGTGCTCAGCGCATACCCGCCGGCCGCCAGGTCCATGGGCAGGACGCCAATCCTGGCCTGAAGCGCGGTCCGCAAACCAGCCCACACCGCCGCGCGCGACTCGCGTTTCGGCTGACCGCCGGCGTCTGCCGGGAGCGCCGCCGCGGGATTCACTGCCGCCACGGGCGGAGTCACCGGCTTGGTTGGGGGAGCAGGAACCGTCGTCGTCCTGACCGCGGGGACAGTCTGAGCGGTTGGGGGGGGGCGTGTCTCCGCAACCGGCGCTGCGGCCAACGCCGGCGAGGGTGCCGGCAAGACAGCCGGCTTCGGCTCGGGCGCCGGCAGTTTTTCCGGCGCCGCCTCCGTCGGGACAGCCTCGGGCCCCGCCTGGGCCTTCGCCATACCCCTGCTTGCGGCAGCAGCCTGCTCATGCTGCATGAAACCCAGGACAGCGGCAGCCGCAATGAGGACCGCCACAAAGGCAACGGGCCATTGACTGGTCATATGCTCGCTCCGATCCTTTCGCTCCGGGAACGCCGCGGGCGCCCGGCTGCATCCCATCTCTGGAAGTATACACCCGAGGGGCTGGAAAGACACAGCCCCATTCTGTTAGACGCGGCACGCCGAGGCGCGGCATACCTGATCTCGGGCAATTCCGCGTGCGGCCGTCGGGCCAGCCACGCCCGCCCTCACGCCCTGTTGATCTCCTCAATCAGCAGCCGCAGCTTGCCGTAGCTGCGGCGGTTGAAGGGCAGCGCGAGGCGGGGCAGCGCGGCCAGTTCCGGCTCGCCGCTTTCGTCCGGCAGGGGCCCCGTCTCAACGATCCGGCCCTGGCCGTTGAGCAGGAGTGCGCTGTACTCGTCGTTGAGCTTCTCCAGCGTGCCCTTGGGCAGGCGGCTGAGCATGCGGATCACCAGCATGTCCTTGACGAAGCGGCTGGAATGGTAGCGGCTGTAGAAGCCGGCGACTTCGTTCGCGGCCCATTCCGCGTCGTCGGTGATCTTGAACAGATGCATGTCGTCTTCGCAGATAAGCCCCTTGCCCAGCAGGTGCTCGACCACGTAGTCGGCCCATTCGCGCCAATACTCTCCGCCGGGCTTGTCAATGAAGACGATGGGGATGATGGCCCCCTTGCCGGTCTGCGTCAGCGTCAGGGTCTCGAAGCATTCGTCGTGCGTGCCGAAGCCGCCGGGGAACAGCGCGATGGCGGAGGCCTCTTTGACGAAGCAGAGCTTGCGGGTGAAGAAGTAGCGGAAGTGCAGCAGCTTCCGGTCGCCTTCGATGAAACGGTTGGCCACCTGTTCGAAGGGCAGCTTGATGTTCACGCCGAAGCTGTCCGCGCGGCCCGCGCCGCCCTGCGCGGCTTCCATGATCCCGCCGCCGGCGCCGGTGATGACCATGAACTTGCGTTTGACCATTTCCCCGGCGAAGAGCCACGCCTGTTTGTACTCCGGCGCCGTGGGCGGGGTGCGCGCGGAGCCGAAGATGGTGATCTTGCGGCGGTGCAGGTACGGGCGGAAGGTGTTGAAGCCGTAGCGCATCTCACGTATGGCGGCGGCGAGGAGCTTGAGCTCGGCGCGCGTTGTGCCGTCGCGGACCATGCGCAGCACCGACATCATCATCTCGCAGATCAGGTCCTGGTCGGGGTGCTCTCCCTGCAGGGCGATGAGCTCGCGGACCTGCTCCTCGAGCTGCGGGAGCGGCGGCGCGGGCGCGGTGAGCTTGGGAGCCAGCGGCGGACGGACCTTGGGCCGGCGCGCGCCCGCTACGGCGCGCAGCTCGCTGGCGGTGGGCGGCGGCGCGGTCGGGTTGACGGGCTCGGGATGGAACGGCAGCGGCGACAGCGCCTCGTCCGGGCTGCCGTAGTCGGGTTCCGAGACCGGGGTCCCGGCCCTGGCGGCCGGCTTCGGTTCGCGCGCTGGCTTCCTGAAAATCCCGGGGGTTGGCGTTTCGGTCATTTCCGTTTCTTTCGGGTTTCGAGCTCCTACCTGGTATTCGCGCGGATGTGGACGATCTCGCCGTCCTTCACGGTGTATTCCCGGCCCTCCAGCCGCAGCGCATGCTTGGCTTTCATGGCCCGTTCATCGCCCCCGGCGGCGTCCAGGTCGGCGTAGGGGAAGACTTCCGCGCGGACGAACCCCTTGGCCAGATCGGTGTGAACCTTGGCCGCAGCCTGCTGCGCGTTCTCGCCGCGATGCAGCGTCCAGGCGCGCACCTCGTCCTCGCCCACCGTGAAGAAGCTGATCAGGCCCAGGTCCTTGTAGACCATCGCAGCCAGGCGCGGCGCCGCCGGCTCCTTGATGCCCAGGTCCTGCAGGAACACGGCCCGCTCGTCTTCCGCGAGCTGCGCCAGCTCCATCTCCAGTTTGGCGCACAGCGCGATGGACCCGGGATACTCCTTCTCGAGCTGCTCGGCCTTGCCGCCGGCGCCCAGGTCGCTTTCACCGGCGTTGAAGACGGTCATGATGGGCTTGGCCGTCAGGAACTGGAACGCCGCCGTCGTCTTCTTCTCGTCTTCGTTGGCCAGCGCCAACGACGACACCGGCTTGCCGCCTTCCAGGTGCGCCATCAGGCGCTCGAGCAGCGCCAGCTCCTTCTTGTCATGTTCCTGCGTCTTGGAGAACTTAACCACCTGCGGGCGGAGCTTGCGGATGCGCTGGTCGCACTGCGCCAGGTCGGCGAACAGCATCTCGTTGACGGTCTCGGCCATGTCCCGGCGCGGGTCAACCGAATCGAGGACATGGGGCACGGCGCCGCTCTCGAAGGCGCGGACCACGTGCACGATGGCGTCCACCTGGCGCACGCCGCCCAGCACCTCGGCGCTGACCTGCTTCTGCCCGCCCTTGCCGTCTATCAGGCCCGTCACGTCCTCGCACTCCATGTGCGCCAGGACGAAGCTCTTGGGCTTGTACCACTCGCGCAGCCGGAACATGCGCGGATCGTGAACGCGCACGGTGGCCATTTGCACGCTGGGCGTGTTGCTGAATTGCCCGACCGGCAGGTTCGAGCCGGTCACGGCGTTGAAGAGGCTGGTCTTGCCACAGCCGGGAAAGCCAATGAGGGCCAGTTTCATAGGCGCGTTCCTAATCCGGGTAAGGGCTTGCAGTCAAGGGCGCATCCTGCACATCCATTTAAGCACACACGCCCGATAAAACAACGCGAAAGAACGCGGCGCGGCCGGGGCCGGCTGAAAAGGATTTGCAGATCGTGCCTTCACCACCTAAAGGTAAAGAACGCAGGCACCGTCACGGTGCTGACTGAAGCCCATCGGTATGCCGCTGCGGGCTTCAGCAGCCCCGCCAGCAAGACAGGAACTTCAGATGCCCGAAGCTGACACTCTTCCCGTCGTCACCCCCGACCCCGCGGAGCTCGCGCCGCGCCAGATCGTGGCCGAACTGGACCGCTACATCGTCGGCCAGGACGACGCCAAGAAGGCGGTGGCCATCGCGCTGCGCAACCGCTGGCGCCGCAAGAAGCTCGATCCGGCCATCCGCGAGGAAGTGGCGCCCAAGAACATCCTCATGATCGGGCCGACCGGCGTCGGCAAGACCGAGATCGCCCGCCGCCTGGCCGCGCTGGCCGGCGCGCCGTTCGTCAAGGTGGAGGCCACACGCTACACGGAGATCGGCTACCACGGACGCGACGTGGAAAGCATGGTGCGCGACCTGGTCAAGCAGGCCATCAACATGTTCCAGACCAGGGCGCGCGAGGAGGTGCGCGTCAAGGCCGCCGAAGCCGCGGAAGAACGCCTGCTCGAAGCCCTGCTCCCCGCCCCCAGCGCCTGGGCCGAGAGCGCGCCGGCCCCGGGCGCGACGGGCGCACGCGACAGCGCCGCGGAACTGCATGAGAGAACGCGCGCCAAGCTCCGCAAGAAGCTGCGCGACGGGTCGCTCGACGCGCGCCAGGTGGAAGTCGAGATCCTCGCCGGCGCCGACTCCGTGGCGGGCGTGTTCGCGCCTTCGATGGGCGAGGAGATGGGGCTGGAGCTGCAGGACGCGCTGTCGCGCATCATGCCCAAGCGCGCCAGGCGCCGCAAGCTGACTGTGTCCGAGGCGCGCCGGGTGCTGGAAGCCGAGGAGGCCGAGAAGCTGATTGACCAGGACGCGGTCGCGCGCCAGGCCGTGGAGGCGGCCGAGAACCTGGGCATCATCTTCATTGACGAGCTTGACAAGGTGGCCGGCTCGCACAGCATCCACGGGCCGGACGTGTCGCGCGAGGGCGTGCAGCGCGACATGCTCCCCATCGTGGAAGGCGCGTCGGTGAACTCGCGCTGGGGCATCATCCGGACCGACCACATCCTCTTCATCGCGGCGGGCGCGTTCCATATGTCGAAACCCAGCGACCTGCTGCCGGAGCTGCAGGGCCGCTTCCCGATCCGCGTGGAGCTGAAGGACCTGACCGAGGACGATTTCCGGCGCATCCTCACCACGCCCAGGAACGCGCTGACGAAGCAATACGCCGCGCTGCTGTCCACCGAAGGCGTGACACTGGAGTTCACCGAGGACGGCCTGGCGGCGGTGGCCCGCATCGCCGCGCTGGCCAACGCGCGCAGCCAGAACATCGGCGCCCGCCGCCTGCAGACGGTGATGGAGAAGCTTCTGGAGGATGTGAGCTTCCGCGCCGCCGAGCTGGCGGGCGAGAAGATCGTTGTGGACGGGAAGATGGTGGAGGAGCGCCTGAAGCCGATCCTGGAGGACGAGGACCTGGCGAAGTACATCCTGTAGTCATTCTCGATTTGCGATTTTCGATTTGCGATTGAGCAGGCGCCGCGCACGGGCGTACAATCGCGGACCAGCATGAAAGCGCTTGACCGCCCACTCGCGGTGTTCGGCCTTCTGGCGCTCGCCACCGCCATCGTGCTGCACGGCAACCTGACTGCGCCCTTCTACCACCTCGATGACAGGTACTGCGTGCAGCACGCCGTGGCAGGGCCCTGGACCACGGCGCTGGCGCCCCGCGAAGGCAACATGTACTTCCCCGTCGTGTCCCTGTCGTGGCGCCTCGATAGGGCGCTTTTCGGACCGCCCCGCGAGGACGTGAACGATCTCTTGCAGCCGCCGCCTCCGAAAGCAGCGCGCGGACGATGAGGAACTGGGCGTGCGGGTCGCGTCTGCTCAACGGCGTCTACCATCTGCTGGCGAGTCTCCTGCTGTGGCTGTTCCTGAAACGCATTGGCGCGGGCGCAGGCGTCGCCGCGCTGGTAGCCCTGGCCTGGGCCGTGCACCCCGCCGCGCTGGAGTCAGTGGCCTGGATTTGCGAGCGCCGCAACACGCTCTGCGCGTTCTTCGCCTTTGGCTCACTGCTGGCCTGGACCGCGCCGCGCGCCAGACGCTGGCGCCTGCCGCTGGTGTGGCTGCTTTTCGCCCTGGCGCTGTTCAGCAAGCCCGCGGCTCTTGGGCTCCTGCCGCTCTTTGTGGCGCTCGAAGTGGCCGATCCGGTCCATGGCGGATTCGCGTGGCGTGAGCCGCGGCAATGGCTCTTCCTGCTTTGGCGCCTGAGCGGACAGATCGTTGTCTCCGTGGCGGCGTTCCTGGTGGCGATGAGGGTCCTTACACACGACATAGCGGCGCCGCCAGGGGGGACGGCATGGACGGGCCTGCTGACCGACGCCGACATCTTCGGGCGATACACCGCGCATGTCCTGCTGCCTGTCAACCTGAGTTTCTACTATGGGGTGGAGCCGGTGACCGGACTGAGCGATCCGCGCGTGTGGCTGTACGGCGGAGCGCTGGCGCTGCTGTGGGGCGCGATCATCTGGACGGCCAGAGGCCCCTGGCGCGTCCTGGCCGTGCTCGGCCTGGTGTGGTTCTTTGGTGGACTGGGCCCCAACGCGAACCTGATCGCCAACACGTACCCGATGCAGGACCGGTACATGTACATGCCGTCAGTGGGGCTGCTGCTGGGGCTGTGCGTGGCGCTGAAAAGCGCCGGTGAGCGCTGGGCGGGCATCAAGGCCGCGCTGCCGGCAGCCGGTCTGGCCTTCGTTGCGCTCCTTGCCGTGCTGTGCGCGCTGCGCTCGCCGCTCTTCGGCGACGACGCGGCCCTTGAGCTGGACGCGGCGCGGCGTCAGCCGGACTCGGGACTGGCGC
>JAPLOD010000491.1 GCA_026692735.1 Planctomycetota bacterium | reverse complement strand
CCGCCGCGTCCGAGCAACCCCAGCAGTTCGAACGGGCCGAGCAAGCGGACTTTGATGCGGCGCGAGCTGACCTTCAGGTCGGCGGCTGCGCTGGCGTCTGTGCCGGGCAAGATGGCTTCCGTCTGGCCGCCGGTCGTGGCGGGACGAACGGGCCGCAGCGTCTCGCCGGGGTCCTGGCTCGGCGGCTTCGGCAGTGGCATAGTCGGGTCGTCCGTCATGCCCGCGGCCTCGATAGGGAGTGGCTACGGCCGAGACTATACCGGCTGCCGGCGAAGGCGGCAAACGGTGGAATGGACGCCATCCGCGTGGCGATGCGTAACGACCGGTTCATCATGGAACACGGCCGAGCGGATGACGAAGGCAGCCGAAGCCGTACCGACCTCTGCACGCTGCGGAAATACCTGCGCCGCGCCGACGGCCCGTGCCTGATGAGCGAGGGCAGATCACGCATGTCGCTCGTTGATTTCGCCGTGGATACAGCGGGGAAGGCGCCCGGAGAGGCGCTCCGGGCCTACCTGTACCGTGTACTTGAGGAACACGACATCCGGGTTCCCGAGGGACCCACCGGATAGCGTAAAACCGGGCGTCAACAACGGCGTAAACTGGGACGTCAAAGTTTTACGCGGCGCACGTCGGGTGACAGGTAGCAGGCCAATGACGGTGTCGAGCATCATCTGGATGGTACTCTTGGCCTGGTGGTCCAACCAGCGCGGTGGAATGATATCGCGGTATCCGTTTCAGGGGTATTCGGGGTCGTGTAGTGTAGGCTACCCGCTGTTGGCGGTTGGCCGCGCCGGCGTGGGCGGCGAGCAGTGTGCCGATGGAGAATATGGTGGTAACGAACGGAATAGTCCGATCAATCGCGCCTTCGGAGGACGGCAAGACAATCTACATCGGAGGCGACTTCACGTCCGTAGTCCATGCCAGCTGGCACCGCATGTCCCGGTGAAAGACAACGGAAACCATCTTGAATCCAGCGGGTGTAGGGCAAAGAATGCGCGCATGCCCACGGCACTCACCAGCGATCCGCTTATTGCATCGCTCCCGTTGAAGAGCGGCAAGCCCAAGCTGGGCCCCGTGCTCCTCGAAAGTAAACTCGGCCAGGGCGGCCTCGGCGCAGTGTACTTGGGGTACCACACTGGCCTGGACATGCCCGTGGCGGTGAAGGTGCTCCCCAAGAAGCGGCTGGCGGAGTTGCCTGGGACGCTAGCGAGGTTCGTGCGCGAGGTGAGGGCGAGCGCACGCTGCCGCCATCCGAGCGTTGTCGGCGTCTTTGGTTATGACGAGTCCGAGGAACTGCATTACGTCATCCTTGAGTACGTGGCCGGTGTGATTCTGGCGCAGCAGATCAACGCAGCTCCGCTGCTGGAGGCCCGGGCGCTGGACATTCTCATCCCCATCGCCGAGGGACTCGCGGAGATATGGCGCAACGGACTGCTGCATCGGGATATCAAGCCTGAGAACATTATCGTTCCCACGGATGGCCCGGCCAAGCTCCTGGACCTCGGACTGGTGGGCCGCGATCGCCTGGATCTAAAGGGACAAATCGTTGGGACACCGCAGTATATGTCCCCAGAAGCGGCGCGCGACGACGTAGACATCGGCATCCAAGCGGATATGTGGAGCTTCGGCGCGACATTGTACCATGCCGTGACGGGGAAGCAGCCATTCGAGGCAGACGATGCCATGGCGTGTCGCCAGCGCGTGCTCAACGACGAACCGCCGCCACCGTCCGCTGTGAACGCGAACGTCAGCGGGCCCGTGAGCCGCCTGATACTGAAACTCCTCAGTAAGAAGCCCGAAGACCGCTTCGCCTCATCCGCCGAGTTCCTCCGTGCGCTGCGGGTGGTGCGTGAGCAGATCACCAGCGGGCCGGGGATCGAAGAGACCCAAGTGCGGGTTGGCAGCGGCGAACGCCCGGCCGGTTCCTCAACCCGCGGTGCAGGTGCAGGAGATGTGATCGGCAACTGCAGGCTGTTGCAGCAGGTGGGCGCGGGGGCCTTCGGCGTCGTCTTCAAGGCACACCACGCGCTGCTTGATGTTGACCTCGCCGTGAAACTGCTGCCCCTTGATCTTGCCGAGAAGGACCGCATCTACATTGACCTGTTTCTGCGCGAGGCCCGCACTGCCGCGCGTATTCATCACCCCAACGTGGTCAGCATCTTCGAGGCGGGCAACCACGACGGGCAATACTATCTCGTCATGGAGTATGTGCCGGGCGGCACAGTGGCCGACCGCATGGCGGCGCACGGCGGCAGGTTGCCGGCGGATGAGGTCGAGCAAGTCCTGCTGAGCGTTGCACGCGGCCTGGCGGCGGCCGCAGAGCTGAACATCATCCACCGTGA
>JAPLOD010000490.1 GCA_026692735.1 Planctomycetota bacterium | reverse complement strand
CATTCAGGATATGGCCGGCCGGGGATTGTATCACGCCTATTGCTTCCCCACCGACATCCGCCTGCAACTGGTCGAGGAACTGATATCCTGGCTCGTGGCGCCGCTGGCGCGTGTGTTCCTGCTGACCACCGGCTCCGAGGCCTGCGAATGCGCCATCAAACTCGCCATGACGCGCGGCCTGGCCCTCGGCGGCAAGAGGAAGAGAGTCTTTGTGACGTTCGACAACGCGTTCCACGGCCGGACGATGGGATCCCAACTGGCCGGCGGAGCGCCCGCGCTGAAAAGCTGGCTGGGCGACGGCGACCCGCGCTTCGTCCAGGTGCCCTACCCTGACGGCTTCCGCCAGAAGGACACCAGTTTCACGGTCTTCGAGGCCGCCCTGGCTGCCAAGGGCGTCAGCCCCAACGATGTCTGCGGTGTGATGAGCGAGACCTACCAGGGCTGCAACGCGTGCCTCATGCCGCCTGCATACGCCCAGGCCCTCCGCGGCTGGTGCGACCGGCACAAGGCGGTCCTCATCTTCGATGAAATCCAGGCCGGCTTCGGGCGCACGGGCAAGCCCTTCGGCTTCATGCACTACGGCATCGTCCCCGACCTCGTCGCCTGCGGCAAGGGCATCTCGGGCGGCATGCCCCTGGCCGCGGTGCTGGGCACGGAAGAACTGATGAACATGTATGGGCCGGGCGAGATGACCAGCACGCACTCGGCCAAACCGATCTGCGCCGCCGCGGCCCTGGCGAACCTGCGCGTCATCCGCAAGCAGAAGTTGGTCGAGAACGCGGCCGCGCTGGCGCCCATTCTGGCCGAGGGCGCTCAAGCGATTGCCAAGGCTGCGCGCGGCAAGGTCGGCAGGATGAGCGCTGCGGGCCTGGTGATTGCGCTGCAGTTCACCAAGCCGGGCACCACCGAGCCGCAGCCGGAGATCGCCTGGGAACTCGTCCGCCGGGCCATCCAGCGCGGCGTGATGCTCTTCGCACCGGTCGGCGTCGGCGGCTGCGCCGTCAAGATCAACCCGCCGCTGGTCATCAGCGAAGAACCCCTCCGCGAAGGCCTCGGCGTGTTAGAGGACATCGCGCGGGAACTCTAACGCCGTGTCGTTTGTGCCACTGGCCGCAGCCAGTGGGCGCGCGCCGAGCACGCACATTCCTGTTTGCGCACCCTCGGCCCGGCGTTATACTGCGAGCACTCCGTGGGGGGCTACTATGCGGGGACCTAAGGAATGGAGCCTGATGCAGGAGAAGGCCCGGGAGAACTTCGACGCCGCGCATGATGCGCTTTGTGCCAGCCGCCCCAATGCTGCTGCCAACCGCTTTTACTACTCCCTGTACCTAGCTGTCATCGTCGAGTTGGAGAGGGGGAAAGGGAAGTCCCCGCGGGACTACAATCTGAACGAGAGATCGGTTGACGACGAGGGGGAGTGGCCGCACAAGACGTTGGTCTACAGAGCATGTCGCGATGCTGACCTTAAGGACCCGGAGGTGTCATTGATGGCAGAACTTCATGGTCAGAGAGTAACCGCCGACTACAAGCCGTTCAACGCGGACGAGGGTATACTCGGTGTCTTCGAGCCTCGGATTAGGAACCTGCTGGAGGGCCTCGGAGTGCTGCTAACATGAGCCTATGCGACCTCGCGACCGCTTACGAGCAAGTGCTGCGCAAGCGTTTCCCAGGTGTCCGTGTTCGCCCAGACCCTGATCTGGCGCCGGCTGGCCATGATGTTCTGGCCGTGTTCTGCGTACCGGACGAACGGCTGACCGAGTACGCCGGGTTCATGCTGGACGAAGCCCCGGCGCTTCTCAGAGCCCGTGATATTCCGCGCGTGACGCTCATCCCGCACTCGGTCACCGTCACACGAACACACTACCCTGAACTGTGGGCCGCTCTCTTCCCGGCCACGACCGTCGTAGACGCGGGACATCGCTGGACGGCAAAGTCTGCGGTGCGCGTCACGGGCCGTGATACTGAGGCTGTGTCGAGCTACATAGGTCAGCCGCAGGTGATTCTGGACACGCCCACAGACAACCTTGCGCCGGTGGAGGTCGCGGCATGATCAAGCATATCTGGTCCGTCTTGTGTCGGCGAAGCGTCGTTGATGTTGAAAGCAACACAATTTCCTTGTTCGACTGCATCGAGGAAGTTGGGGTAACTGTAGTCAGCCAGTCCAGTCAGCGCCCGATTGCTCTCCCACTGGACGCGACGGTGGTTGTTCTCGTCTGCCGTGATTCAGCCGATCCCTGCGATGGTGCTATGCGCCTCAGGTTCGTGGGACCTGACGGACAACGGGTAATGGAAACTCAGGAGTGCCGTATCTCATTGCGGGAACACCGCAGATTGCGTCACCGCTTTAACCTACAGGGGCTGCCCTTCGGCGGAAATGGGACGAATTTCGTCGAAGTGCTCCTGAAGCAGGACGCCAATGCGAGCTTCGAGCCTATAGCGCGAATCCCTTACGACGTCCGCATCGAGCAGGCTCAGGGCGACCAGACAGGAACGCCCCAGCCAAGGTAGCGGCGAGTAGTGAGCATCGGCTGCCGCACGCGCATTCCTTGCCTTCCGCCCCGGGTGGCCAACGGCCCGGCAGCGCAGCACAAGAGGCAGCTCCCCAGGCGTCCGATGCCACGCCAAGCGCCTCTTCCGTCATGGCGGCCACGAAAGCGGAGTCCCGACCGGCTTCCCCTGCGGCCAGGACCGCGCCGAACTCCAGAGAGACTTGCTATGCACTCCGGGCCTCGGCTGCGTCAGGAAGCTACGACTGCGGCCCGCGCCACTGGTGTACGCAGTATCGTTGGCCAAGAGGCAGTGCGTCCGCGAATGAATGGTCACCCGATCCCCCACCGAGGGCTGAACATGCCAGGCTCAAGCGCCGACCTTCTCACGTGCTCGTTTGCCGTGGCCCTGCTCGTGGCCTGTGCCGTGGTATCGGTGGCTACAGCGCCACGCGTGGCCGCGGGCGAGGAGCAGGTGGTCCTGCCCGACGGAACGCCCTTCCCCTTCTGGGACGACCACACGGACTACCGGAAGACGTACCACGTCGCCTGCCAGGATCAGCGCGCGTCGGACGCCAGTCCAGGGACGCAAGAACAGCCCTTCAAGACGATTGGCCGAGCCGCGGAGGTCCTGCAGCCTGGAGAGAAGGTCGTCGTCCACGCAGGCCTCTACCGCGAATGCGTCAGCCCCAAACGCGGCGGCAACGGGCCGGACAGCATGATCGCCTATCAGGCCGCGGATGGCGAGAAGGTGCTCGTCACCGGGGCCATCGAGTGGAAGCCGCGCTGCCAGCCGAGTTCCGGCTGGGGGCAACCAGCCGGCGCGAAGAACATCTGGATGGCCGACCTTCCGGCGGAAGCGTTCGTCGGCTACAATCCGTTCCTGGCCAGGAACATTCACGAGGAGTTCGTCATCTACCGCCACCTCGACGACGTCCCCAAGTACATGCTGCGGCGGGGCATGATCTTCGTGGACGGTCAGCCGCTCAGGCAGGTCTCTCGCTTTGCCGATCTCGCCAAACAGGCTGGCGCCTTCTGGGCGGAGGAGCCTGGCCTGCGCGTACACTTCCGGCTTCCAGGCGACGCCGACCCCGGAAAGGCTGCGTTTGAGGTCACCGCGAAGGAACAGGTCTTCGCGCCCCAGGAACGCGGCCTCGGCTATATCCGCGTGAGCGGGTTCAGCTTCGAGCGCGCGGCGGACGGCGTCCCGGTGCCGCAGCGCGCCATGGTCAGCACGAACCGCGGCCACCACTGGATCATCGAGAAGAACCACATCCGCTGGGCCAACGCCTGCGGCATGGACGTGGGCAGCCAGGACTGGAAGGCGGCCCAGCCGCAACAGTTCGGCCGCCACGTCATACGCGGCAACCACGTCAGCGACTGCGGCGTGTGCGGCATCGCCGGCTGCCTGTGGGTTGACCAGACCCTCGTCGAGGACAACGTCGTTGAGCGCGTCGGCGGCCTGGACATCGAGCGCATGTGGGAGGTCGCCGGCCTGAAGTTCCACGTGGCGAAGAGCGTCCTGATCCGGCGCAACACGTTCCGCGACCTGCACCGCGCCTCCGGCATCTGGCTCGACTACCTCAACGAAAACTGCCGGGTCACCGGCAACGTGTTCTACGGCATCTCCACCTGCGCAGGGGCGCTGTACCTGGAGGTGAGCCACAAGCCGAACAGCCTCGACCACAACTGCTTCTGGGACATCCGGCCATCCGGCGAAAAGCCCGGTGGTCCCAAGGACGGCGCCGCGCTCTGCGCGGATAGTTGCGACAACACCATCGTTGCCCACAACTTCTTCGTGAATGTCCGCTCGCTGGCGGTGTCAGTGAACAACTTGCAGAAAGACCGCGTGGTGGACGGGCGCAAGGGCGAGTGCCGCGGGAATGTGGTGCTCAACAACGTCTTCGTCGGCTGCCCGCGGCGCATCTACCTCGGCCGCAACGACACTAACGTATGCGACGGCAACCTCTTTGACGCGGGCAACAAGGAGGGTCTCTTCGACGTCCAGGACCCCGCCCCCAACCCTAAGCCACGGCTCGACGCTTGGCAGAAGACCTTCGGCCAGGACAATGCGTGCCCGTACCTCAGCTCGGCCAGCAGGCGCCCGCGACGGGCCCCGGCCCGTTCGTGACGGAGGCGTGGAAGCTCCTCCGCGACGGGAAACAGATCGTGGTACCAGTGGCCGCTCGCTGAGCACCCGTCGTCACTCTTGGCTCACCAGCGACTCTTAGCCTCAAGCCTTTCACATCGCCGCCGACACCTTGCTTGCCAAATGCGTTGGCACAGGGGGAGCGGACGAGCATCTCTGTCGCCTGGGCTTGCTCTGGTGTAGGACAGGATAAGAGCGCGGGTCGCGGGGCATTGAGCATAAGGAGCGAATCACATGAAAGCCTGTGTGTTCCTGGGGATCGCCCTGCTGGTAGCCTCCGCGCTTCCGGCCGGCGACGCGCGGGACATCTTCGGCGGCATTACCACCAAGGAGACCAAACTCGACAGGTGGTGCCGCGGTACGATCAAGTCGGTCGGCGACAACGAACTGGTAAGCACGGAGGGCGGCTTCGAGCCCGGCGCCCTCAAGGGCCGCGTCATCAACCCCAACTTCGAGCGCTCGCTTGCGCCCCCCGACGCGGAAACCGCCAAGCAGTACGGTGACGCCCCACAGTATTGCGTGAAGTACTATAGGATCATCGGCAACACGACCGACACCATCGCCACGGACCCTGCTGACGGAAAGCTCACCGCATACGCCAAGGCCGGCGACAGATACCTCCTGTGCGGCTTCTTCAAGGTGCAGAAGGTCGGCGACCGCTTCGTCATGTTCACGCCGCTGGGGCATCCGTATATGGGCTTTGGCCCCGACAGCACGTACCCGGGCCTGTACGGCTACCTGCCCGGCGCCAGAAGCAAGGTGCCGCCCGAGCAGGACGGCTGGCAGATCAAGTACGGCGGAAGCCGGGCCAGGTGGTATACGCACTTCATGGAGCAGATGGGCAAGGTCGGTTTCAATATGTCCGCCGGATATTTCAGCGACGTGCCCCTGTTCTCCCCCAGCGCCAGCGGCGACGTTTTCATCAAGCCCGAACTGCCGTTCATCGCCTGGTATCACGCTCTGGAAGTCGCCATGTATCCCAAGGCCGGTGTGATGAGAGACGGCAGGTTGACGAAGGTCGGCCTGTTCGATTCGCCCATCAAGGACATCCTGGACGGCTGCCAGTTCGGCCGCGATCACATCCACGGGCGCAACCAGGGCGACATCTTCGACCCGCAGTTCGAGAAGGCCTGCGAGATCATGTCGCAGCGGCAGGCCCCTCGCATCTGGACCAATCCCTGGTTCATTGGCTACATCCTGGAGGAGACGGATTTCCTCTTCGCCTTCGCGCGCGATCGCAGCCAGTTTCATCTCGGCTGGGGCGTCATGGCCTCGCTGCCGCACCAGGGGCAATCCAGCCGCGGCGAGTTCGGCCAACCGGCGTTCACCGACACGAAGAACTACACCAAGTACGCCCTGCGCGGTTTTCTGGAGAGGAAGTACGCGACAATCCAGAAGCTCAACGAGGCCTGGGGCAGCGACTATACGGCCTGGGACACAACGCCCGAGGGCTACGGCAAGGGCAAAGGCTTCCTGGACGAGGACGGCAAGCTGGGCGCCGCTTGGCTCGGCGCCCGCCACACCATGGTCAGCAGGAATCCCAAGGAGAAGCCCAATCCCAACTGCCTCAAGGATCTCACGGACTTCATCCCCGTCTACGTTGACCGGCTGCACAAGGTTGAGTCGCAGTACTTGCGGAAGGCGGATCCCAACCACCTGATCATCGGCTGTAAGGTGCCCGCCGACCTGGACGAATACAAGGCCATGGCCACGTACGTTGACATGCTGCGGGGTCTGCCGCCCAAGGGCGCCGAAGGCGAATTCGTGAAGCCCGGCCTGCTGGCCGTCTATCTCAGCGCGGACGAGGACTCTGCGATGCACGTCTTTTACGACGGCGACAAGAAGCCTTACCGCGATCCCAAGGGCTACGCCAAGACCCAGCCGGAAAAGGCCGCGTTGTACCGGGAGAAACTGCTGGATGGCTGGAACTACACGCCCGACGGTAAGACTTATCCTATGGTGCTGGTGTCCTACTGGGCCTGGGCCGAGAACTCCTCTGAAAAGCGCAACTGGGGCGTCGTCAGCCTCAAAGACAACCTCTACGACGGCAAGGAAGCCACCAAGCTTGGCGCCGACGGCAAGCCCGGCACCTGGGACGATGAAGACCGCGACTTCGGCGACTGCGTCACCGGCTTCAAGGCCGCCCACGATGCAATGCTCAACATGCTCAAGGACTTCATCAGCAAGGGCCGCACTGCGGCCCCTCGGACCGATGCAAGCGGCAAGGAAGGGCTTTGGAACTGGGTGCCGGAGGATCAGTATTAACGCACTTCACGCACGGCTGTGACCTCGTGGCACGGCCTTTTGCGCCGTGGACATGGCCGAGAACGGTGGCCCCAAGTGAGCAGGTGGCCGCTGATTGCCGCGGGCCTATGAGCAGCTACTCAGTGTGGCGCCAGCCCTGCCTTGGCAGCTTTTGCTGCGTCGGCGTCCTTCAATGCAGCCTTGGCGAACAAGTCCTCGGCCGCGTCTGCATTGCCGGTGGCCAACTGGAACACCGCGGCGATGAGCAGCGTCTCCACATCGTCATCCTTGGCGGCGGCTTTGGCCAGTGCAGCGCGAGTGCCCAGCGGCAGTTGCTTCCAAGGCATCGGCAGGTCATTGCCCTGGATGCTCACGATCAAAGACTTCTCGTTGGCGCCACGGACAGCATAGCTCTCCTGCCCGCCCATGGGAAGGATCAGCCTCACGCCGCTCTTCGCCAGGGCGTCGAGCTTCTTGACGAACCGCCCCTGCCACGCGTCCAGCGCTTCGGCCGAGACCGCAGCGGTCTTGGACGGGGGAGGGGCGGGCTTGGCGGGAGTATCTTTTGCCGCCACCGCGGTAGTGCTCGCCGGCGCGGCTGAGGCTGCAGCACCGGCGGACGGCGCCGCCGGCGTCGTGCCGGCGGGAGCGATCGCGACGGGTTTGCTCACGGAGGGATCCTTGATGCTGCCGCTGGCGCGGAATTCCTTCGCGACCTCAAGAGCCCACTTGCCATAGAGGGACTCCGGATGTTTCTCGCCGAATTTCTCCAGATCCCCGGCATACGCCGCACCCTTGTTGCGCTGCAGAGCGTCCACCAACTGGCGGTAATTCGCGCCCAGCTTCATCTCCATCTTCCACGCATCCTGGCGCAGGCCTTCCTCAAAGCGGCTGATCCGCTCCTTAAGGCCATCGAACGGGCCGAACTTCGCCCGCACTTTCGCAAGTTCCGCATCGAGCCTGTAGATGTCGCCGGCCTTCTCTAACGCCTCAAGCCCCGCGACATCGCGCTGCAACTGCGCATCGAGATAAGCTGCCATCGCACTGGCTGCCTCCGCGTCCTCACCCTTGGCGCCTTTCAGCGCACTCGCAGCCTCTCCATAGGCCTTCTTGACAATGGCCTTGTAGGCAGCGTCCAGTTTCCCCTTGAGCGCTTTCGGGTTGACACCCGGAATGCTGACTTGGACTCCCTGAATCAGGAGCTTTGGATTGGCCAGACCGAAGACGAGCGCCATCGTGGCGGTCGGATGGTAACGCGAGGCCATGTAGTAGCCATTGTCCGCGTAGTCCCGGCCGGGAAGCAGCACGAACGAGCCATCGTGGCAGCGCATCATGTTGAAGAAGGCCTTGTGGTAGTCCAGAACCGTGCGCAGCACCACGTCGTCCTCCGATGCCGCGGCCCCAAGCAAACCCCACATGATGCCCAGGTTGGAATCCGCATGCCCGTCCGGAAGACTCTTGTAGGCCCGCTTGAAGTAACTCCGGAATTTCTCGATGTACTCCGCGGATTCGGGAAACTCCGGACTCAGCTTGTGGGCGATGATTGCGGCTCCGACGCGTCCCACGTAATTGTCACCGCCTGTAGACTTCTTGTATGCAGCAGGATCATGAATCCCAAAAGCCAGGCAGAATTCCCCGCCGTACCCCACTGCGCCCGCGGCGTTCGTGCACCGATGGTTGAACTCCAGGGACCTCTTGATTCGATCAGGCCCAGCCTCTACGCCGCATCGCCCGGCCAACTGCCAGGCAGTGATGGCAAGGAGCGTCGTGTACTGCATGGGCCCGTAACCGTTCTTGCCGACGCCCGGCACATAGGGCCCGTGGCCGAAACCGCCATCATAAAGCTGCTGCAGAGCATCAACCTTTGCGTAGTCTTCCTTTTCAAGGGACTTGTCCCCGGTGGGCCCCCAGACCAGGATCCGCCCCTGGTATTGGGCCTTCTCAAGGGCATTCACCAGTGCTTTGATTGTCGGCAGGACCGACGCGTCTTTGGTCATGAGGTGGTACTCACAGAGCGTGATCAGTTGATAGGATAAGTTCCACGTCCAAGTGCCTGCATTGGGTATTTCGGTGCCCCATTTCTGGGCCATCTTCTTGCCGATGGCCTGCTGTTTCGGATCGTCGCTGGTCAGGAGCGCAAGGGTCACGGCGGAGTGCGCATGCGACTGCCACACACCTTGCGTTTCCGGATGGTCGGCAAAGTACTTCAACGCCTTGGCGCGGAGCAGCTCCGACTTCCTGCATTGCATTGGAAACGTAGGGCTGAACGTCCCGATGGCCTCGAGATCAATGGTCACCTTGCTAGTCTCAGCCCCACGAGACACATCCAGGACCAACTTCCCATCCTTTCCTTCCGCGGCTTCGATCCCCATGCCAAAATCCATAATGGGGCCCTCGTAGCCGTGCACCCCGCCGAACGTGTGTGGAGAGAAAGGCTTCCCGAAGACGCCGGTGATCACGTCGCCGATGTTCAGCCGACCGACCGCGGGTGAATCCTTAAAGATGTAGCGAACAATAAACGTCCTCTCAGTGAGGACGGCCCGCGCGCCGGTGGGCCCGAGGTTCACCAGGAAGCCCGGAACCTCTTTGTCCGGCGCATTGTTCTCCGTCGGTTTCTCCCAGCGCCCCTGATTGTCCTTGTCTGCCACGGCATGGACATCGAACAGGAAGCCCACTGTCGCGATGAGCATCCCCACGAGTGCCGGGATCGGCGTCCTGGTCAACTTTCGCAGCATGGCATACGCCCCCTCGTGGGATACGCCTGAACGGTCGGGAAAGCCCTCGGTACCCTCTATAGTAGGCTTACACCCCGATGGGGCTGTCGTCTAGCAGTACAGATACGACATTTCTATGTCGTATCGCGACAGCGAGACCTGAGCCTTTTTGGGGCAGAGCGTCGGGAGGGCGGCAACGAACATCCGTGGCGCCTCTCTCAGGAGGCGCCATTACCCGTGCCAACGCACTTGGCGAGCACGGTTGCAGCGGCGATACTGGGCGGCGCATGGGCGACCAGCCGGAGAGACGGAAGCCCGCGCGGGACAATGGCGCCATGGGTTTTGACGAAGACAAACTGCGCAGGAAACTCAAGACGTTGCGCCCCGGTGCGTCCGATGGGTCGGCGGCTCAACCCGACTCGAGCGCCATCGGCGACCTGCGCCGGCGCTTGCACAGGAAGCCCTCTCCGCCGCCAGTGCCGGCACCGGATGAGGGAACGCACGAGGCCGTTCCGCACTCGGTGGCCCCCCCGCCGCTTGTGTTCCGTCGCGACCTGCCCCGTTCGGAGAAGCCGCCAACGGTCCCCGCCCCTTCCGGCCGCCAGGTTCCCCTCAGCCAGGCTGTCCCCGGCAGGGAGATCACCGCGCCGAACGGCGGCCGCGCGTACCTCATCGAACAGCGTGTCGTCACGCGCAGCCTGGTCACGACCTTGCGCGTGCCCACGGGCGCCTTGGTGGAATTGTCCGCCGCGCTGCGTGATGCGCTGGAGAACCCCGCGTCCGGCCTGCGCAGGCAACTGCCGGAGTTGGACCTGGCAACCGTCCCGCGGCTGGAGGACCTGTTCTTTCTCGACCTCGAGACGACCGGGCTCGGCTCGTCGCCGCTCTTTCTCATCGGCACGCTGCTGTGGGACGGTTCTGGCCTGGTGGTGCGGCAGTTCCTCGCGCGCGACTATTCCGAGGAGCGCGCCGCTCTGGCGTGTTTCATCGAACAGGTTGCCGCCTGCAAGCTGCTGGTCACGTTCAACGGCAAGAGCTTCGACGTGCCGTATCTGCGGATGCGGGCCGCGGCCAACGGCGTGCCGTGCCGTCTCGACCACGCCCATCTCGACCTGCTGCATCTCGCCCGGCGCGCCTGGAAGGACCGCTTCGGCGACTGCCGCCTCCAGACCCTCGAGTACCATGTCTGCGGGCGCAAGCGCCAGGGCGACATTCCCGGCGTTGAGATCGGCGAGGCCTATCACGCGTACGTGCGCGGCGGCGATGCCACGCGGATGGCCGCCGTCGTCAGCCACAACCAGCACGACCTGCTGACGCTGGCCGAGATTCTCGTCCAGATTCCGCCGCCGCGCGACGATGACCTGTTGGGCGGACTCTGATGGACGTGGATTGCTTTCTCCAGGAACTGCGCGCCTCGCCGGCGTACCGCGGCCAGATCGTGCATGCCCGCGATGTGCCCGCGCGGCCCGCGGAGTACGCTCCCGACGGCGGGGGGCTGCCGCCCGCTGTGCTCGCCATGCTGCGGCGCGCCGGCGTCGAACGGCTCTACAGTCACCAGGCCGAGGCCATCCGCGCTGCGCGCGAAGGACGCGACGTGCTGGTCGTCAGCGGCACGGCCAGCGGCAAGAGTCTCTGCTACGTCGCCCCCATTCTCGAGGCCGTTGCGCGCTCTCGCAGCCTGCGTTCAGAGGAAGAGGACGAACAGGATGCCTGCGCAACGGCGCTGCTTCTCTTTCCGACCAAGGCGCTCTGCCAGGACCAGTCGCAAGCGTTCCGCGCCTGTCTTACCGCGGCCGGGCTCGGCAAGGTCCTCAGCGGCGTCTACGACGGCGACACTACGCCGCACATGCGCCGCAAGCTGCGCGACCAGAGCGCCGCGATCTTCTCCAACCCCGACATGCTGCACGCGGCGTTGATGCCGCAGCACGCACGCTGGGCGACTTTCCTGTTGCGCCTGCGCTACGTGGTCCTCGACGAACTCCACGTCTACAACGGCATCTTCGGCGCGAACGTCGCCAACCTGCTGC